>NZ_JAAVJB010000100.1 GCF_012034385.1 Streptomyces spiramenti
GCCCGGTGCTCGGGGGCGCGGCGGGGAACGACGGCGCGGCGGGCCGGTCGGCGCTCCCGTCACGGGGCACGGCCCGGCCCCCGTGTCCGTATCGGTGGTCGTGGTCGTGGTCGTGGTCGTGGTCGTGGTCGTGGTCGTGGTCGTCCGGAGCGTCCGCGGGCGTCGCGGAGGCGGCGGGGGCCTGCCGACCGTGGTCCGGCAGTGCCTCCGCGGTGCCGTGAGGGCCCGCGCCGACGAGGGCCTCCGGGGGGAGAGCCTCCGCAGCGAGAGCCTCTGAAGCGGGGGGCGAGTCGTCCGGGTCGGTCCCGGGTCGTGCGCGCTGGTCGGTGCGCGCCGCCCGTCGGCGGTCGTCGTCCGCCAAGATCCACCGGCGGTGGACCTCCGTGGCCTCCTGTGGCGTCGCACGGCAGGCTCTGGCCAGCCGCTCCACGGGAGCGTAGTCGTGGGGGACGCTCTCCCCCCGGCAGTACCGGTGGAGCGTGGAGGTGCTCAGGTGCAGGCGCGCGGCGAGTGCGCCGTAGCTCAACCCCGAGCGCTCCTTGAGCTCGCGGAGCAGTGCGGCGAACTCGCGGGCCGCTTCCGACACGTGCGGCGCGTCTGGCATGGATCGATCGTCCCCGGCTGTCCCGTCGGCGCGCCCCGGGCGGGCGGCGTGTCCACCGGACGAGTGCACCGCGACGCACGCCCCAACGTACCTGCTCGGCTCCGGGGTTGGGGATCGGGCCGCTCCGTCGAACACGCGCCCGGCGACGGTCGGGCTACAGCCAGTCGTGCTCGCGCGCGTACCGGGCGGCTTCGTGCCGGGTGCGGGTCCGGGTCTTCTGCATGGCGTGGGAGAGGTAGTTGCGTACAGTGCCGGGCGCCAGGTGCAGCCGGGCGGCGATCTCCGCGACGGAGTAGCCGTCCGCGGTCACCCGCAGCACGTCGAGCTCGCGGCCGGTGAGGGGGCAGTCGTTCATGACGGCGAGCGCGGAGACGTCCGGGTCGATCCACCGCCTGCCGCCGTGCAGGGTGGTGATCACGAACACGATGTGCGCCGGGTCGGCGGATTTGCCGACGAAGCCCTGGACTCCGAGCGCGAGTGCCCTGCGGAGCACGCCGGGTCGGGCATGGCGCGTGAGCATGAGGACCCGCTGCTCGGGCCGGGAGCGTCGGATCTCGGTTACGGCACCGAGGCCGTCCACGCCGGGCATCTCCAGGTCGACCACCAGGACGTCGGGCCGGTGGAGCAGCGTCTCCCGCACGGCCGACTCCCCGTCGTGGGCCTCGGCGAGGACCCGGATTCCGCCCTCCAGGCTCAGCAACGCCGCCAGCGCCTTGCGGAGAAGGGCCTCGTCGTCGGCGAGCACCACGGTGATCACAGGCGCTCCTGTTCCCGGTCGGGGCGTGGATGTGAGGCGTGC
Source organism: Streptomyces spiramenti (assembly GCF_012034385.1). GTDB lineage: Bacteria > Actinomycetota > Actinomycetes > Streptomycetales > Streptomycetaceae > Streptomyces > Streptomyces spiramenti. The sequence continues at coordinate 1,404 of NZ_JAAVJB010000100.1, forward strand.
GGGTGAGGGAACGTGGCCGTGGTGCGGAAGTCGCCCTGCCGCTGTTCGGCGGTCAGTCGCCCGCCCTCCCCGACGAGTCGCTCCCGCAGGACGGCCAGCCCGCCGAGGACGGGCAGGGGGCCGATCGGCGCGCCGTCGTTGACGATGCAGATCCCGGCATCCGTCAGGGTGAGGCGGACGTGGGTGGCGTCGGCGTGGCGGAGGATGTTGGTCGTGGTCTCGCGAAGGACCTGGCCCAGCAGGCCGTCGATCCTCTCGTCGGCCTCGCCGTCGACGCCGACGCGGGTCTGGCGTTCGACGGTCACGCGGATGCCGGCTGCCTCGAAGAGGTTCTTGGCGTTCTCCAACTCGACGGAGAGGTTGAGTCGGCGCCGGCCGTGGGCGAGTTCCCCGGTTCGGGCGATGGTGTCGCTCACCAGGGCGCCCACCTCCCGCAGTTCCTGCTCGGCCCGGGCCGCGTCGCCGTGCACGAGCTTCTCCGCGAGCATGACCTTCAGTGCGACGACGTGCAGTGTGTGGCCCTGGATGTCGTGGAGGTCGCCGGCGAACCGCACGCGTTCCCGGTAGACGGCCAGCTCGGCCTCGTGCCGCCGCCCCTGCTCCATGATGCGGTAGAAGGCGTGGTTGGCGAAGTTGAACCCGATCGCGATCAGGACGACGGCGGTGGGCACCAGGACGTAACCGACGATGACCGCGGCGACGTCCTGCTGGGGCTGGATGAGCTTCGTCGCGCCGACCGCGGCGATGTACCCCGCAAGCCCCAGGGCGGCGGCGCGCCGCCGGACGGACAGTCGGGGCAGGACCAGCGGCCCGGCGATGGCCAGACCGTAGAAGGCGGCGGGGCTGTCGGCCAGGAGGACACCATAGGGCCAGACTGCCGCCGTGACGAGCAGCCCGGCGACCGCGACCCCGGAGATGTCGTCAGCGGTCCACCGTTCGAGGACAACCAGCGCGGCCAGCAGACCCACGACCAGGACCACCGCGTCCCACCAGGTGCGGGCCTCGGACACCACGAGGGCGGTGCCGACAACGGCCAGGGGCGGGACAAGTGCGATGAGGTTCCACCGCCGCACCCGCTGCCGGGTCGTGCCGGGGGGCGGCTCGGTCGCGGCTCCCGGCGGGAACCACCGGTTCACCGGGCGGCTCCGGGCTGCGCCGCCGGTCCGGGCACTGAGCGGCGGCCGGTGGGAGGCGAGGTCGACGCCGCGGGGTGGCTGCGCGGGGGCTGGGTGCTCATGACGGTGCTCCGGGGCGGGGCGGGCGGGTGGTGGGGCGGTCGCAGTATCGTCCGGTACCTCCGCCGGCACCAGTGACGCCACGTCATGGTCACGGGCATCGGAACGTCATCGCCCGAGGATGACACCGCGCCACTGCCGGAGTCGACCGGACACGGCTGTGATCGGTGCATGACCTCGACACCCGTCATCGACGTTGACCGGCTCAACCTCAGCTACGGCGACTTCCACGCTGTGAAGGACCTGTCCTTCCAGGTCGGCAAGGGTGAGCTCTACGCACTGCTCGGCACCAACGGAGCGGGCAAGACCTCGACCCTGGAAATCGTCGAGGGTCACCGCAGGGCCGGTTCCGGCACCGTGCGGGTCTTCGGCCGGGACCCGCGCGACCGGAGGGCGGTGCGTCCCCGGACCGGCATCATGCTGCAGGAGAGCGGCTTCTCCCCGGACCTGACCGTCCGCGAGTCGGTCCGGCTGATCGGCGTGCTCTCCCGGCGCGAGGACCGGGTCGCGCGCCTCCTCGACGTCGTGGACCTCACCCACAAGGCCGGGACGCGCGTCTCCCAGCTGTCCGGCGGGGAGAAGCGCCGACTGGACTTCGCCACCGCCGTATACGGCCGACCCGAACTGATCTTCCTCGACGAGCCCACGACGGGGTTGGACATCAGGTCTCGGGACGCCCTGTGGGACGCCGTGGACCGGCTCCGCGCGGACGGCTCGACCGTGGTGCTCACCACCCACTACCTGGAAGAGGCCCAGCAGCGCGCGGACCGCATCGGGCTCATGCACCGCGGGACGCTCCACCGCGAGGGGACCGTCGCCGAACTGACGCGGGCCCTGCCCGCGACGATCCGGTTCTCGCTGCCGGCCGTCGCGCCGACGCCGCCGCCCCCCGCCGCACGGCGCCCGGACGGCGGGTTCCTCGTCGAGACCTTCGCGCTCCAGCGGGAGTTGCGGGCCCTGCTCGACTGGGCCGACGCACGGGCCGTCGAACTGCGCGGTCTGGAGGCCGGGCCGACACGGCTCGACGACGTCTTCCGCTCGCTCGACGGCGCCTGAGCCGACAGAACCCCCACTTCCCGACCGGAGGACCCCGACCGTGCTCGTCATCGCCCGCAGTGAACTGATGCAGCTCTTCCGCAATCGGCTGGTGCTGATCACCAGCTTCCTCAGCCCCGTCGCCGCCTGCGTGTTCTTCGTCTCCCGCCACGAGCTCTTCTCCGACCTGGGGAGCGTGGGGTACATCGCGGCGGTGGTGCTCTTCACTGTCGCGGCGTTCGGCGTCCACGCGTCGACCGTGACCACCCTTGCCTCGCGCCGCCAGACACTCTTCCTGAAGCGGCTACGGTCCACACCGGAGTCCGATGTCGGCATCCTCTCGGGGCTCCTGCTCCCGTTGATCGGTCTGGCGCTTGTCCAGGTGACGGTGATCCTCGCGGTGCTGTCCTGGGTGGCCGGCGGACCGGCGCATGCTCCGCTGCTCGTGGTGGCGGTGGTCGCGACCTTGGTGATGATGGTGGGGCTCGGGCTCGCCACCGCGGGGCTGACCAACTCGCCGGAGCATGCGCAGGTCACCACACTTCCCGTCAGCCTCGGTGCCGTCGCGGTCACCAACTGGGTCGGACTCACCGGCACGGCGGAGTTGACGGTGCTGAAGCGGCTGCTCCCCGGCGGTGCCGCGACCGAGCTCGTCCTCGACGCCTGGAACGGCGGAGCGGGGTTCTCCGAATCCCTGCTGCTGCTCGCCCCGACACTCGCCTGGGTCGTGGTCGCCGTCGCGCTGGCCGCCCGGTTCTTCCGTTGGGAGCCACGCCGCTGACCGTGCGGGCAGACGGCGAGGGGCCGCCCCGTCACCCGATCGGGCCGGAGCGCCGCGGCGGTCGGCGCCCGGTGCGGTGATCGTGCTCAAGCACGGGCCCGCCGTGGACGAAGCAGGGGAGGTCCACCGTCCCCCGGTGTCGGAGCACACCGCGGGCGTCCCGACCCTCCTGGAGTCCGTATGCGCACGCGTCCACTCGTCCGCCACGTCTCGCTGGCCCTGCTGCTCGTGCTGCCGGCGGCGGCCGGCGGCGCTGCTGCCGCCGCTCCGCCGACCGCGGGGCCGGCGGAGCAGACCTCACGGGTCATCCCGGGGCAGTACGTCGTCACGCTGGACCCGGCCACGTCGGCCGCCGAGCTCCTCGCGGACGTCGACGTGTCGCCGATGTTCGTCTACGGCACGGTCCGGAACGGCTTCGCGGCCACCCTCTCCCCCGCTCAGTTGGCGGCGGTCCGTGCGATGCCGGGGGTGACCGCGGTCGAGGAGAACACCGTGGTCGAGGCCGACCCACCGCCGTCCGACATCCGGCCGGCCGCCGGGTCGGCCGGCTCGGCCCCGGCGGGCGAGAGCTGGGGGCTCGACCGGATCGACCAGCGGGAGCTGCCGCTCGACGGTCGGTTCGAGGTCTCGGGCACGGGCCGGGGCGTGACGGCGTACATCGTCGACACCGGCCTCGATTTCGGCCACGAGGAGTTCGGCGGCCGGGCGACGGCGGGGTACGACGCGGTCGACGACGGCCGGGCGGGCGCCGACTGCCACGGCCACGGCACCCATGTCGCCGGCATCGTGGGCGGCGCCACCCACGGCGTGGCGCGGGAGGTCGACCTCGTCTCGGTCCGGATCCTGGACTGCGAGGGGACCGGCAGCACGGCGGGCGTCCTCGCGGCACTCGACTGGGTCGCCGCCAACGCCGAGCAGCCCGCGGTGCTGAACGCCTCGGTGGGCGGCGGTGCCTCCCGCACGATCGACGAGGCGTTCGACGCCGTCGCGGCGCGGGGTACCCTCCCCGTCGTGTCCGCGGGCAACAACACTCGGGACGCCTGCGACGCCTCACCCGCCGGGGCGGACCGCGTCTTCACCGTGGGCGCCACCGACCGGGACGACCGGCCCGCGGGTTTCAGCAACTTCGGCGGCTGCCTGGAGGTGTTCGCGCCCGGGGTCGACGTCGTCTCGGCCCGGCTGGGCGGCGGGACGGTCGCCTTGAGCGGCACCTCGCAGGCCGCCCCGCACACCGCCGGGGTCGCCGCGCTGCTCAAGGAACGGCGGCCGGGGGCGGCACCGGAGAGCGTCGCCGACTGGCTCGTCGGCACCTCCACCAAGGAGGCGGTGATGTCGAACACCCCGGGGTCGCCCAACCGCCTGCTCCACACCGGCGACCTCTGACGGCCGCGGGCCGCGGCCCGGCCCCGTTCGGGGCCGGGCCGGGCACCGTCGCGGGCGCGGGCGGCGGCCCGCGACCGGTCAGACGGTGTGCAGCGTCAGGTTGTAGCGCTGGAGGATGGGGTTGATGGGGTTGAAGACGGTCATGCTGGAGGAGCCGCAGCTGCCGCTGCCCCCGGAGTGCACGCCCTGGGCCTGGTCGCCGGCTATCACGGAGCCGCCGGAGTCACCGGCCGCGCTGCAGGCGTTGGTGAACGACATGCCGTTGGCGACCTGACCGCTGGAGTACTGCACGGTCTGGTTGACCGCGGTCAGGGTGCCGCAGCGCCAGCCGGTGGTGGACCCGGAGCGGCAGATGGAGGAGCCGACGGGCACGGCGTTGGAGCCGCGGACCAGCCGGTCGGAGATGGAGCCCCAGCCGAGGACGACGGGCTCGGTCCACCAGCCGCTGCCGACGTTGACCCAGGCCATGTCGCTGCCGGGCCAGACCCGCCCCTGGACGTGGCCGACGTGGGTGTTGTCCCAGCCCCGCACCGCGGTGCCGGTGGTGCCGCAGTGCCCGGCGGTGACGAAGCCGCCGCGCACCGAGAAGCCGATCGAGCAGCGGGAGTTGCCGACGTAGAACGGGTCGCCGCCGACGATGCCCGCGGCGTCGGTGGTGATGGGTTCGTCAAGGGTGGTGACGGCGACCGGGCCGGCCTCGCCCGCCGCGGTGAGGAACTCCCGGACCGCGGGGTCGTCGGCGTTCTCCTCGACGACCTGGATCACCACCTGGTTGGTGGCGATGTCCACGCCCCAGCTCGCGACGCCCGCGGGCGCCTCCTCGGTCAGTTCGTCGATCTCGGCCTTGGCCGCGTCGAGCTCCTCGGCGCTGTGCGCGACGATCTCGGTGGTCGCTCCGGTCCGCTCGACCGCGTCGACCGCGCTGTCGTCGGTGACCGCCACGGTGAGGTCGCCCGACTCCGGGTCGAACCAGCTGCCGGCGAAGGTGTCCCCGGCGGCTTTCTCGGCCAGCGGGGCGATGTCGGTGGCGTCGGCCTCCTGGGCGAGACGGGTCAGGGCCTGGTCCTCGGTGAGGCCGAGGTCGCTCTGCATGGCGGCGATCAGACCGGGCGAGGCGGCTTCCTCGGCGGCGGCCGTCGTCGAGGTGCCGACGGTAGCCAGACCGGCGGCGAGAAGCAGCGTGGACAGGCCGGCGCCGACGGAGCGGCGGGTGATCCTGCCACGGGGCATGCTGCGAGACATGGGGAGTGCCCTTCTTTTGTTCCCTTGAGTGGGGTGGAACAGCGAAGGCCGGGAGCGCTCTCGAACCCGGTGGGAGCGTAGGAGTCGTGAAGGTCCCGCGTCCAGTGCATGGAGTTCCGGAACTCTCCCTGCAACGCGTCAGGTTGGCCGAAAGCGCGAGATGCGGGGGGCCGAGCACGGCGGGTCGCTGACCGGCCGTTCGCGGTGGGACCGGTCGACCGCCGGGGCTGCGGCGCCTCTCGGCGCCACCTCGTCGCCATCTCGACGCACCCCATGGGTCGCACTGGTGGACGATTTCCGGCTGTCGTTGCGTGACCGCCCACCGGGCTCTCCCGGCGGATCCGGTTGGGGCAGTCGAGCGCACCTGCCTGCCGCAAGCGATGCATCTCCCGGCCGCCGACCTCGCCGTCCCCCGTGTGGCGGCGGCGCTCGGCCACGACAACCCGGCCGAGGTCGCGGCGGCCTTCGGGGCGCTGACGGGGAGTCCGCCGTCGGCCTTCCTCCCACCGGCGCCGCCACGGCGGCCCGGCCGCGGCTCACGACGGCGGCGGTCACGTGGAAACACCGGCCGAGCAGGGTCGTCGGCTCGGGGTGGTCGAGCACGCGGAGCAGGTCGAGGGCGACTGCCACGAGGAACAGCAGCAGCGCCGCGTACCGCCGCCACACCGGTGCGTCCGGGATCTCGGTGACCGTCACGGCAGCCCACCGCACGAGGAGGAACGTCACGACACCCAGCGCGAGTACGACGATGAGCCTGTGGGGGCACCCCGAGGACGATCGGCCGCCCGGTCCCGACCGACTGTGAACGGGTACAGCGCAGCGGGACCGGCGGCGCCGGACGAGCGCCGTCCCACCGGGACATGTGTCCCAGTGAGACACAAACAGGTGTACCGTCGGTCGCATGACGGCTGAACGAGACTCCCCGACGATCCCCACCCCCAGGGAGGACGGCCGTCGGCGCAAGGCGCGGCGGACCCGCGAGGCGCTGGCCGCCGCCGCGCTGGATCTCGTGGTGCGCGACGGGCCCGGCGAGGTGACGGTGACGGCAGTGGCCGACCGCGCCGACGTCGCACGGCGCACCTTCAGCCGCTACTTCGTCGGCAAGGAGGACGCGGCGCTGGACTTCGTCCGCGACGACGGGGCCCGCATCAACGCGCTGCTGCGGGGACGCCCGGCGTCGGAACCGCCGTTGGCCGCGTATCGGCGGGCGGTCGGTCAGTGGCTCACCGATACTGACACCCCGGCCTCCCACCGCCGGCCCGAGATCCGCGCCCTGCTGGCCAGGGTCGATTCCGACCCCGACCTGTTCGCCGCCTACCAACGCATCCGGGCGGACGCGCAGGAGGAGTCCGTCGCGATCGTCGCCGAACGTCTCGGTGCGGACGCCGCGGCCGACCCGCGCCCCGCCGTGGTGGTCGACACCGCCGCCGGTGTGCTGACCGCCGCCCTGCGGCTGTGGGCGCGCCGCCCGGCCCCAGCCGGGCACGGCGAGGCCGTGGACGAACTGACCGCCCTGGTGGAGCGGTCCTACGACGCCCTGTTCGAACAGGTGGCCCTCGCCTCCTCGACGAGGGGGAGCCCGCACGCCCCAGGAAAGAGAGCGACCCCATGAGCACCAGCACGCCCGTCCCCGACTACGCCACCGAGTTCGCCGGTCTGCCGACACTGGTCACCGGCGCCGCGTCGGGCATCGGACTGGCCACCGCCCGCCGCCTGGCCGCCGGGGGCGCCCCGGTCGTCGTCGCCGATCACGACGGCGACGGCGCCGCGAAGGCGGCTGCCGACCTGCGCGCCGACGGCCGGGACGCCGCCGCCGTCACCATGGACGTGACCGACCCCGAGTCGGTGCGGAACGCGGTCGCGTTCGTCGCGGAGACCTTCGGCGGGCTGCGGCTGGCGGTCAACAACGCCGGTGTCGGCGGGCCGGTGGCACCGACCGGCGAGTACGACATCGACGCCTACAACCGGGTCGTCCGCACCAACCTTGACGGGGTCTTCCACTGCCTGCGCCATGAGCTGCCCGCGATCGAGGCGACCGGCGCGGGCGGTGCGATCGTCAACGTCTCCTCGATCCTGGGCGGGGTGGCCTCCCCCGGATCGGCCGCCTACGTCGCGGCCAAGCACGGCGTCGTCGGTCTGACCCGGACCGCCGCTGCGGAGTACGCGGCGAAGGACATCCGCGTCAACGTCGTCGGCCCCGGCTTCATCGAGACTCCGCTGCTGCGGGAGATGGACCGTGCGCAGTACGACGGCTTGGTCGGGCTGCATCCCGCAGGCCGGCTGGGAACGCCGGAGGAGGTCGCGGAGGTGGTCGCGTTCATGCTGTCGCCGCGCGCCTCGTTCGTGCACGGCAGCTACCACATGGTGGACGGCGGCTACACGGCCGTCTGACGGCGCATCCCCGCGGCGTCAGCGCGGCGGCCCAGCGGGGACCGGACCACTGCGGACCGAGGCAGGGGCCGTCGAGATCGTCCACCTCCGCGGTCACCACCGGTCCGCGCGGCGACGGCGGTGTGCCGTGCGGCTCCGCGGCCGGGCCCCGGTGCGGGGCGGTCAGCACGGGACGCCCGCCGGGGCCCCGGGCCGACCGTCGTCGGTCAGGACGACCGGCGCGAGGGCCGTCTCACGGCCGAGGACGGTGGACCGTCGTGGGCCGATGGGGCGCGCCGCCGGGTTGGCGAGCCGGCCCTGGTGCGACCGAAGCCGCATCGCCCTCAGCGGTCGCCGACGGTGGCCGGGTTCGGCACGGCCGCCGGAGCGGGCAGCACCGCCGCGACGCGGTAGCCGCCGCCCGGCCGTGGCCCCAGGCTCACCCGACCGCCCACCAGGGCGACCCGCTCCCGCATGCCCACCAGGCCGTTGCCGCCGCCGTCCGCCCGCCTGCCGACGTCTCGCGCGGCGGGGCCCCGTCCGTCGTCCTCCGCCGTGAGCTCCACCCCTGCCTCGGTGTACCGCAGTGTCACGTCGGCGGTGGCCCCGGGCCCCGCGTGCTTGCGGGTGTTGGTCAGAGCCTCCTGGATGAGGCGGTAGGCGGTGAGCGCCACACCCTCCGGGACGGCTCGGGGCACGCCCGCCAGCGTCCAGGAGACGTCCAGTCCGGCGGCACGGACCTCTTCCACCAGCGACTCCACCTGTTCCAGCCCGGGTTGCGGCGCACCGGGCCGGTCGGCGTCCACCGACTCCTCCTCCGCGGCGTCGCGGAGCACACCCACCAGTCGCCGCATCTCCGCCAGCGCCTGGCGGCCGGTGGTGCTCACCGCGCGGACCGCCTCCCGGGTCCGGGCCGGCTGGTCAGGGATGGTGTACAGGGCGCCGTCGGCCTGGACGACCATGACGGAGACGCTGTGGGCGACCACGTCGTGCAGCTCTCGCGCGATGCGTGTCCGTTCGGCCGCGACGGCGACCCGTGCCTCCAGTTCCCGTTCCCGCTCCAGGCGGGCGGCCCGCGTCTCCAGTTCCGCGAAGTAGGCGCGGCGCGTGCGTGCCGAGTCGCCGAGCACCCACGGCACGACGGCCAGTGCGGTGAGGACGCAGCCCTCGACGAGGAAGGACCCCGGGTCGCCCTCGACGGCCCAGCGGGCGGCCTGCAACCAGGGGGCGGTCAGCGCGAGAACCAGGGCGGTACGCGATGCCCAGCGGAGCGGCCCGGCCGCGGCGGTATGGACCACGACCAGCAGCAGGAACGCGGTCGGTACAACGGCGACCGCGCCCAGGACGTGCAGCACCACCGTGGCGACGGTCAGCCACATCGCGGGGCCGGGCGCGGTGCGGCGCACCGCGACGGCCGCCCACGCCGTCGCCACCACCAGCAGACCCGCCCACGCCGGTCCGCCGGGGTAGTGCGGGCTGTCGTAGCGGAGGACCAGCCACGAACTCAGCACGACGATCGGCAGACTCCACGCGGCGTCCACCGGAACGGGGTGACGGCGCAGCAACGCGTGGATCCGGCTCATCGGCTCAATGTATGCCGCCCCCGGCGCCGCGCCCGCCAGGGGCCCCTCCGACCGGCCGCTGGGGCCCGTGGGACGGCCGCCTCGCGGCACGGACCATGCGCTGTGCGTGTTACCGCGACACGGCATGTGTAATCCTCCCGTTCCCAGGCAACCCGGGAGGAACGGACGAGGCCCCGCGCCACGGCCCGCCGCCGGGGAACCGGTGGCTCGTCGGACCGCGGGACCCCACGACGCTCCCGGAGGTGCGGTGCGATGAAGGCAGCTGTCTGGCACGGAAAGCGCGACGTACGGGTGGAGGACGTACCCGACCCCCGCATCGAGGAACCGACCGACGCGGTGATCCGGGTGACCTCCAGCGGACTGTGCGGTTCCGACCTGCACCTCTACGAGGTTCTCGGGCCGTTCATGAACGTGGGCGACATCCTGGGGCACGAGCCGATGGGCATCGTGGAGGAGGTGGGGCCCGGGGTGCGGGACCTCTCGGTGGGCGACCGCGTGGTGGTCCCGTTCCAGATCGCGTGCGGCCACTGCTTCATGTGCGACCGGGGTCTGCCCACCCAGTGCGAGACGACGCAGGTCAGGGAGCAGGGCGCCGGCGCCGCGCTGTTCGGCTACACCAACCTCTACGGGGCTGTACCGGGCGCGCAGGCCGAGTACCTGCGCGTCCCGCAGGCGCAGTACGGGCCGATCCGGATCGGATCCGACGCGCCCGACGACCGGTTCCTCTTCCTCTCCGACGTCCTGCCGACCGCCTGGCAGGCGGTCGAGTACGCCGAGGTGCCCGAGGGCGGCACGCTCGCCGTCATCGGCCTCGGGCCGATCGGTGACATGGCCTGCCGTATCGCGCTGCACCGCGGGGTGCGGCAGGTCATCGGCATCGACCTCGTGCCCGAGCGGCTCGAGCGGGCACGTGCCCGCGGGGTCCGCACGCTGGACCTGGGCGAGGTGGACGACCCGGCCGAGGCGGTCCACGACCTCACCGAGGGGCGGGGTGCCGACAGCGTCATCGACGCGGTGGGCATGGAGGCGCACGGCAACAGGACGGGGAAGTTCCTCCAGGACGCGGCAGCCGCCCTCCCCGGGAAGGCGGGAGCCAAGCTGGCGGGTACCGCAGGCGTCGACCGGATGAGTGCGTTGACCAGCGCCATCGACATGGTCCGGCGGGGTGGCACCATCTCGCTGTCGGGGGTGTACGCCGGTATGGCCGACCCCATGCCGATGCTCACGCTCTTCGACAAGCAGGTGACGCTGCGCATGGGGCAGGCCAACGTGCGGCGGTGGGTGCCGGAGATCATGCCGCTCCTGACCGACCAGGACCCGCTGGGGGTGGACGACTTCGCCACCCACCACCTGCCGCTGGCGGAGGCGGCGGACGCCTACGACATGTTCCAGCGGAAGGTGGACGGAGCGGTCAAGGTCGTCTTCCGCCCCTGACGACGACGAGGTCCGGCGCGGGCGGCGGCCACCGCGGTGCCAGGGGTGCGTTCTCCCCGGGAGGCAGGGCGCGGCCGGGGCGTGTGGACGCGTCGACTCACGGACGGTGCGACCACCGGACGTCGTCCGGCAGCGTCGCTCGGGCGAACGAATGATGATCGGACCGAATCCGGGGGTACTTCCTCGCGCGTCGTCGTGGCGGAGGGGCGTGGGCCGTGCCTAGCATGCCCACTCGCACCGATCGGCCATCCGGGTGTCGTCCCGGACCGCCGCCTGCCGAGGAGCACGCCACGTGAACAGCACCTCCCCCACCCGGGCCGCGCGCCGCGGTGCAGCCCGCGGGCGCCTGCGTCCCGTCCTCTCCGCGGTGACCGCGACCGTCGCCCTCACGGCCACCCTCGCCGGCGGCTCGACCGCGACGGCGGCCGGCTCACCCGGCGCCCCGGAGCGCGCGGCGTGTCCTGCCGCGATCGCGGACACCGCGACCTGCTACTCCGGCAAGGACGGCAACGGTTCCTACTACACCCTCGCCGTGCCCGCCGACTGGAACGGCTCCCTCGTCGTCCACGCGCACGGGGGCCCGAGCCTGACGGCCGGTTCCGACCCCGAGCGCAGCGCCGGTGACCTGGAGCGCTGGACGGTCATGGTGGAGGAGGGGTACGCGTGGGCGGGCTCCTCCTACCGGCGCGGCGGGTACGGCACCCGGATGGCTGCCGAGGACACCGAAACGGTGCGCCAGGTCTTCGTCGACCGGTTCGGTGAACCCGAGCTCACCCTGCTGCACGGCCAGTCCTGGGGCGGCAACGTCGCGGCCAAGACGGCCGAGGTGTACGGCGCGGCGCACGGCACGGGCCCCTACGACGGCCTGCTGCTGACCAACGGAGTGCTGGCCGGCGGGTCCCGGGGCTACGACTACCGCGTCGACCTCCGCGTCGTCCACCAGTACTACTGCGGGAACCATCCCCGCCCCGAGGAGCCGCAGTACCCCCTGTGGCAGGGGTTGCCGGCGGGCGCGGCGATGACCTCGGCCGACCTGCGCTCCCGCCTCCTGGAGTGCACGGGCCACACCCTCGCGCCGGAGGACCGCACCCGCCTGCAGCAACGGAACCTGGACGACATCACCGCGGTCACCGGGATCCCGGAGTCGTCGCTCGAATCCCACCTGCGCTTCGCGACGGTGACCTTCTCCGACATCGTCAACACGCGCCTGGACGGCAGGAACCCGTTCTCCAACGTCGGGGTCCGCTACCGCGGTTCACACGACGACGACGCGCTCAACCGCGGGGTGGAGCGTTTCGCGGCGGACCGCACCGCCCGCCGTGACCTCTCCTTCGACAGCGACCTCACCGGCAGGGTGGCGGTACCGGTGCTGACGCTGCACGCCATCGGTGACGCCACGGCCTTCGTCGAGCACGAGGCCGCCTACCGCGCCACGCTGCGCGGGGCGGGCCGCGAGCGGCACCTGCTGCAGACGTTCACCCGGGAGAGCGAGCACAGCGGTCTGAGCGACGCCGGGTACGCCACCGCGCTCGACTCCCTCGCGGGCTGGGTGCGCACCGGGCAGCGTCCCACGGGAGGGGAGGTCGCACGGTCCTGCCCCGCCTTCGCGGCGGTTCACTCCGGCGGCTGTCACTTCGACCCCGCGTACCGGCCGGCCGACTACCACGACCGGGTCAACGCGCGCCCCGGCGGGCGGCACTGGCCCGCGATGAGCGCACTCCAGGAAGCGGTCTGGGCACGTGTCGGAGGTGTCGGCATCGCACCCTGACCCGCGGGGCACGGCGTCCCATGACGGCGGGTGAGCGCCGCGACGGGACCGGACTCCGGACTCCGGGTGCCGCGACCGTTCACCGTCGCGAGTGCGGTGCCCGGCCGGGTCCCGGCACCCGTTCACGTCCGGTGCCGGTCCGGGTCGCGGCGGGGCCGCTCAGAGCGTGCTCGAGACCCCACGCCGGGCCCGCGGCGTCGGCCACGGTCATCTGCCGCGTTGTCCGTAGCGCCCGAACACAACCCGGTATGCGGGGCCCCTCAGCCGTGCAGCCGACCGCATCCGACGCCGCGAGCCGACCCGCCCCGGGGTCTTGAACACGCGCTCAGCCCCGCCCGTCCAGCGCGGCTGTCGGCCGCTCGTCCTCGTTCCGGGGGCCTGGGCGCGCCACGAGGGCGGCGCCCTTCCCCCGGCGGGCGCGGTCGCGCGTCCCGTGTGCCACCGCGACGACGACGAACGCCACCAGACCCATCGCGGCGCCGGCCCACGCCGGGGAGGCGAACCCCAGCCCGGCGTCGATCACGGTGCCACCCAGCCACGGACCGCCGGTGTTGCCGACGTTGAACGCCGCGGTGGCCGTAGCGCCGGCAAGCGTGGGAGCGGCGGCGGCGACGTCGAAGATGCGGGCGTTGAGCGCGGGCGCCGTGTAGAACGCCGACACCCCGACCAGGAACGACAGGGCGACGACGGCGACCGGGCTCGCCGCGAACAGGGCGAGCGCCGCGAGGAGCACGGTGGACCCCGCGATGCCGGTCATCATCACGCCGAACAGGTGCGCGTCGGCGACCCGGCCGCCGATGGTGGCCCCCACCAGCGCGCCCGCGCCGAAGAGGGCGAGCACCAGGGGGACGTTTCCGGCGTCGATGCCCGCCACGTCGGTCAGGAGCGGGGCGAGGTAGGAGAAGGCGCAGAAGACCGCGCCGCCGGCGAGCGCGGTCGCGGCGATCGCGAGCCAGACCTGCCCCTCCCGGTAGACGGTCAGCTCGCGCCGGATGCGGGGGCGCTCCGCCGGCATCGGGATGCGCGGGACGAGCGCGATCACGCCGACCAGCGCGATCAGCGCCGCAGCGCCCACCGCCCAGAAGGCGGAGCGCCAGCCCAGGTGCTCACCGAGGAACGCGCCCCCGGGGACACCGAGGACGTTGGCGATGGACAGTCCGGCGACCATGACGGCCAGTGCTCGGGCACGGGAACCTCTCGGGACCATCTGGACGGCGACCGCCGCGCCCACGGCCCAGAAGCCCGCACAGGCGAGCGCGCTGACGACGCGGGAGGCGAAGAGCGCCTCGTAGGTCGGGGCGACGGCGCCGGCCACCTGGCCCAGGGCGAACACCGAGATGAGGACGATCAGAGTGGTTCTGCGGGGCAGCCGCAGGGTGGCGACCGCGAGGAGGGGCGCCCCGACCACCATGCCGACGGCGAAGGCCGATATCAGCAGTCCCGCCTGCGGGATCGAGACGCTCATGTCGTCGGCGATGGCGGGCAGCAACCCGGAGAGCATGAATTCGCTCGTGCCGAGCGCGAACACCGACAGGCCCAGCACGTGGACGGCGATGGGCATCCGACAGGAGGTGTCGGTTCGGGACCGGGGAGAAGCGTCTTGCATGAGCGGTGCAAACATCCGCGGCGCGCTCGGCATTCCCCCGCCCGTTCCGCTCCGGTCCGGGCGGGGCGGGGCGGCGCTCGCGGCGACTCAGAGGAGCTCGGCGCCGGGTCCGGCGGCCGGCCGCACCCCCGGGCGGTCCGGGCCACCGCCGGGGGCCGCATCCGGGCTCGGGTCCGGGGTGGAGGCCGGATCGGGGGCAGCTGACGCGGACGTGGCGCCGCCCGCGGGCTGGGCGCCGCACGCCGCGACGGCGGGCGGCCGGCGCCGGGTGCGCAGCGCCCAGGCCGCGAGGAGGACACCCGCGACGAGCAGGACGGCGACGACGTCCACGCCCGGCCCGGCCCAGCGGGTGACGCCGTTCTGCAACCAGCTCTGGACCGCGGTGGGGACCGGGTCCGGTGCGGTGAGCAGGCCGTCTGTCAGCCAGAAGAAGACGCCGAGTGCTGCGATCAGCGTGCCCGTCAGCAACGAGGTGGTGTGCAGCCGCCGCCCCGGTACCCTCACCTCGCGCCCGCGCAGTCGCCGGCGGCCGTCGGCGCCGAGGCGGTGCCAGAGCGCGGCGAGGGCGAGCAGCGGCACGACGGTGCCGGCCCCGTACACGGCGAGGAGCAGCCCTGCCGAGACGGTGTCGCCCCGGGCCGCGGCCAGGGTCAGGACGGCGCCCAGGATGGGCCCGGCGCAGAAGCCCGCGACCCCTCCGGTGGCGCCCAGCAGCAGGCTGCGCGCCAGCCCGGCGCGCGCGGTCGCCGCGCGTCGCTGCAGTGCGCGCGCTCCGGGGAGGAACCTCGCCGGATCGAAGCCGAAGCCGGCGGCGTGGAGGCATCCCAGGACGACCAGCGCGGCGGCGGTGACGGTGACGATGGTGGACCGGTGGCCGACGACCGCCGCCCCCGCGGCGCCCGCACCCAGTCCCAGCGGCACGAGCGTGAGGCAGAGGCCGGTGTAGAACGCGGCTCCGTGGGCGAGCAGCCGCGGGCCCGCACCGACCGTGGTGGCGAAGAACGCGGGCAGGAGCATCGCACCGCACGGGCTGAGCAGGGCGAGCGCGCCCCCGGCGAAGGCAGCCGCCGGGCCGATGTCCGTCATCGGGCCGTGTCCGCCTCGGCGAGGGCCTCGTCGATGACGGCGGTGAACACCTCGGGGGGCTGTGCGCCCACGACCGGCTGCCCGGCGAGCAGGAAGGAGGGGGTCGAGACGGCGCCCAGGCTCTCGGCCTCGGCGGCGTTGCGGGCGGCGACCGCGCGCGTGGCGTCCGCGGTGAGGTCCTCGGCGAACCGTTCGGTGTCCAGGCCGACCTCTCCGGCGAGCTCCACGAGCGCCTCCTGCCGGAGGCCGTCCGCGCCTCTGGTCCCGCCGTCGGCGAAGAGCGCGTCGTGGAACTCGCCGTGCATGTCCTGGAGTCCCGCCGCGTACGCGGCGCGGGCGGCCCGGTCGGAGGGTTCGCCGAAGATGCTGATGTCGCGCCACTCGATCCGGAGGTGCCCGGCCGCCACGTACTCGCGCAGCGCCGGCAGGGTGTCGGTGGTCCAGGCGGCGCAGAACTTGCACTGGTAGTCGGAGTAGACGATCAGCCCGACGGGCGCGTCGGTGGGGCCTTCCGCGAGGGGGTCGCCGCCCTCCCGGCGCTCCAGACCGGTCAGATCGGCCAGCTCCGCCCCGGCCGCGCCCCCCGCTCTCCCGCCGTCCGCCCCGTCGTCGGTGGAGGTGCCCCCTCCGAGCAGCAGCAGGGCGATCACCACGGCCGTGACAGCGACGACGGCGATCGGGAACAGCTTGCCGCGGCGGCTCGCGGTCGTGTCGGGGGCGGTCACAGTGCTCCTCCTGGGGCGCGGACGGCAGGCCGGAACACGCTGGATCCGACATCTGACCGTGTGTCGCCCGGCTTTGCACCCAGCGTAGCCAATCGTGGGACGGCCCGACGCCACCCGGGGGACTCCGGGGGGCGCTGTCTCCGCGGGCGGCGCGCGGCGTCAGCCCGTGGGGAGCCCGGCTCGCGGCCAGCGGGTGAGCTTCGCCGGGTTCTGCTGGATCCACACGTCGGTCACGCGCCCCTCGCGGGATCCGAACGTGACGACGCCGAGCGGCGCGCCGTCCTCGACGAGGAGGAGGCCGACCCCGTCCGCGGTGGCGGCCGGCTCCGGGCGCAGCCGGGGGTTCTTCGCGAGGACGCCGACGAGGAAGCGGCCGACGTTCCGCGCTCCCGAGACCGGCCGGAGCGCGGCGCGCACGACACCGCCGCCGTCGGAGCGGAGCACCACGGCGGGGTCCAGCAGTGCCAGCAGCTCCGCGACGTCGCCGCCGCGGCAGGCCGCGCCGAACGACGCCACCACCCGGGCGTGCGCGGCCCGGTCC
>NZ_JAAVJB010000101.1 GCF_012034385.1 Streptomyces spiramenti
GGCGCGGGCGACGCCTCGGCGGCGGGCGCGCCGGAACGGGCGACCCCGGGCCCGGCAGCGGCCGTTCCGGGCACGTCACCGGAGTCGGCCGTTGCGCGGGGAGCCGCACCGGCCGCGCGCTCCGCGGCGGCGGTGGTCCCGCCCGGCGTCGTCCTCGCGGGCCGGGGCGTCTCCGCGCCGAGCACCAGCGTCCCGGCTCCCGCCGCCGCGCGGCGGCTCCGGTCCAGCACGTCCCGCAGCATCGCGCGGGTCACCGGCTCGTCGAACCGCTCGGCCGGGTCCTTGTCGAGGAGGCCGGTGATGACCTCGCCGAGCGGACCGGCGGCCTCAGGGACGTTGACCGGGTCGTTCATGACGGCGGTCAGGGTCGATATCGCCCCGCCCCGGTCGTAGGGGGGCCGGCCGACCAGCGCGCAGTAGAGCAGCGCGCCCAGCGACCAGTAGTCGGCGGGCGGCCCGAAGTCCTCGCCGCAGGCCCGCTCGGGGGATATGTAGGAGGGTGCGCCCACCAGCATCCCGGTGGAGGTGATCGAGGGGTCGCCCTCGACCTTGGCGATACCGAAGTCGGTGAGCACGACCCGGCCGTCCACGTCCGAGACGAGGACGTTGGACGGCTTCACGTCACGGTGGACGATCCCCGCGCGGTGGGCGGCGGCGAGCACGTCCACCACGGCGAGCCCCACCTCCGCGGCGCGGCGCGGAGTCAGCGGCCCGTCCTCCCGGATCACGTCGGCCAGGGACCGGCCCTCGATCAGCTCCATGACGATCCAGGGGCGGTCGCCCTCGTCCACCACGTCGAAGACGGTGACGACGCCCCGCCCCCGGATGGTGGCGATGGCGCGGGCCTCCCGCAGGGTGCGGGTGATCAGGCGGCGCCGTTCGGCGTCGTCGATCACGGAGGACAGCCGCAGCTCCTTCACCGCGACCTGACGGCCCAACACCTCGTCGGTGGCGCGCCAGACGGTGCCCATGCCGCCGCGCCCCAGCAGCGCGCCGAGGCGGTAGCGGCCCGCGAGCAGCTCCACGGGCGGGACCGGGACGAACTCCGCCCGGTCCTCGTAGTAGTCGCCACCCGTGGTGTCGTCGGGGAGCTCCTCCCCGTACTCGACGCGGAGTTCGCTCGACCGCTCGGTGCCGCCCCCCGCCCCGGGGCCGGCCTCGGCGTGCGGTCCCGGGCCGGGTTCCGCGGACGGCGGGGGCTCGGGGGCGGCATCGCCGTCGGGTGCGGGCCGGGGGTCGGGCTCGGCCTCGGGGGCCGCCCCCGGGTCGGGCGGCGTCCCGCCCTCCGGCCGGTCCGTGGCCGGGGCGTCGGCCGCCTCGGCCACGCCGGGACCCACACCGGCGGTACGAGGGGACGGGACGTCACGGCGCCCCGACCCGAGGGTGACGGTCGGGGGCGACGGCTCCTCGACCTTGCCGAGCGAGACCGTGCGCGGCGACTCGGCCGCAGGACCGGAGGCGTTCCGCGGCCCGTCGCCGGACCGGTCGGCCGGACGCTCGTCGGCGCCGCTCGCCGAGGCTTCGTGCGAGGCGTCGTCACGGACTTCGTCCCGGTCCGATCGCCCCGTCGCCCCGGACGGCGGGGACGAGTCCTCGGCGCCGGTCGCCCGTTGGTCCGTCGGTTCGGCAACCGCGGCAGCTTCTTCCGGGTTCCCGGTTTCGCCGCGCTCCCCGCTGTGGTGGCCCATGTGTCGTGTCCCCTCCGGCATTGCGCACATTGTCACCCATCGGTGCGACACCGTGGAGCGCGCGTCCGGGATCGGGGCCGGAGACGCGGACGGTGCCCCGCCGTCGTGGCGGGGCACCGTCCGGTGTGATGCGGGTGGTCGGACAGGTCAGAGCGGCACGGTGTCCGGTGCGCCCAGCCGCGCGGCGTCCGCGGTCTGGTCGTCGGGCTGGAGCTGCGACTCCCGCTCCGCCTCCACGCGCTTCTCGTAGTGCTCGACCTCGCGGTCGATCTGCTTCTGGTCCCAGCCCAGGACCCCGGCCATCAGCTCGGCGCACTCCCGGGCGCTGCGCGTGCCCCGGTCGAAGGTCTCGATGGAGATCCGGGTGCGGCGGGTGAGCACGTCCTCCAGGTGCCGGGCGCCCTCGTGGGAGCAGGCGTAGACGACCTCCGCACGGAGGTAGTCGTCCGCGCCGCCGAGGGGTTCGCCGAGGTCGGGCCGGCTCTCGATGAGTTCCAGTACCTCCTCGGTGAGGGAACCGTGCCGGTTGAGCAGGTGCTCGACCCGGGCCACGTGCAGCCCGGCGCGGGCGGCGATCCGGGCGCGCGCGTTCCACAG
This sequence comes from Streptomyces spiramenti, assembly GCF_012034385.1. Taxonomy (GTDB): domain Bacteria; phylum Actinomycetota; class Actinomycetes; order Streptomycetales; family Streptomycetaceae; genus Streptomyces; species Streptomyces spiramenti. Next base: position 2,286 of record NZ_JAAVJB010000101.1, read on the forward strand.
CGCGTGGTAGCCCTCGGCCCCGGCGAGCGGCACCTCCTCGGTGCAGCAGTCCGCGACCCGGACGTCCAGCCCGTGGACGGCGGCGTCCACCGCGTCCTTCGCCATGACCCGGTAGGTCGTGTACTTCCCGCCGGCGATGACGACGAGCCCGGGGACCGGGTGGGCCACGGTGTGCTCGCGCGACAGCTTGCTCGTCGCCTCGGACTCCCCCGCGAGCAGCGGCCGGAGGCCGGCGTAGACGCCCTCGACGTCGTCCCGGGTGAGGGGTACCGCCAGCACGGAGTTGACGTGCTCCAGCAGGTAGTCGATGTCGGCGCTGGAGGCCGCGGGATGCGCCTTGTCGAGGTCCCAGGAGGTGTCGGTGGTGCCGACGATCCAGTGACGGCCCCACGGGATGACGAAGAGCACGCTCTTCTCCGTGCGCAGGATCAACCCGGTGGAGGAGTGGATGCGGTCCTTCGGCACCACCAGGTGGATGCCCTTGGAGGCGCGGACGTGGAACTGGCCGCGCTCCGCGATCATGCCCTGGGTGTCGTCGGTCCAGACCCCGGTGGCGTTGACGACCTGCTTGGCGCGGATCTCCAGGGTGCGGAACCCTCCGTTGCCGTCGTCGGACTCCAGGTCGTCGACGGTGACACCGACGACGCGCTCGCCCTCGCGCAGCACGCCGGTCACCCGCGCGCGGTTGGCGCACTGGGCGCCGTAGCCGGCGGCGGTGCGGACCAGCGCGGAGACGAACCGGGCGTCGTCCATCTGGGCGTCGTAGTACTGGAGGGCGCCGACGAGGGCGTCCTTCCGCAGTGCGGGGGCGACCCGCAGCGCCTTGCTCCGGCTGAGGTGGCGGTGGACGGGCAGCCCGCGGCCGTGCCCGGAGGAGACCGACATCGCGTCGTAGAGCGCGACGCCGGAGCCCGCGTAGAGCCGCTCCCATCCCCGGTGCTGCAACGGGTAGAGGAAGGGGACGGGCTTCACCAGGTGGGGGGCGAGCCGCCCCAGCAGGAGCCCGCGTTCCTTGAGCGCTTCCCGGACCAGGGCGAAGTCCAGCATCTCCAGATAGCGCAGACCACCGTGGATGAGTTTGCTGGAGCGACTGGATGTCCCGGCGGCCCAGTCCCGCGCTTCCAGCAGCCCGGTGCTGAGACCCCGGGTCGCGGCGTCCAGCGCGGTGCCGGCGCCGACCACGCCACCTCCGACCACCAGCACATCGAGCTCGCGGTCCGCCATCCGCCGTAGCGCCTCGGTCCGCTCGGCCGGTCCCAGTACGGCTGTCTTCACTGGCCTGCCCTCTCGTTCGTCCGATGTCTCTCTTCCCTCTCCTTCCCATCGTCACCGATTTCTGTCCACCTGTCGCCGCACACCCGTCCGAACAGCGGGGGGACAGGTGGCGAAGCCCCCGGCAGCAGGGGTGAGCGGACGGCGACCGGCCCGGGCGTGCCGTGGGGCCGACGGAACGGGAGCGACAACGGGAGGCAGCCGTGTCGTCACGCTGCGCAAGAGTTCGCTGCTGTATCCGGCCGGACGCGCGACGGCGCCGGGCGGGTGCTGTCACCGCCGGGCGCCGGGCGCTGTGCGCAACGGCGCGCGTGCGTCGGGTCGCCCCCCGTGGACGATCCGACGCCCGGCGCGTCCTGGTCCGAGGACAGCCGGTGCGCTCCGCCGCGTCGTTTGTGAGCCGCTCCCCCCGGATGCCCGGCACCACCCGCGGAGGGAGGCGCCGGGTGTTCGCTCCGACCCCCCGGCGCGAACACGGCTCTGGCAACCGCGAGAATTCTCGGCTACCGCCGGAGACGGTACCGCCGGGAGGCGCGCGGCGGTGACGCTCGATCGACCCACAACCTCCGCGCCGCCCACACATGACGGGCCCGTACACACATGGCGGCCCGCCCCGTCGCCCGGACGCGGAGGGCGTCGGGCGGCGGGGGGGGCGGGAGTGGGGGGCGGGGGCTACTTCAGGGTGATGGTCTCCCGCCACACGACGTCGATCTCGGTGCCGTCCGTGCTCTTGGGCTTGTCGGTGTCGTATCCGTTGATCGGGTCGCGGAAGGCGGACTCCGAGTTGAGCCGGTCCCTCACCCGGAAGACCACCGTCGCGGTGCCGGCGTCGTGGTCGATGCTCTCGACGTGGACGAACACGCTGTACGACCCGATGGTCTCGGCGTTGTTGCCGACACCCCAGGCGTATCCCACGCCGTCCTGGATGATTCGCCCAGCACGTTGCCACCCGGTCAGGTCCTCGGACCGGTAGTCGTACTTACCGGCATCGAGCATTCCGGTGCCTGCCCCTTGCAGGTCGGTGGCAAGACGCTCGCGCACCTTCTCCATGTGCTTCGTCCTCCGCATCTCCTCGGTGAACTGGTCCCCCTCGGTGAATGTCCATTTATCGGGTCCCAGGCCAGCCGCCCACAGGTAGGTGACCCACCAGCCGCCAATGCCCCACGGGTTGCAGTCGTCGCGCCCGCTCGGCTTGGGGCAACTGGTGGCGAGCTTGTCGAACTGACACATGGCGTTGCAGTCGGTGTCCGTGTCCCAGGGGGCGGGGACGAAGTCACGGCCGCCGCTGGAGACGCGGAAGACCGAGGCGCCGCCGCCGCGCATGCCTCCGCTGCCGCGGGCGATCCAGCCGACGCCGCCGGACTTGCCCTTGCCGACCGAGCCGGGGCTCCTGCCGACGGTGCCCTTGCCGCCGCCTGACGAGCGTTTGGGGCCGCGCGTGGCGATGCCCTTCGCCTTCCCCTTCGCCTTGCCGACGGCCTTCCCGATCGCTTTGCCGATCGCCTTTCCGATCTTCTTCAGCGCGTTGCCGATGGCCTTGCCGAAGAGGCCGGTGGGGTCGGTGAAGGCGAGCGGGTTGTTGTAGGCGTAGGAGTAGCCGTGCATCTGCTGGGGGTTGGAGATGTCGAGGACGGGGTCGGCGCTGAGGAACCGGCCGAGTTCCGCGTCGTACTCGCGGGCCCCGACGCCCAGGAGGCCGGTGTCCTCGGTGTCGTCGGTGGCACCGACGAACGCCTTGGTGCCGGGCCAGTCCTCCGGTGCCTCGCCCCGGATACCGCCGAAGGGCAGGGTGCGGCGCCGCACCACGGTGTGGTCCTCGGCGCCGATCGCGAGGTGGCCGGTGGCGTGGTGGTCGGCGAGGGTGAAGGAGACGGTGCCGTCGTCGGCGACGAGGGCCTGGTGGCCGCCGCCGAGGTCGAGGTAGCGCGTGGCGGTGGCGGCGCCGGAGCCGGTCTCGACCGTCACCTGGGTGTGGCCGAGGTAGAGCGTGGCGGTGTCCTCGGTCCGGCCGATGAGCCTGGTGTTGGCGGTGTCGTAGACGTAGCGGGTGGTGCCGGAGCCGTCGCCGTTGTCGACCTCGGAGACGCGGCCCTCGGCGTTCCAGGTGAGGGTCTGCTCGGTGGTGCCGTCCGCGGCCGGCCGGTCGCGGGTCACGGTGTTTCCGGCGGCGTCGTAGCCGTACTCGCGGCGCAGGGTGGTGCCGTCCGGGCCGGTGTCCTCGACGGCGGCGACGGCGTACGGCTGGTCGGCGTCGTAGTGGTAGGCGCGGTCGAGGCCGGCCTCGTGGTCGGTCTCCGTGGTGCGGTTGCCGAGCGGGTCGTAGGCGTAGCTGTGGTGGTAGGGGGCGGGGCCGGCCACGGTGGCGGCGTCGCCGTCGGCGGCGCAGTCGGTGCGGGCCTCGGTCCACGCCTCGGTCAGGCGGCGGAGGTGGTCGTAGGTGAAGCACTGGGTGTCGGTGGTCCCGCCGCCGACGTCGGAGACGGAGAGCACGTTGCCGACCTGGTCGTAGCGGTAGGTCTCGTGCCGGTCCACGCCCGGCTGGTCGGCGCGCTCCACGCGGGTGGTGGTGAGGAACTGGGTGCCCCACTCGTAGGTGTTGGTGGCCCAGATCTTCTTGCCGCCGGCAGCGGAGAGTTCGAACTGCTGGGGCTTCCCGGTGAGGCTGTAGCGGGTGTCGACGGCGATGCCGCGCGGGCCGCGGGCGGTGACCGGTCGCAGGGTGCCGTCCTCGTAGCCGAAGGTGAGGTTCTGTCCGGGCAGGGACCCGGCGGCCGGCAGGCCGACGGAGCGCAGGACGCCGGAGGGCTCGTACTCGCTGCTGGAGACGTAGGAGCCGGCCAGTTCCCCTTCGGAGTCCGGGATGGTGACGCGGGTGCGGACCGGCCGGTAGAGGCTGTCGAAGGCGATGTTCTCGCTGACGTAGGCGTTGCCCTCGTGCCAGCGGGTGGCGCGGGTCTGCTGGCCGACGGCGCCGCTGACGGTGTCGTACTCCCACTCGGCGAGGAGTGTGCCGTCCGCGTCACCTTCGCGCAGGGCGGTGGCGCGGCCGATGCCGTCGTACTCGCGGACGAGTGTGGTGCCGCGGCCGTCGGTGGACGAGCGGAGCAGGCCGCGCTGGTCGTAGGTGGAGCGGCGGGTGCCGGAGACCGGGTCGTGGACGGCGGTCTCGTTGCCGATCAGGTCGTACTCGTACCGCCAGACGTTGTCCTCGGCGTCGGTGACCGAGGCGAGGCGGCCGTGGGCGTCGTAGTCGTAGTGGGTGGCGTCGTAGGCGGAGTCGGGCGAGCGGCCGTGGTGGTGGCGCCGCTCGGCGACCTCGCCCAGGGCGTTGATGATCGTGGTCGTGGTGGTGCCGCCCTCGGGCGGGACCACCACGGAGCGGTCCCCGAGGTGTTCGGCCCGGATCACCGACAGTTCCCTGCCGCCGTCGCCGTCGCCCGCCATGACACGGGTGACGGTCTCGCGGCCGAGCCCGTCGTGGGTGTGGCGGGTCTGGGACTCGACGAGGGACTCGTCGGCGACCTGGAAGAGGGTGGCGGAGGGCGGGCCGTCGGCGTAGTAGTCGGCGAACGTCTTGGCGGTGAGACCGCGCTCGTCGTAGAAGGTGTCGGCGATCAGCCGGCCGCCGCCCGGACCGGGTGTCTGGCTCTGCCGCTCGCGCAGCAGTCCGTCGTAGAGCACCCAGGAGGTGTCCTGGACACCGCGGTTTCCGATGGTGCGGGTGCCCACCGCGGCCGGCTGGCCCTCGGCGAGTCGGTAGACGTACTCGGTGCTGGGGAGCTGCCGGAGCGTGCGGTCGGGGAACCAGACCTTGGTGAGGCGGCCGAAGGCGTCGTGCTCGGCGTGGGTGGTGCGGTTGTTGGTGTCGGTGGTGCGCACGGCCACCGGGCGGCGCGGGTCGAGGGTGGTGGTGATGCGCTGGGCGGTCGTGGCGTCGCCCGCGACGGCCGGCGGGGTGGTCTCGGTGACGGTGACGGGGATGCCGGTGGCCGGGCTGTAGACGGTGGTGGTGCTGAGTCCGTCGTCGCGGGCGGTGCGCACGGGGGCGTCGGTCCCGGTGAAGCGGAGCTCGCCGGTGATGTCGGTGAGCTTGAGCACCCGGCCGTAGCGGTCGTATTCGGTGGCGGACTCGATGTAGGTGCCGGTGGTGCCGTCGTGCTCGTGGAGGACGGCGGTGGCGGTCACCTCGCCGTGGGTGGGGGCCGCGCCGAACGCCTTGCCGTCGTAGGCGTAGCGGACGTCCGTGGTGACGTCGCGGGCGCGGTCGGGGGTGAGGGAGCAACGGCCGGCGACGGTCTCCTCGCGGGAGACGGCGGTGAGGATGCCACCGGGGGCGTCGGTGGCGTAGCTGGTGCGGGTGCACTGGTCGTCGTCGGTGGTGGCGGAGTCACCGCGGATGTCCTCGGTGGTGACGCGTCCGGCGACCGTGTCGTAGGTGAAGAACTGGTCGGTGGTCCGCCAGCGCTCACCTGCGCCGGCGTCGAGCGAGGTCCAGGCGTGGCGGGAGGCGATGTCGACGAAGTCGGAGGTGAGGGTGCCCCAGTCGCGGACGCTGCGGGCGGTGCGGTGGTTCCAGGGGCGGGTGACGGTCCGCTCCAGGACCTTGCCGCCGGGGGCGTCGAAGGTGACGGTCCGGTAGGCGAAGCCGGCGAGCGCCCGGTGGTCGGTGAGCGCCGCCCCCTCGCCGGCGCCGAGGGCGACGGTGACGGTGCGCGTGCCACCCGAGGGGTTGAGCCGGTCGCCGTGCATACCGCGGAGGAAGTAGTGGTCCTCCTGGGAGGAGGTCGAGGTCTGACCGCCGGTGGTCACGCGCACGTGTCCGTAGCCGCGCCAGACGGACCAGGTCTTCTCGTCCTCGGGCACGAGGCCGTTGTCGTCGTCGTAGTGCCAGGCGCCGCCGCCGAGGTACTGGTAGCGCGTCACCTGGTCCGGCGCGCCGCCGGTGCGGTCGGTGGCCGTGACGGACTCGACGACGTACTTGTTGAACCAGTGCAGTTCGGCGTCGTGGTCGGGGCCGCCGCCCAGGTACTGCGGGAAGCAGCGGGTGGTGTTGGTGTGGGGCGTCGGGGTGGAGCCGGTGGTGCAGGCGGGTGCCGAGTAGCCGACGTCGATCTGGCCGCCGGCCTCGTCGGCGACGGAGGAGACCCGGGCCTTGATGAACGGGGCGTAGCCGTCACCGGTGCGGTCGAGCCGGTTGGGGAGCTGCTCGTAGGCGAAGGTCGTGGCGGGCAGCGTCACCGGCGCCGCAGCGGTGTGGCCGGTGTGCTGCACGCCGGTCAGCAGCAGCTGGTAGTTGACGTCGGCGGTGCCCCAGCGGTGGCGCAGCTGCCAGGAGTCGACGTCGCGGTGGCCGTCGGGGGTGAGGATCTGGGTGGTGACCTTCGCCAGGCGCTCAGTGGTCCAGAAGGTGGGGCTGTAACGGCCGGTGTCGCACTCCTCGTCCTTGTCGCAGTTGAGGTCCCACGGGGTGTCGTACCAGTGGCGGGAGTCCTTGCGGATGTCGGAGCAGTCGGCGCCGCCGCCGGCCAGGCAGCGGTCCGCGCCGGTGAAGAGGACCTTGGCGAGGGGGCGCTGGGTGTAGACGCTGTCGCGGTGGAGGCCGTACTCGATGCGGTCGATGCTGCCGCCGCGGGTGTAGCGGGTGTTGTTGTCGGTGTCGAGGAAGCGGCTGTAGGAGTTCTCCTCCTTGGTGTAGTAGTAGGCCGCCGCGTTGCCGCGGGAGTCGACGACGTAGTCGAGGTTCCAGCGCCAGCCCTGCTGGCACCAGGCGTCCTTCGCGGTCGCGCTGTGGCAGGGCTCGCCGCGGTCGTTGCCGTAGACCGGGACGGTCCAGGTGGAGTCGGTGGTGTCGCGGCCGGTGCTCCAGCCGGGGAGCCGGTGGTAGCCGAAGTAGTAGCGGGTTCCCTCGGGGTCGGTGAGGCGCCAGTACTCGCCGTCGTTGTCGCCGTTGCCGCGTGCGGTGGAGCGGAGCCGGTCGACGACGGTGCCGTCGTCGCTCTGGAGCTTCCAGCGGTCGGTGCCGTCGGGGACGAGCTCGCCGCCGATGCCGTTGAAGGAGATGTGGGCGTTGTCGTGGTCCCAGCAGAGGTCGTGGACGGCGTGTCCGTCGGAGTTCTCGAACTCCTCGACCGCGCAGGACTCGTACTTGCGCTCGATGTAGCCGGGCCAGAGGTGGAAGCCGTCACCTGCCCACGAGCCCTGGTTGTTGCTGCCGCCGGTGCGGCCGTCGATGGAGCCGGAGCTGTAGCCCAGCCCCAGCGAGGGCGTCAGGCCGCCGGGGACCTCGGGAGCGGGGAAGGGGTGCGACCAGGTGAAGTCACCGGTGTTGAGGTCGGTCTCCCAGGCGGACGACGGCGCGAGGTCCGTGGCGGTCCAGTCCCCCTCCTCGCTCTCGGCCTCGGAGGAGGCGAGGAGGACGACGGGCTCACCGGCGGGCAGGTCGAGCCCGGTCACGGTGAGGGTGCGGGCCGCGGTGTCGTTGCGCGCGTCCAGCGGTTCGGGGGTGGCGCATTCCGCCTGCTCCGGGGTGTCGGCGGCGCAGCCGGGCAGCCGGGAGAGCGTGAGGCGGGCGGCGTACCCGCCGCCGTGGGCGCGGGCGAAGGAGCTGTAGTCGACGGTGACGTCGGCGCGGAGCGTGTCGCCGGCCGCACCGGCGTCGGCGCGGAAGAGTTCGGCGCCGGTGGCCGGGGCCCCGGGGGCGGCGGGGTCGGTCGGGCGGGCGTCGATGACGACCAGCGCGCCGTCGCCGGCGGGGCCGTCCGTGCGCTCCGCCAGGTCGCGCACCTCGACGGTGGCGGTGGCGGGGGCGGTGACCGAACCCAGCGTGACGGGGAGGTCCCCGGCGCGCGTCGGCAGCGGTCCGCTCCCCGGACCGGCGAGGGTGACGTCCGCGCTCCCGGTGGGCGGCGTCTGCTCGCCCTCGGGCGCGGGGACGGGCGCCGGCGGTGTCTCCCCCTGGTGGCGCGGCAGCACGGGCAGTTCACCGGCGCTGTCGACCGGTTCCTCCGCCTGCGGCAGCGCCGGGCGGTTCTGGTCGCCGACGGCGGTCGGCGCCGAGACGGCCTGCACCAGTCCGGCGAGCAGAACCGTGGCCACGGCCCCTGCGGTGGCGCGGCGGGTCGCGGTGAGCCGCCGCGGCCACCGCGGATTGGCTGTCATCTGATGTGCCCCTCTTCCTCGGAAGTGGCGTGACGGGCCGCGCTCGGCCTCGTCAGGTGGTGCGGCGCCGCGTTCGGGCGCGCGGGACCCGGTGCCCGGCCGGGAACGGCCGGGCACCGGTGGTCCGCCGTCGGTCAGTCGACGCCGGGGACCTGGGTCGGCAGGCCGGCGGTGCCGGCGGCCAGTGAGCGGACCTGGTGCTCGGTCAGGACGCCCTGGAAAGCCCAGAGGTCGTCCACCGATCCCGGCCAGTGCTCCCCCGGCCCGCTGTCGGTACGGGCCGACCGGCCGACCTCCAGCGCGCCGGTCGCCTCGAAGGCCAGGGCGTTCTCCGCCCAGGAGCCACCGGGTACGCAGCCGGTGCTGTCGGCGGTGGCCGGTGCGTCGTCCGTGGGCCCGTCGAGGTCGGACGGGTCGGCGCAGACGACCTCCTCCAGCCGACCGTCGACGTACAGCTGAGCGGTCTTGTCCAGCCCGTCGTAGACCACGGCCAGGTGGTGCCAGGAACGGACGTCGGCGACCGCCTGGTTGACGATCTCGGTGACTGTTCCGGCGGCGTCGTCGTCGGAGGTGAGGTGGAGGCGCCAGGTCCCCCACTCCGGGTCCTCGGGGTCGGGGACCCAGCGGACCGCGAGGGCGTCGCGGGCGCTGCCCGCCGCGCTGAGCCAGGTCACCGGGCCGGTCGGTGCCCCGGCGGCCTGCGCCCAGCCGGCGACGGTGAAGCTGCCGTCGGTGGCGACGGGCAGGCGGGTGGTGCGGGCGTGGCCGCCGACCCCGTCGAGGTCGAGCGCGCCGGAGTCGACCCAGCCGGTGCCGATGGCGGCGCCCGGCGCGAGGGTGAGCGCGTTGCCCTCCGGGGAGGCGTCGGGGGTGGCCCCGGCCGTGGCGGTCTCGAACATCCACCGTCCGGTCACCCGGGCGGGCTGCTGGTAGAGCTGGGTGACCTCGCGGGCGGTGACCACGCGGTCGTGGACGCGGACGTCGTCGATCTCGCCGGGGAAGTAGGAGCCGGCGTTCTCGGCGTACCGGCCGGCGCCGATCGAGACCCGGCCAGGGGCGTGCCAGGGAGCGGTGTGGCTCGTGGTGCTGACTGCGCGCCCGTTGACGTAGAGGGTGAGGGTCTGCCGGACGGCGTCGTGGACGCCGACCAGGTGGGCCCACTCGCCGTCGCGGGCGGAGGTGCCGGCGGGTTGCAGCGCGCGGACCGGGGTGGCGCCGACGGCGTCCGCCGAGTACTGGTTGAAGGCCCAGCGGTCGTAGACGCGGGAGTAGTACAGCTCGAAGCCGGGCCGCTCCCGGCCGTGCTGCGAGGCGATGACCGCGGCACCCGTGCCGCGGCTCTTGTCGAGCCGGGCCCACGCCGAGACGGTGAAGCTGGCGTCGGTGCGGACGACACCGGCGTCGGCCAGGGCGTGCCCGGTGGTGCCGTCGAAGGCGGCGGCACCGGCCTGGACCCCGTCGACCCCGGTCTCCACGGCGCCGTGGAGCCGAGCGGGGATGACGTCCGCCGCGCCGGAGACGGACGTCGCGGACGACGGCTCGTCGAGGTCGAACAGGGCCACGGCGGGGCGGCCGGGCGACTCGCGCAGTCGCTCCTTGGCGTGGAGACGGGCGATGTCGGGGTCGTCGCCGCGCAGGAACCCGGCGAAGAGCGCGACCTCGTCCACGGCGCCCGGCAGGTGGCCGGCGGTCTCCCCGTCCTGGTGGCCGGCGCCGATCCGCAGCGGGCCGCGGGCGTCCCAGGCGGTCGGAGCCGTGTGCGTCCCCGCGGCGCGACCGTCGACGTACAACCGCAGCGCGGTGCCGTCCCAGGAGCCGAGAAGGTGCGTCCACTCGCCTGCGGCGGCGGGGCGGGTGTCGGTGACGCGGTCGGCGGTGACGTGCCCGGGGGCGTCCTGCCGGTACCGGCCGAAGGACCAGGCGCCGTCGGCGGCACGGTAGGAGAGTTCCATGCCGGGCTTGTGGCGACCGGCCTGACTGACGACGACGGCGTCGCCGTCGGGGAGCCGGTCGAGCCTCACCCAGGCGGAGACGGTGTGGAAACCACCGGTCTCCACGACGGGGCCGGCGGTCACGGCGTGACCGTCGACGCCGTCGAGGGCCAGCGCGGTGCCGAGGGCACCGGCGGCGCCCGCGGCGGCACCGCCGACCAGGCGGGCCTGGCGTTCGGGGGCGGAGCCGGCGAAGGCGTCCGCGCCCGCCGGGTCGTCGAGGGCCCACCGGATGCGTTCACCGGGACCGGAGCCGACCCGGTACTGGTAGGTGCGGGTCTCCGAGGCGTTGCCCGCGCCGTCGAGGGCCTGGGCGGTCACGAAGTGGAGGCCGGGGCTGTCGGGCAGGACCAGGACGGTCCCGGCGGCACCGCGGGCGACGGCGACGCGGTTGGCGGGCAGCGGGTCGGTGTTCACGCCGTACCGGTAGGCGACCACGTCCGCGGCGGGACTGGCCAGGGTGAAGGTGCCGTACCGGCCGACGCCGTCGTGCCACGGGTCCTCGGGGTCGGCCGGATCGGATTCCGGGTACTGGGTCGAGCCGATGGCGGGCGCCGCGGGCACGGAGGAGTCGTAGGTGAAGTAGCAGGCCGTGGGCGTGCCGGCACTGGACCAGGGCCCGTAGTCGGCTCCGTCGTACACGCGGGTGTGCCAGTGCAGTTCGACGTCGCGCGGCAGGGTGGACGGCAGGTTCACGGAGAAGCTGCTGCCGGACTTCTTGGCCGTGGTCAGCCCGGAGTTCCACAGGACCTCGGCGCCCCGCTTGACCTGGAACTGGACGCGTACGTTGTCGCCGTCCGGGTCGGTGGCCGAGGCCGCGCGCAGCTGGCCGAGGGTGCGGACCGCGGAGCCCTTGCCCGGCCCCTTGCAGGTGCCGCCGTACTCCATGGTCAGCTGCGACATCTTCATCTGCGCCGGCGGGCGGTTGTACTGGACGCGGAGGTGCGCGTTCTTGTGGAACCGCTTCCACTGGTTGGCGTTGGTCTCGCTGCCGGCGCGCAGCCCGAAGGTGAGGGTGGCGGTGCGGTTGTCGGCGGCCTTCTGGATGGCCGCCCGGATCGGGAACTCGGCGTCGCCGGCGGGCTTGCAGGCGGACTGGCCGCCGCCGTGGTGGAACGACTGGGTGCTCAGCCGCTCGACCCAGAAGCCGGAGGCGTTCTGGGTGTTCCAGCTGGTGGAGCTGGAGATGCCCTTCGTCCGCCACAGCTGCACGGGGTGGTTCGAGCACTGGGCGGAGTGGGTGTTGCGCACGACGAACTCGGCGGACATCACCCGGGTACCGGCGAAGCGGGAGGTGTCGATCCGGTAGAACAACCGCTTGACGTCGCCGGAGGTGCAGCCCGCCCAGCCGGTGCAGTTGCCGAGTCCCTCGTCGTTCTTGCCGCTGAACTGCCAGTAGCGGGTGGTGGGGTAGGCCCGCGAGGTCATCGCCCAGGCCGAGGCGCGCGGTGAGTGCCACTGGGGGTCGATGTAGACCGGGTAGCTGGTGTCCGCGCCGCCGAGCAGCGCGGCGTCGGGGCGCAGCACCAGCTCGCCGCCGGTGGTCACCCGGGTGTCGATCTCGGCCACCCGGGAGGACTCCACCGGTCCGGCGGCCGGGCCGTCCTCGCCGCCGGTGCCGGCGGTGGCGTCGGCAGGGCCGGTGCCGGCTTCGGTCTCGGCTTCGGTGTCCGCGGTGACGGCGGCGGCGGCCGAACGGTCGCCGCCGGGGGCGTCACCCGCGGTCCCGGAGTCCCACATCAGGGGCGGCGGGGCCTCGAACACCGTCTCGGCCGCCGGGCCGGCGGCCCGCAGCCCGCCGTCGTCGGTGACCGCGACGTCGACGCCGTCCGCCGCCAACTCGAACCGCAGCTCGCGCAGGGCGGGGTTCTCGGCCGCCTCGCGGTCCTTGACGACGAGCAGCGTCACGAAGCCGTCGGCGCCGGCGGAGACCCGCAGGTCCACACCGGGCAGCACCTCCGCGTACGTGGCGTCGGGGCCGTCCACGGTGGGTTCCGGAAGCGGCGTCGGCCAGCTCATAGCGAGGTGGCGACCGTTGCGGGACAGTGTGGCGAGCGGGTCGTCCCCGCCGCCGGAGAAGCGCAGCCCGACGGTCGCGGCCACCGGCCGGAGCCCGTCGGCGGCGGCGCGGAGGTCGGTGTCGACGCGCCGCCAGTCGCCGTCCGTCCGCGACCACACGGGCGTCACGTACTCGCGCGCCTCCAGCGTGCCGTCCGGCAGCGCCACCACCTCGCGGGTCTCACCGCGCAGCTCGATCACCTCGACCGGCTCGCCGGTCTCCTCGGCAGCGGCCACCGCGGCGGCCTCGGCGGTGCTCTCCGGCACGGAAGCCGGGTACCCGGGGGTGCTCGCCACCGCGGGCGTGTCATCCTGCCGGGGACCGGCCGCCTGCGCGACCGGTGGCAGCCCACCGGCCCACACGGCCGCACAGGCCGCCAGCGCGACCAGCCTCGTCGTCGTACGTGTCCGACCCGTCGCCATCGGCGCTCCTCGTTCGGGGCGCCGGCCACCCCGGCCACGGCGCGCGAACCGCCGGACGAACGGCGTCGACGAGGGCAGGGATGCGGCGCATGGATCTGTCAGTGGAGGTCAGCATCAACGGGCTCGAACGCTAGAGCACATGTGGAGGTTCCGTGACCGTTTCGCGCCACCGCTACACAGGGGGTCACGCCATGGCCATCGACCAGGCACACATCACCATGATCCGGGCGGCGTGGTGAGGCGGCGCGTCCCGGCGCCGTCGGCGGTGCGAGGGCCGGCGGAGACGGCGTTCGTCTCGGTCGGCCGCTCCTACGTGCTGCGCGGTCGGGCCATCGTCGTCATCTGCTGCGCCGCGTTCGCCCTGGTGGGAACCGGGCCGAACCAGCTGCCGGCCACCGTCACCGCCGCGGCGGCGGCCGTGGTGTGGACCGTGCTCCACCTGCGCTGGTGGCAGCGGGGGGTCGCCCCGCGCGCCGTGGCCTGCGGGGACCTCGCCGTCTTCGCGACGCTCTGCCTCACGCAGGGGCTGACCGTGCCGGCCGCCCAGGAGGAGCACGGCCACGCCTGGGTCCTGGTCGCCGTCAGCGTCGCCGTCGTCGCCTGGCAGTTCACCCACCCGCTGCTCGTCGGTGCGGCAGCCGCACTGCTGCTCACCGGGTCCGACCTGCTGGGGGTGATGCTGGGGCGCCCGGACACCTGGACCGGAGCCCTCCCGCAGATCCTGTGGCTGCTGGTCCAGGCCGGCATGGGGTGCGCGCTGTACCAACTGGTCCTGCGCCGCTGCCGGGCCGAGGACCGCGCGCTGGCCGCCGCGGCGGAGGCACGGCGGCGCCACAAGCTGTCGCAGGAGCGGCGGCGCGCGGAGGAGGAGTACCTGGCGGTCCTGCACGACACGTGCAGCGCCACCCTGCTGATGGCCTCGGCACCGGCCGGGCCGCCGGCCGCGGTGCTGCGGGCGCAGGCGGCGCGGGACGTGGCCCGACTGGAGGCGCTGCGGGTGGGCGGCTCACCGGGCACGGACCGCGACGGGGACGGGGGCAGGGGCGGGCCGGCGCCGTCCGGTGACGGGCGGGCGCCCGCCCGCGGCGGCGCGGACGGAGTGGAGCTCGCCGCGATCCTGGCAGCGGAGCTTCCCCGCCATCGTGGCCCGATCACGACCAGCACGGCGCCCGGCATCGGCCGGGTTCCGGCCGAGGTCGGCGCCGCTCTGCGGGGGGCGATGGCCGAGGCGCTGCGCAACACCGCCCACCACGCGGCGGCCACTTCGGTCCGTGTCGCGTGCGAGCGGGACGGCGGACGGATCGTGCTGCGGGTGGACGACGACGGCCGCGGCTTCGACCCCGCCGCGGTCCCCCGGCACCGCTGGGGGCTCTCCGGGTCGGTGGTCGGCCGGATGGAGCGGGTCGGCGGCGCGGCGGAGGTCCGCTCCAGGCCGGGCGGCCCGACCACGGTGGTGCTGACCTGGCCCGCGCCGCGACCCCACGAGGCGGAGCGGACGGCGACGGGCGAAGCCGCCGGAGCTGCCGGAGCCGCCGGAGCTGCCGGAGCCGACGAGGAGCCGTCGGGCGGCGGTGACGGGGAGCGCACCACCGCCGACCGCGCCGACCGCGGCCGGACGGGACCGCGAGAGGCGGGGACCGATGTCTGAACCGATGCGCCCCGCGCCGGCGCCGGCCGCGACCACGGAACCGGCCACCGCGCCGGCCACGGCCGGCCGGGCGGGCTGCTCCCCGACCGGCACCCCACCGGACGCCGCCGCGCGGCCTGCCCCCGGTCGCTGCCAGGGCGCCACCGCCCGCTTCGGCGGCTACGGCATGCGCCTGGCGGGGCTGGTCATCCTCGTGGGCGTCCAGTTCGGCCTTGCCCTCCCCGGCCTGTTGGAGAGCCTGCCGGAGTACCGCGACCCGACCGTGCAATGGGTGGCGTTCGGGGTCCTCAGCGCGCTGCTCGGTCCCGAGCTCTGGTTCGAGCTGCGCCGCCGGCGCCGCCCCGCCGGCTGGGTCACGTCGGCACTGGTGGTCACCGTGGCGGCCACCGCCGTCTCGACCACCGGATTGGCCTCCGGCGAGCAGTTCCTCGGCCGCGGTCACTGGTCCTACATGGTCGCCGGCTGGTTCATCGTCGTCCTGCTGCTCGACCGGCCGTTGCCGCTGCTGGCGGCCGGCCTCGGGGCGGTGCTGGTCCTCACGACGGTCCAGCTGTTCGCGGTGGGCCTCCCCGACCGGGTGCTGCTCGCGGGGATGGGCACCAGCGTCGTGGTCATCTGCGCCTTCCAGCTGGCCGTGGCTGCGATCGCGAGGCGGCTGCGCGCGCAGGCCGCGACGGTGCAGCGCGCCCGACGCGAGGAGGATCGGCTGCACACCGGGCGGTTGGTGGACGAGCAGCTCCACCGGGACCACCTCCGCCGGTACCGCGAACTGTCGGCCACGGCGCTGCCGCTGCTCGGCGGCATCGCCGACGGCTCCCTGGACCCCGCAGAGCCTGCGGTGCGGCAGCGCTGCGCGATCGAGACCTCCCGGTTGCGGCGGTTGTTCGCGGAGCACGACGAGACGGCCGACCCGTTGGTGCACGAACTCCGGGCCTGTCTGGACCTGGCGGAACGCGCCGGCCTGCCGGTGCGGTTCGCGGTGCGGGGCACCCCGGTGCCGCTGGTGCCGGAGGTCCGCCGCGCCCTGACGGAACCGGTGCTGCTGGCGCTGGCCGGTGCCCGGGGCGACGCCCGGGTGACCCTGGTCCGCGATCCGGACCGGGTGCGCGTGGGGGTCGTCACCGCCGCGCCGGACCCGGCGGTCGTGGCCGCCGGGTCCGGCAGGACGCACGGCGGGACGGCCG
>NZ_JAAVJB010000102.1 GCF_012034385.1 Streptomyces spiramenti
GCCGGCCCCGCCGCGCCGAGGGCCCCGCCCGGACCCCGCGGTCCCGCGACGGCGGTGCCGCCGCCGGTCGGGAGCGCACACCGGTGAGGGAGCGCGTACCCGCGGGCGACGGTCCGCCACCCGGCGAACAACGGTCCCGTGAGCGCGCTCGGCGCGACCCGGCACGCGACCCGGCACGCGGCCGGACCCCGCGCGGTTCCGGCGGTGAACCGCCCGCCCGCCCACCGACCTTCCTCTCCACCTGGGTGAGCCGCTTCCTACGGGCCTGGGACCGCCCTCTGACGGCCTACTACGTCGTCCTGGGCACCTCGCTGCTGATCATCCTGCTCGGCCTGGTGATGGTTTTCTCGTCGTCCCAGATCCAGGCGCTGCGCAACAGCCTCCCCGCGACGTACTTCTTCCAGAAGCAACTGGTGGCCGCCGTCATCGGCGGCGTGCTGATGGTGCTGGCCGCGCGGATGCAGGTGAAGCTGCTGCGCGCGCTGACCTACCCCTTCCTCGCGGTCTCCATCGTGCTGCTGGTCGCGGTGCAGATCCCCGGCGTGGGTGTCGAGATCAACGGCAACACCAACTGGCTCTCCGTCGGCGGCCCGTTCATGCTCCAGCCCAGCGAGTTCGCCAAACTGGCGCTGCTGCTGTGGGGTGCGGACCTGATCGCCCGCAAGGGGGACCGCGGCACGTTGGACCAGTGGCGCCATCTGCTGGTGCCGCTCCTCCCCGGCGCGCTGCTGGTCTGCGGTCTGATCATGGTCGGCGGTGACATGGGCACCGTGATGATCCTGGTCGCCATCGTCTTCGGCCTGCTCTGGCTCGCGGGTGCCCCGACCCGGCTGTTCGTCGGCGTCCTCGGGATGACGGCCGCGATCGGCGCGGTCTTCATGGCCACCGCCGCCCACCGCATGGAACGGCTCTCCTGCGTCATGGCCTCCGACCCCGGGCCCGGGGACGAGTGCTGGCAGGCCGCCCATGGCATCTACGCCCTCGCCTCCGGCGGGTGGTTCGGATCGGGGCTGGGGGCGAGCGTGGAGAAATGGGGCGAACTCCCCGAACCACACACGGACTTCATCTTTGCCATCACAGGGGAGGAGCTCGGCCTCGCAGGGACGCTGTCCGTCCTCGGGCTCTTCGCCGCTCTAGGCTATGCGGGTATCCGCGTGGCCGGACGCACGGAGGACCCGTTCGTCAGGTATGCCGCGGGAGGGATCACCACCTGGTTGATGGCGCAGGTCGTCATCAACATCGGTGCGGTGCTCGGGCTGCTGCCCATCGCCGGCGTCCCCCTCCCGCTGTTCTCCTACGGAGGGTCCGCGCTGCTGCCCACGATGTTCGCCGTCGGACTGCTGATCGCCTTCGCGCGCGGCGATCGGGCGGCACGGGCGGCGCTGGCCACGCGGCGGCGCCCGGACGGCAGGAGGCCGGCCGGGCTGGGTTGGACGTCGAAGAGGCGGCGCGAGGTGAACGCGTCGTCCGGAGAGCGGTGAAATTCGGTGCATGTCGTACTCGCAGGCGGAGGGACCGCCGGTCACATCGAGCCCGCGCTCGCCCTCGCGGACGCCCTGCGCAGGCAGGACCCCTCCGTGGGGATCACGGCCCTCGGCACGGAGCGCGGTCTGGAGACCCGTCTGGTCCCCGAACGAGGCTACGAACTGGCGCTGATCCCCGCCGTGCCGCTACCGCGGAAGCCGACCCCGGAACTGATCACGGTTCCCGGCCGGCTGCGCGGCACGGTGAAGGCGGCGGAGGAGGTCCTGGAGCGCACCAAGGCCGACTGCGTGGTCGGGTTCGGCGGCTACGTCGCCATGCCCGCGTACCTCGCCGCCAAGCGGCGCGGTGTGCCCATCGTCGTCCACGAGGCCAACGCCCGGCCGGGCTTGGCCAACAAGATCGGCGCCCGCTACACCAAGCACGTCGCCGTTTCGACGCCGGACAGCAAGCTCCGCCACGCCCGCTACCTGGGCATCCCGCTGCGCCGTTCGATCGCGACGCTGGACCGGATGGCGGTCCGTCACGAGGCGCGCGCCGCCTTCGGCCTGGACGCGGCCCCGCCGACGCTCCTGGTCTCCGGCGGTTCGCAGGGCGCGCGGCGGCTCAACGAGGTCATCGAGTCGGTCGCCCCCGCCCTCCAGCGCTCGGGCGTCCAGGTCCTCCACGCGGTGGGGCCCAAGAACGACCTGCCGCGACCGGACAACATGCCGGGGATGCCCCCCTACGTGCCGGTACCGTATGTGGACCGGATGGACCTCGCCTACGCCGCCGCCGACATGATGCTGTGCCGGGCGGGCGCGATGACCGTCGCCGAGCTCTCCGCCGTCGGGCTGCCCGCCGCCTACGTCCCGCTGCCGATCGGCAACGGGGAACAGCGGCTCAACGCCCAGCCGTTGGTGAAGGCGGGCGGCGGTGTGATCGTCGACGACGCGGACCTCACCGCCGACTGGGTGCGGGAGAACGTCCTCCCGGTGCTGACCGACCCCGGCCGACTGCTCGCGATGTCGCGGGCCGCGGCCGAGTTCGGCCGGCCGGACGCCGACGAGCTGCTGGTCGGCTTGGTGTACGAGGCGATCGCTGCGCGTCAGGCGTAGCCGCCGCCCCAACAGTCAGGAGTCAGGCGCGTGGCCGGACCGGTGAGTACCGCCCAGCGGGACGAGGAGCGGGGACCTCTCGACACCGGCTCCGGCGCGCCCGGGCCCACCGGCCCGCCCCCGCGCCGGCTCCGGCTGCCGGGGCGCGGGCTGCTGGCGGGGCTGCTCGTGCTGGGCGTCGCCGCCGGCGGGTTCGGCGTCTGGGCGCTGTACGGGTCGCAGTGGCTGCGGGTCGAGCACGTGTCGGTCGACTGGACGGGCGGCCCGCGGCAGCTGGAGCGGGCCGAGATCGAGGAGGCCGCCGCGGTGCCGCTGGGCGCGCCGATGGCCGCGCTCGACAAGGGAGCGGTCCGGCAGCGCGTCCTGGAGACCCTGCCGCGCGCCGGTGACGTCGAGGTGGTGCGCGCCTGGCCCAACGGCGTGGGCCTGAAGGTCACCGAGCGGGAGGCGGAGGTGCTCGTCCCCGACCCCGAGGGGTACGTCGAAGTGGACCCCGAGGGGGTCGCGTTCGCCGTCGTCCCCGACGCCGTCGAGGGGGTCCCCATGCTGGAGATGGAGCTCGACTCCGGCGCCGGGCTGCGCCGTTTCGGCGAGGACCGCATCCGGCTGGGCGCGGTGGGCGTCGTCTCCGCGCTGCCGGACGAGGTGCGGGAGGTCACCGAGGTGGTGCGGGTCCGTTCCTGGGACGCCGTGCTGCTGGAGCTGACGGACGGGCGTACCGTTCTCTGGGGCAGCCCCGACGAACCGGAGGCCAAGGCCACCTCGCTGACGGCGGTGATGAAAGCGGTGCCGGAGGCCCGGCACTTCGACGTGACCGTTCCCAGCTCCCCGGCGGCCGAGTCGGGTTGACGCCCAACCAGGTGTTTGCTGACGTCATCGACGCTGGTCAACCCCCGGGTTGGCGGAGACGGCGCGTGATCACATAGGGTGAAAAGAAAAGCGGGAGGCCCGGCGTGTTCGTTGAACGCGCACCGCTTGTCGACTTAGTGTCCGTTCCAGGAATCCCAGGAATGACAAGCACAGGTAACCCTAAACTTGGGCTTTAGGGTTCGGGTCGGGCCTTCTCCCGTCCCAACGGCATCAGTCGCGCTCCGCGAGCAGACGCGGACGACGACACGTAACTCGAGGCGAGAGGCCTTCGACGTGGCAGCACCGCAGAACTACCTCGCAGTCATCAAGGTCGTCGGTATCGGCGGCGGCGGCGTCAACGCCATCAACCGGATGATTGAGGTCGGTCTCAAGGGTGTCGAGTTCATCGCCATCAACACGGACGCCCAGGCACTCCTGATGAGCGATGCCGACGTCAAGCTGGACGTCGGCCGGGAACTCACCCGCGGGCTCGGCGCCGGTGCCAACCCCGACGTCGGCCGCAAGGCGGCCGAGGACCACCGCGAGGAGATCGAGGAGGTCCTCAAGGGGGCCGACATGGTCTTCGTCACCGCGGGTGAGGGCGGCGGCACCGGCACCGGCGGCGCCCCGGTGGTGGCCAACATCGCACGCACCCTGGGTGCGCTCACCATCGGCGTGGTGACCCGGCCGTTCACGTTCGAGGGCCGTCGCCGCGCCAACCAGGCCGAGGACGGCATCGCGGCGCTGCGCGACGAGGTCGACACCCTCATCGTCATCCCCAACGACCGGCTGCTCTCCATCTCCGACCGCCAGGTCAGCGTGCTGGACGCCTTCAAGTCGGCCGACCAGGTGCTGCTCTCCGGTGTGCAGGGCATCACCGACCTCATCACCACCCCCGGCCTGATCAACCTGGACTTCGCCGACGTGAAGTCGGTCATGTCCGAGGCGGGTTCGGCGCTGATGGGCATCGGGTCGGCCCGGGGCGACGACCGCGCGGTCGCCGCCGCGGAGATGGCGATCTCCTCGCCGCTGCTGGAGGCATCCATCGACGGCGCCCGCGGTGTGCTGCTCTCCATCTCCGGCGGTTCCGACCTCGGTCTCTTCGAGATCAACGAGGCGGCCCAGCTGGTGAGCGAGGCCGCCCACCCCGAGGCCAACATCATCTTCGGCGCGGTCATCGACGATGCCCTCGGCGACGAGGTGCGGGTCACCGTGATCGCCGCCGGCTTCGACGGCGGACAGCCCCCGGCGCGCAACCGGGAGAAGGCCCTGACGGGCTTCGGTGGCCGTGACGAGAGCGCCCCCGCCGAGCGCCCGGCGGCCGACCCGGAGCCCGAGCGCCCCGCGTTCGGCGGTCTCGGCGCCCTCCCGCCGCGCGAGGAGGAGAAGCAGGCCGAGCCCGCGCCCGCGCCGAAGGCGGAGTCCCCGCTGTCGCCGCCCCAGGTACCCTCGGCCCGACCCTACGAGGGCGGTCCGGCGGAGGAGCTGGACGTCCCCGACTTCCTGAAGTGACGCCTTCGGGCTGACACTTCCCGACTCGGTTCCCCGTGGGGCCGGCCGTTCCCGGCCGGCCCCACGAGGAGCCGGAGGGAACGCGAGACGGTGATAGCACAGCAGTACTCGACGGGCGGCGCGCACTTCGCCTTCACCGACAGGTGGGGCGGGGTGAGCGCCGCTCCGTACGAGCGGCTCAACCTCGGCGGTGCCGTCGGCGACGACCCCGAGGCCGTCGCCGCCAACCGGGCGCTCGCCGCGGCTGCGCTCGGCCCGACCGCGGGCCCGGTGGTCTGGATGAACCAGGTGCACGGCGCGGACGTGGCGGTCGTGGACGGCCCCTGGCCCGGCGAGGCCCCCGCGGTCGACGCCATGGTCACGGCCACGCCCGGTGCGGTGCTCGCCGTGCTGACCGCGGACTGCGTCCCGGTCCTGCTGGCGGACCCGGTGGCCGGGGTCGCGGGTGCCGCGCACGCGGGCCGTCCGGGGCTGGCCGCGGACGTGGTGGGCGCGACGCTGGAAGCGATGGCGGCGCTGGGCGCCGACCCGGGCCGCGTGACCGCGCGCACCGGGCCGTCGGTCTGCGGCAGCTGCTACGAGGTGCCGGCCGAGCTGCGGGACGAGGTGGAGGCGCTGGTCCCGGGAACGGCCGGGACGACCTCCTGGGGGACACCCGCCATCGACATCCCCGCCGGGGTGCGTTCCCAGCTGCGGGCGCGCGGCGTCCGGGACGTGGCGCTCTCCCCGGTCTGCACCTTGGAGTCCGCCGACCACTTCTCCTACCGGCGCGAACGCGTCACCGGTCGCCTCGCCGGCTATGTCTGGACCGGTGGCCACCATGGCTGAGCCCCACGAGGGTCCGGCCGAGCAGGAACGGCGGCCGGCCGAACTCCGCTCGGCGCTCGCGCGGGTCGAGGAGCGTGTGGCGGGTGCGTGCGAGGCCGCCGGGCGTGACCGCGAGGCGGTCACGCTGATCGTGGTCACCAAGTTCTGGCCTGCTTCGGACGTGCGGCTGCTCGCGGGGCTCGGGGTGCGGCACGTCGCCGAGAACCGGGACCAGGAGGCCGCCGCGAAGGCGGCTGCCTGTGCCGACCTTCCCCTCAGCTGGCACTTCGTCGGCCAGCTCCAGACCAACAAGGCGCGTTCGGTGGTGGAGTACGCCGACTACGTGCACTCCGTGGACCGCCCGCGCCTGGTCAAGGCCCTGTCCGCCGCCGCCGAGCAACGCGGCGGCCGCGAGGTCGCGGCGCTGGTGCAGGTGGCGTTGGAGAAGGAAGGCGAGGGCGGCGGGGGTGCCGCTCGCGGCGGCGCGGCGCCCGAGGAAGTCCGAGGGCTCGCGGAGGAGATCATGCGCGCCCCCGGGCTCCGGTTCGCCGGGTTGATGACCGTCGCACCGCTGGAGGGGGCGTACGCCGGGCGTCCGGCGGCGGCCTTCGAGCGCGTGGCGGAATTGTCAAGGAGCCTGCGTGTGGGGGCTCCTGCTGCGACCATGGTGTCCGCGGGTATGAGTGCTGATCTGGAGGAGGCGATCGCCGCCGGTGCGACACACGTACGTGTCGGCAGTGCGGTACTCGGAGTCCGCCCCCCGCTCCGGTAACGTCGCCAATCAAGTCGGACTACAGCCGAAAATATGGTGATTCCCGGATAAACGGGCATACACCAGGAACCCGGCCCCGAGAGTCGGAGCCGGTCCACCACCGAGCGGAGGACGCAGCGATGGCTGGCGCGATGCGCAAGATGGCGGTCTACCTCGGCCTCGTGGAGGACGACGGCTACGACCGTCAGGGCTACGGCCCCGATGACGACTTCGAGCCGGAGCCGGAGCCGGAACGAGGACGACGGCCGCAGGGCCATGAACCGGAGAGGCGGGAGCCGCCGGAGGAGCCCGTGGCGCGGGTGGTGCATCCCCCGGCGCAGCGGGAGCGCGAGCCGGAGCCCGCTCCGGTCTCCCTGATGACAGACAGCCGCCGAGCCGGGAGGATCGCTCCCGTGTCTTCCATCACATCCGAACGCCCGAGCCTGGAGAAGAGTGCGCCGGTGATCATGCCCAAGGTCGTGTCGGAGCGGGAGCCGTACCGGATCACGACTCTGCATCCTCGGACCTACAACGAGGCCCGTACCATCGGGGAACACTTCCGCGAGGGCACTCCGGTGATCATGAACCTGACGGAGATGGACGACACCGATGCGAAGCGACTTGTCGACTTTGCCGCTGGTCTGGTCTTCGGGCTTCATGGCAGCATCGAGCGCGTGACGCAGAAGGTCTTCCTTCTGTCGCCTGCTAACGTCGATGTAACGGCGGAGGACAAGGCCCGCATCGCCGAGGGCGGGTTCTTCAACCAGAGCTGACGGGTACACCGTCGGCAGAGAAGCCCGGCCGACCGGTCGGGCGGAACACAGGGGAGAGGGAAAGAGCCACGATGGGCACCGTATGGGGCGTGGTCTACGTCGTCCTGTATTGCTTCCTTTTCGTCCTGTTGTTCCGGCTGGTGATGGACTACGTCTTCATGTTCGCCCGCTCGTGGCAGCCGGGTAAGGCGATGGTGGTGGCGCTCGAGGGCGCCTACACCGTCACCGATCCGCCGCTGAAGGCGTTGAGGAAGGTCATCCCGCCGTTGCGCTTCGGGGGCGTGACGCTCGATCTGTCCTTCTTCGTACTCATGATCATCGTTTACATCCTGATCAACGTCGTGGCTGGGCTGCTGTGAACCAGTACGTTCCAGTCGATATGCCGACGACTCACGTTGAGGTGAAGAGATGCCGTTGACCCCCGAGGACGTGCGGAACAAGCAGTTCACGACCGTCCGGCTGCGCGAAGGCTACGACGAGGACGAGGTCGATGCCTTCCTCGACGAGGTCGAGGCCGAACTGACCCGACTCCTACGGGAGAACGAGGATCTGCGGGCCAAGCTCGCGGCGGCCACGCGCGCCGCGGCACAGAACCAGCAGAACATGCGCAAACCCGACCCCCAGGAGAGGCCGGGCGGCCCGCCGGCCATATCCGGACCGCAGGGCGGCCACCAGCAGGGCGGTCCGCAGCAGGGTCACCAGCAGGGCGGCCACCAGCAGGGCGGTCCCCCGCAGGGTCACCAGCAGGGGCACCAGCAGGGTGGTCCGCAGCAGGGTCACCCCCAGGGTCACCAGCAGGGCGGTCCCATGGGCGGCCCGCCGCAACTGCCCGCCGGTCCCGGCGGCCACGGCGGCCCCATGGGTCATCCCGGTGGTCCCGGTGGTCCCGGTGGTCCCGGTGGTCCCGGTGGTCCGCAGCAGGGTCACCCCGGTGGTCCGCAGGGCCATATGGGCGGTCCCGGTGGTCACCCCGGTGGTCCGCAGCAGGGTCATCCCGGTGGTCCCGGTGGTCCGCAGCAGGGTCACCCCGGTGGTCCGCAGGGCCATATGGGCGGTCCCGGTGGTCACCCCGGTGGTCCGCAGCAGGGCCACCTCGGTGGTCCCGGCGGCCCCGGTGGTCCCCAGCAGGGTCACCCCGGTGGTCCCGGTGGTCCGCTCGGCATGCCGCCCCAGCAGCAGCAGGGTGGCAACGAGTCCGCCGCCCGTGTGCTCTCGCTGGCGCAGCAGACCGCCGACCAGGCGATCGCGGAGGCCCGTTCGGAGGCCAACAAGATCGTCGGCGAGGCGCGCAGCCGTGCCGAGGGCCTGGAGCGGGACGCCCGAGCCAAGGCCGACGCGCTGGAGCGGGACGCGCAGGAGAAGCACCGCGTGGCGATGGGCTCGCTGGAGTCCGCACGCGCCACGCTCGAGCGCAAGGTCGAGGACCTGCGTGGCTTCGAGCGCGAGTACCGCACCCGTCTGAAGTCCTACCTGGAGAGCCAGCTGCGTCAGCTGGAGAGCCAGTCGGACGACTCCCTGGCTCCGCCTCGGACGCCGTCGGCGCCTTCGCTGCCGGCTTCGCCGAGCCCGTCGATGGCCTCGGCCGGTGCACCCTCGCCCGGTGGCGGTGGCCACCAGTCGATGGGCGGCCCGAGCGGCGGCGGTCCGATGATGGGCGGCGGTCCGAACGGACCGGGCGGCCAGTCGTCGTACGGCGGTCAGCAGCAGATGGCCCCGGCGATGACCCAGCCGATGTCCCCGGTCCGGCCGCAGGCGCCGCAGCCGGTGCAGCAGGCGCCGTCGCCGATGCGCGGTTTCCTCATCGACGAGGACGACAACTGAGCACCGACGGCTGACGCCGGAGGCAGTAGTTCACAGGGGCGGGGCCCGGACTCTTCACGAGTCCGGGCCCCGCCCCTGTGCCGTGTCCGATGGTGGGGGCGGCCCAGGGGCCCCCCCCACCGAAGGGGTGCCGCTCAGCCCTCGTGGCGGCGCAGACGGAACGTCAGACCCAACGCCTCGTCGCGGAACTCCTCGCCGAAGCCGTCCTCGTCGGCCGCGTCGCCCTCGGCCAGTTCCGCGGCGAGCACCTCGCCGGCGACCAGGGCCTGGTGGTCGGCGAGCGCCCGGGCCAGCTCCTCGCCGGTGGCGCGCCACCGGACGGCGATGCGGTCGGCCACGTCCAGGCCGCTGTTCTTCCGCGCCTCCTGGACGAGCCGGATCACGTCGCGCGCCAGGCCGGCGCGGCGCAGCTCCGGGGTGATCTCCAGGTCGAGCGCAACCGTGGCGCCGGGGTCGGACGCCACCGACCAGCCCTCGCGGGGGGTCTCGGTGATGATGACCTCCTCGGGCGACAGCGCGACGTGTTCGCCGTCGACCGTCACCGCGGCTGTCCCGGCGCGCAGCGCCGCCGACAGCTCGGCGGCGTCGGCCGCGGCGATGGCGGAGGCGACGGCCTGGGTGCCCTTGCCGAACCGGCGGCCCAACGCACGGAAGTTCCCCTTGGCGGTGGTGTCCACCAGGGAGCCGCCCATCTCGGAGAGCGAGGCGAGGGTGGCGACGTTGAGTTCCTCGGCGACCTGCTCCCGCAGGTCGTCGCCGAGCAGCTCGAAGCCCTGCGCGGCGACCAGCGCCCGGGAGAGCGGCTGCCGGGTCTTGACGCCGGACTCCGCCCGGGTGGCGCGGCCCAGTTCGACGAGTCGCCGCACCAGCAGCATGTCCTGGGAGAGCTCCGGGTCGACCATCGACTCGTCGGGCGCCGGCCAGCTGGACAGGTGCACCGAGTCGGGTGCGTCGGGCGTCACCGGGACCACCAGGTCCTGCCACACCCGCTCGGTGATGAACGGCACCAGCGGCGCCATCATCTGCGTCACGGCGACCAGGGTGTCGTGGAGCGTCCGCAGCGCGGCGCGGTCGCCCTGCCAGAACCTGCGACGCGACCGCCGCACGTACCAGTTGGACAGGTCGTCCACGAAGGTCGACAGCAGCTTGCCGGCGCGCTGGGTGTCGTAGCCCTCCAGCGCGGTGGTGACCATGGCGTTCAGGGCGTGCAGCTCGCTGAGCAGCCAGCGGTCCAGCAGCGGGCGCTCCGCCGGCGCCGGGTCGGCCTCCGACGGCGACCAGTCGCAGGTGCGGGCGTACAGCGCCTGGAAGGCGACCGTGTTCCAGTAGGTCAGCAGGGTCTTGCGCACCACCTCCTGGATGGTGCCGTGGCCGACGCGGCGTGCGGCCCAGGGCGAGCCGCCGGCGGCCATGAACCAGCGGACGGCGTCGGCGCCGTGCTGCTCCATCAGGGGCATCGGCTCCAGGATGTTGCCCAGCGACTTGGACATCTTGCGGCCGTCCTCGGCCAGGATGTGCCCGAGGCAGACGACGTTCTCGTAGGACGAGCGGTCGAACAGCAGCGTCCCGACGGCCATCATCGTGTAGAACCAGCCGCGGGTCTGGTCGATCGCCTCGGAGATGAACTGTGCCGGGTAGCGCTGCTCGAACAGCTCCTTGTTGCGGTGCGGGTAACCCCACTGCGCGAACGGCATCGAGCCGGCGTCGTACCAGCAGTCGATGACCTCTGGGACGCGCTGGGCCGTGCGGGAGCAGCCCTCGGCGGTGCAGGCGAAGGTGACCGCGTCGATGTACGGGCGGTGCGGGTCGAGCTGCGACTGGTCGGTGCCGGTCAGCTCGCTCAGTTCGGCAAGCGAGCCGATGACGGTGAGGTGGTCGTCCTCACAGCGCCAGACCGGGAGCGGGGTGCCCCAGTAGCGGTTGCGGGAGAGCGCCCAGTCCACGTTGTTGTTGAGCCAGTCGCCGAAGCGGCCGTGCTTGACGGACTCCGGGGTCCAGTTGGTGCGCTCGTTCTCGCGGAGCAGCGCGTCCTTGATCCGGGTGGTGCGGATGTACCAGGAGGGCTGCGCGTAGTAGAGGAGCGCGGTGTGGCAGCGCCAGCAGTGCGGGTAGCTGTGCTCGTAGGCGACGTGGCGGAAGAGCAGACCGCGGGCGTCGAGGTCGGCGACCAGGGCCTCGTCCGCCTTCTTGAAGAAGACACCGCCGACCAGCGGCAGCTCCTCCTCGAAGGTGCCGTCGCCGCGGACCGGGTTGACCACCGGCAGTCCGTAGCCGCGGCAGGTCCGCAGGTCGTCCTCGCCGAAGGCGGGGGCCTGGTGGACCAGGCCGGTGCCGTCCTCGGTCGTGACGTAGTCGGCGAGGACCACGAAGTGCGCGGCCGGCGCCTCCGGGTCGAAGGCGACCAGGTCGAAGGGGCGCCGGTAGGACCAGCGCTCCATCTCGGCGCCGGTGAAGGAACGGCCGGTGGCGGTCCACCCCTCGCCGAGCGCCTTCTCCAGCAGGTTCTCGGCGACGACCAGCCGCTCCTCGCCGTCGGTGGCCTCGACGTAGGTCACCTCGGGGTGCGCGGCGACGGCGGTGTTGGAGACCAGCGTCCACGGGGTCGTGGTCCAGATCAGCAGCGACGCCTCGCCCGCGAGCGGGCCGGACGTCAGCGGCATCCGCACGAAGACCGAGGGGTCGACGACCGACTCGTATCCCTGCGCCAGCTCGTGGTCCGAGAGGCCGGTCCCGCAGCGGGGGCACCAGGGCGCGACCCGGTGGTCCTGCGAGAGCAGGCCCTTGCCGTGGATCTCCTTCAGCGACCACCAGACCGACTCGATGTACTGCGGGTCCATCGTCCGGTAGGCGTCGTCGAGGTCGACCCAGTAGCCCATGCGGCGCGTCAGCTCGGCGAAGGCGTCGGTGTGACGGGTCACCGACGCACGGCACGCGTCGTTGAACTCGGCGATGCCGTACGCCTCGATGTCCTTCTTGCCGCTGAACCCGAGCTCCCGCTCGACGGCGAGCTCCACGGGCAGGCCGTGGCAGTCCCAGCCGGCCTTGCGGGCGACGTGGTAGCCGCGCATCGTGCGGAAGCGGGGGAAGACGTCCTTGAAGACCCGCGCCTCGATGTGGTGGGTGCCCGGCATCCCGTTGGCCGTGGGCGGCCCTTCGAAGAACACCCACTCGGGGCGGCCCTGGGCCTGCTCCATGGAGCGGACGAAGGTCTTGTTCTCCTGCCAGAAGTCGAGCACCTCGTGCTCGAGCGCGGGCAGGTCCACCTGCGCGGGCACCGCGCGGTACCTGGGCTTCGGGTCTGACGACATCGGGGGCATCCTCCGGCGGGACGTGACGCGTTCCGTCGGAGGGACGAGACGCCCGGCGCCGTTCGGCGCGCGTCCCGCGGTACCACCCTCCTTGGCGGCGGTCTGCCGGTGCAGTCCACCACCCGCTCAGTTGGGTCAGCGCTGCCGGTTCTACTGACCCCCGCTGGGGGCGTTCCTCCGGCGGCTCGGGGGTGATCTTCACGCCGTGCCTGCCCCCGGGCTTCCACCGTCCCCGGGTCGCTTCGGCCGCCTGCGACGCTACTCGTCCCCGTCGATGCCTCTCGCTGCCGCCCAGTGTACGGCGATCGGGCGCCGACCTCGACCGGGTTGTCCCGCTGTGCGGGGCGTCCGCCGCCCGCGCGAGGCCGTTCGGCGCGCCCACGTTGCCGCGCGGCCTGTGCCGATTTATCGTTCCCGTCACGATACGCGCGCGATGTCACGCTATGTGAAAGGGGCGCGGCCATGGTGGCGCACGACGACTCCGCCGCCCGCAGAGCGGTGGCGAAGAAGGCGGCGAAGAAGGCCTCGGGGACCGGTCGGCCGGTGGCGTCCGCCGGAGGATCGGCCACCGCGGCGGAGCGCAGCCAGGCCCGCCGGGCGACCGCCCGCGCTGCGGCGGACCACGACGCGGCGGGCGGGGAGGCCCCGCCCGCGGGTGGACAGCCGGACGAGGGCGGTCGGTCGACCGCCGGACGGGCGACGAAGAAGGCGTCGGCCAAGCGGACGGCCGGACAGCAGTCGGCGGCCAGGGGCGGCGCCGCGCGGGTGGCGGCCCCGGCTGCGAAGCCCGCCACGAAGCGCGCCGGGACGTCCACGAGGAAGTCGGCGAAGCCGCCGAAGGGTGCGAAGGGGCGGGTCGCGGCCGAGGCGGGCCCCGACGCGGCCGACGGCGGCGTCGGGACCAGGACAGGGCGGGACGCGGACGGCGCCCCGGCCGGACAGACAGGAGCCGATCAGGTGGCAGCGGAGAAGACGACGGCGTCGGAGTCGGGCGAACCCGCTCCCGAGGGCGCGATCGATCCGGCCGACCTCGCGGTCCGGCCCGGGGAGGACCCGTGGACGGCCGCCGAGGTGGAGGAGGCACGGACAGAACTCACCTCGGACGCCGCCAGGCTCCGGGAGGAGATCGACGCCACGCAGCAGGCGTTGACCGGCCTGATGCGGGACTCCGGCGACGGCGCGGGGGACGACCAGGCCGACGTGGGGACCAAGAACGTCACGCGCGAGCACGAGATGGCGCTCGCCGGCAACTCCCGCGAGATGCTCCGCCAGACCGGGCGGGCCCTGGCGCGGCTGGAGGCCGGCACCTACGGGCTGTGCGAGAACTGCGGACAGCCCATCGGGAAGGCCCGCATGCAGGCGTTCCCCCGCGCCACGCTCTGCGTCGCCTGCAAGCAGCGCCTGGAGCGCCGCTCCTGACCCCGGGCGGCGCCGCCCGCCCACCCCTCCGCGACGCCGAACCGGCGGTGCGGAGGCCGCCAACCGTGCCTGGGGGCCGCCCGGCACGGTGCCGTACTCTCGTTCACGTGAAAGAGGCGGAGCGGACCATTGACACACCGGATCAGACCCGAGGTTCGGGCCCCGAGGCGCGCGCTGCCGGCGACGCCGAGCGGTCCGGAACCGCGGACGGGGCCGTGAGCGGCCCGTCGCCGGACGACTCGGGAAGCATCGAGCCGGGCACCCCCGCCGGAGCGGACGCGGCCGACGGGCCGGGCACGGGCTCCGGGGAGACCGCCGCGAGCGGGCGCGGTCGGCGGCGGATCGGCGTGCTGGCTGCCGTGGCCGTCACCGCCTTCGTCCTCGACCTGATCACCAAGATCTGGACCGTGGAGTGGCTCGAGGGCCGGGAGCCCGTCCAGATCGTGGGGGAGTGGCTCCAGTTCGAGGCGGTCCGCAACAGCGGCGCCGCCTTCGGCATGGGCCAGGCCCTGACGGTCGTCTTCACCTGTATCGCGACGGTCGTAGTGATCGTCATCCTGCGGCTCGCCCGCAAGCTCTACAGCGCGCCGTGGGCGGTGGCGCTCGGCCTGCTGCTGGGGGGCGCCCTCGGCAACCTCGCGGACCGTGTCTTCCGCGCGCCGGGTGTCTTCCAGGGCGCGGTCGTGGACTTCATCTCGCCCAAGCACTTCGCGGTCTTCAACCTCGCGGACTCCGCGATCGTGTGCGGCGGCATCCTCATCGTGCTGCTGTCCTTCCGCGGGCTCGACCCGGACGGCACGGTCCACCGGGACGACGACGAGAAGCAGGAGCCCGCCACGGAGGCCACCGGTGACGCCGCCGGTACCCCCGGGACGTCCGCCGCCGACACCCCCGCGCCGTCCGCCGCCGATACCCCCGGGACGTCCGCCGCCGATACCCCCGGGACGTCCGCCGCCGACACCCCCGCGCCGTCCGCCGCCGACACCCCCGGGACGACCGGTCCGGCCGCCGAGGCCGCGGAGGCGGGCGACGAGCCGCCCGCCTCCGGCGGGGCGGGCACCGGCGACGCGGCCCCCCGCAACCCCTGACGCCCCGGTCCGACCGGCCACCCGGGAGGCGCCCCCACCTGCCCGGGGACGGTGCGGTTCGCGCCGTCCGTCATACTCGGTCCGGTGAGCACCCTTCCCGAGACCCGGACCCTGCCCGTACCCGACGGCCTGGAGGGGGAGCGTGTGGACGCAGCCCTCGCCCGGATGCTCGGTTTCTCCCGTACCAAGGCGGCCGAGCTCGCCGCGGCCGGCAAGGTCCGGCTGGACGGCGCCGAGGTCGGCAAGTCCGAGCGGGTCACCGGCGGCTCCTGGCTGGAGGTCGAGATGCCGGCCCCCGCCGTGCCGGTGCAGCTGGTGGCGGAGCCGGTCGAGGGCATGGTGATCGTGCACGACGACGAGGACCTGGTCGTCATCTCCAAGCCCGTCGGCGTGGCCGCGCACCCCAGCCCCGGTTGGCGGGGCACCACCGTCATCGGCGGCCTCGCCGCCGCCGGTTACCGGATCTCCACCTCGGGCGCCGCCGAGCGCCAGGGCGTCGTCCACCGGCTGGACGTCGGCACCTCGGGCCTGATGGTCGTCGCCAAGTCGGAGCACGCCTACTCGCACCTGAAGCAGCAGTTCCGGGAGCGGACCGTCGAGAAGCGGTACCACGCGCTGGTCCAGGGCCACCCCGACCCGATGAGCGGCACCATCGACGCGCCGATCGGCCGCCACCCCACCCACGACTGGAAGTGGGCCGTCACCGCCGAGGGGAAGCCCTCGGTGACCCACTACGACCTCATCGAGGCGTTCCGCGCGGCCAGCCTGCTCGACGTCAAGCTGGAGACGGGGCGCACCCACCAGATCCGCGTCCACATGTCCGCGCACCGCCACCCGTGCGTCGCCGACCTCACCTATGGGGCCGACCCCAAGCTGGCAGCGCGGCTGAAGCTGGAACGGCAGTGGCTGCACGCGGTCCGCCTCGGATTCACCCACCCCGGTGACGGCCAGTGGGTGGAATTCGCCAGCGAGTACCCCGAAGACCTGCGCCACGCCCTGGAGACGGTGCGGGAGGACTCCGCCTGAGCCGAGGATCAGCGCCATGGACCAGCTGACCCTGCTCTTCGCGCTGCTGCTCGGCGCGGTGGTGATCGTGCCCCTCGGCGACCGGCTCCGGCTGCCGCCGCCGGTGCTGATGACGCTCTTCGGGGCGGCGCTGGCGATACTCCCGTTCGTGCCGGACGTGGAGATCCCGCCGGAGTACATCCTGCCGCTGGTGCTGCCGCCGCTGCTGTACGCCGCGGTGCAGCGCACCTCCTGGCGCGAGTTCACCACCAACCTCCGCCCGATCCTGCTGCTCGCCGTCGCGCTGGTCTTCGTCACCACGGCGGCGGTGGCGGCGGTCGCGCACGCCGTCGTGCCGGGGCTGCCGCTG
Source organism: Streptomyces spiramenti (assembly GCF_012034385.1). GTDB lineage: Bacteria > Actinomycetota > Actinomycetes > Streptomycetales > Streptomycetaceae > Streptomyces > Streptomyces spiramenti. The sequence continues at coordinate 16,283 of NZ_JAAVJB010000102.1, forward strand.
GCCGGTGCGGTGGCGCTCGGTGCGCTGGTCGCGCCGCCCGACCCGGTCGCGGCGACGGCGGTCGCGGGAAAGCTGGGCCTCCCGCGCCGCATGGTGTCGATCCTGGAGGGCGAGGGCCTCTTCAACGACGTCACCGCGATCACCCTCTACCACGTGGCGATCGCCGCGACCGTGACGGGGACGTTCTCCGTGACGCTCGCGGCGGGGGAGCTGGTGCTGTCGGCGGCGGTGGCCGTGGCCGTCGGCATCCTCCTCGGTTGGGGAGCGTCGCGGCTGATGCCGCTGCTGGGCGACGCGACCCTCGCGACCGGGCTGACGCTGCTGGTGCCGTTCGCCTCCTACAGCGTCGCCGAGGAACTCTCCGGCTCCGGTGTCCTCGCCGTGCTGGTGACGGCGCTGTTCCTCGCCGAGCACGCGGCCGACCCGGACGACGTGGCGGGCCGCCTCACCGGTCACAGCTTCTGGTCGGTGGTGGACACCCTGGTGACCGGCGTCGCCTTCGGACTGATCGGGCTGGAGGTCCACGCCGTCCTCGACACCTCCCGCGACCGGCTCGACGCGCTGCTCCCCGCGTCGCTGCTGGTGCTCGCCACCGTCGTCCTGGTCCGGCTGCTGTGGCTCGCGCCCGCCGCGTGGCTGGCGCGTCGGCTGGGTCGCGGGCCGGACAGCGGGGAGGAGATCCCCCTGGGGTGGCGGGAGACCGTCGTCATGTGGTGGGCCGGGATGCGGGGCGTCGCCTCCGTGGCGCTGGCACTGGCGGTGCCGCTGACCGTGGACTCCGGCGCGGCGTTCCCCGGCCGCGACGCCGTGGTCTTCGTCGCCTTCGTGGTGGTGCTGGGCACTCTCGTCATCCAGGGGCTCACCCTGCCGTGGCTGACGGGCCGGCTGGGCGTCGCCTCCGACGGCAGCGGCGAGCAGGCCCAGGAACGCGCGCTGGCCGTGCGGGTCGCCACCGCCTGCCGGGCGCGGCTGCGGGAGCTGGAGGCCGAGGGGCGGGTCTCGGAGGAGGCCGCCGAGCGCATGGTGCAGCGCGCCCACGAGATGGCGTGGCTGATCTCGCCGCAGCTGGCCGACGAGGAGCGCCGTGAGCAGGTCGCCGACCGGTTGCAGCGCGCCCGTGAACTCCACGAGCTGCGCGGCGAGATGATGTCGGCGGCCCGGCGTGCGGTGTTGGACGCCCGCACCGAGCCGGGGATGACACCGGAGGTCGCCGACCGGGTGCTGCGACAGTTGGACCGCGGGAGTCTGTGGCACCGCCGCGAGGGCTGACCGCCCGCGGCGTCGCGCGCGCCGGCCCGCCCGCCGTGTTCGGCCGCCGCGCGGGCTGTCCCGACCACCGTTGCTGCCCGCGACGGCCGTCCGACCGCCGTGAGAGCTGATCGCCGCTGGGTCCGCCGCGGAGCGGGCGTCTCGGGACGTCTCGGGGCGCCTCCTCCTCAGGGAGGAGGCGGCTGTGCCGAAAGGTCGCAACCGCGGTGTGTGCCTGCGCGCGATGTGCGCGAGGTACCCCGACCGCGAGGGTGGGACCACGTCGTCGGGCGAGGCGGGAGGACGAGCCTCCCGGCCCGGGGCGTCCTTCCCGAGGAGCAGGAGAGCGTTCGTGAACCCCGCCGAGACCCGTCCCGTCCCACCCCCGGCAGCGCGCCGGCGCCCCGGCCGCCGGGCCCGCGTCGCCCTGCCCGCGCTGGCCGCGCTCGCGGCGGTCACCGTC
>NZ_JAAVJB010000103.1 GCF_012034385.1 Streptomyces spiramenti
GAGGACGTCCGGGCGGGGCGAGCCGCGCCCTTCCGCCTGGTGGCTGACGCGCCCGACGCCGCGCGCTGCTGTGCCGCGACGTGCCGGACAGCGCCTGGGACGGGTCGTGCGTCGTGCGGGGGGCAGCGGCGCCACGGCACGGCCCCGGTGGCGTCGCCGCATCGCGCGAGTGCGACCGGGCACGAGCTGCGACCGGGTGCCGTGCGATGCACCGCGCCCGACACCGCGGCCTGATCCGCGAAGATCCGGACGACGCGCTCTAGGCTGCGGCCATGACGGACAGTCGGCAGTCCCCGGCGGCAGCCCACGGCGCCCCGCCGCCGCTCCTGCCGCTCCCCCTGGAGTGGGACCGTGCCCTCGCCATCGCCGCCCACCCCGACGACCTGGAGTACGGCGCCGCTGCCGCCGTCGCCGAGTGGACGGCGGCGGGCAAGGATGTGCGGTACCTGTTGGTGACCCGCGGCGAGGCCGGTATCGACAGCCTCGCGCCCGAGCGGTGCGGCCCGCTGCGGGAGCGCGAGCAGCGGGCCGGCGCCGAGCGCGTCGGCGTGGGCACCGTGGAGTTCCTGGACCACCGCGACGGGGTCGTGGAGGGCGGCGTCGCGCTGCGCCGGGACCTGGCCGCCGCCATCCGCCGGCACCGGCCGCAGCTGGTGGTCACGCTGAACCACCGCGAGCACTTCGGTGACCGCGCCGCGCTGAACACCCCGGACCACCGGGCGGTGGGCCGGGCGGCGATCGACGCCGCCGGGGACGCGGGCAATCGCTGGATCTTCCGGGAACAGCTCGACCGCGCGGCCTTCAGGGCGGACCCGGGGAACGCGTCCGGAGCCGGGGAGGACGGGCGGCTCAGCCCCTGGAACGGCGTGCGATGGGTCGCGGTGGCCGCGTCACCCCAGGCCACCCACGCCCAGCCGGTCGGCGAGGACGCACTGCGGCGGGCGGTCGCCTCGCTCCGGGAGCACCGGGCGTACCTGGAGGGGCTCGGAGTGGACCCCGACCCCTACAGCGCCGACCTGGTCCGGGGTGCCGCCGACGCCTCTGCGGGCAGCTTCGACGGACACCGCTGCGTCCCCTTCGAGCTCTTTCCGCGCTGAAGGCGCAGCCGCAGCCCGCGCCGCCCGCGGGGCCGTTGGTCCCGAAACGGACGGCACCCGGTCCCGCCGGAATTCCTTTCCCCGGTCGTTCCCTGTGACGTGTCGCACGCGGAATCCGGTACCCACTAACCTGCTTAGCGGAAATACGGGACAGAGGTCCGGGACCTTTGTCCCGGAGGTGCGGGGAAATGGGCCGTGGGTCGTCCGGGAACTCGGCCGGGACTCCTTCCCTACCCCTGCCGCAGCAGCCGTGCGCCCCCAAGGGGCGGCTCCGGTGCTGCCGCGGAACCCCATGGCCGCCCGCTCCGGAAGGGACCAAATTCCCTTTCCTTGCCTACGGCCATTGCTAGTGGAAAGCACTGTTTGAACCCTCCGGAAATCCCCCCTATCAATGGTGGTGGCGCTCGAGGAAATCCGGCGCCCCCCACACATCGGAGGATTCACCGGAATGTCCCGCACTCACCTGTCCCGCGCCTTCCTTCCCCGGCTCCGCAGCCGGGCCGGAACCCTCACCATCGGCGCCTGCGCCGCGGCCCTCCTGGCCGGCGGCGGGGTCGCGCAGGCGACCGGCAACGCGGACCTCTTCGGCACCAGCAGCTCCACTGAGCTGGCCCACTACGCGGCGGCCCAGGCCGACCTGCGGCAGAGCGGGGCCGCCGCGGACGCCAAGCTGGCCATCGACGGCAAGGCGACCGAGGTGCAGACCGCGGTCGACCGCGCGGCGAAGCAGGCCGAGGCCGAGAAGGCAGCCGAGGCCAAGGCCGCCGAGGAGAAGAAGGCGGCGGAGCAGAAGGCCAACGGCTGGGTCGCCCCGGTCTCGGGCGGCTACACCATCAGCGCGACCTACGGCAACAGCGGCGACCGCTGGGCGGCCGGCCACAGCGGCCAGGACTACGCCGTCTCCACCGGTACCGCCGTGCAGTCCGTGGCCAAGGGCACCGTCGTCAAGGCCGGCGGCAACGGCGCCGGCGACGGCCCCGCCTACGGCAACGCCGTGGTGGTCCAGCACGAGAACGGCACCTACTCCCAGTACGCCCACCTCTCCAACGTGCAGGTCTCCGTCGGCGACCAGGTGAAGTCGGGCGAGCAGATCGCCCGCTCCGGCAACACCGGCAACAGCAGCGGACCCCACCTGCACCTGGAGATCCGTACCACCCCCGACTTCGGTTCGGCCATCGACCCCGCCAAGTTCCTGCGGGAGCAGGGCGTCGGCTGACCCTCACCCGACGACGGGACACCACGCACGAACGGGCCGGCGGCCGGGCAGACAGCCCGGCCGCCGGCCCGCGTCGTGCGGCCTCGGCGCGTGTCAGGAGACGGGCTCCGGGGACGCGACCCCGGAGCTCAGCGCCGCCCGGACGACGTCGGGGTGGTCGGTGATGATCCCGTCGACCCCGAGTCCGGCCAGCGCGAACGCGGTCGGCCCGTCGTTGACCGTCCAGACGTTCACCTGGAGTTTCCGCCCGTGCGCGCCCCGCAGCTCCTGGATCGCGGCCACGTAGTCGGCCGTCACGGTGGTGTGGCGGGGGTTGATCTGGTCCACGTACTCCGCGTGGTCCGCGAGCCGGGCCACCGGCGGGTTGCCCAGCAGCCCGGTCCGCACCCGGGGCGCGAGCTCGTGCAGGGTCCGCACCGAGGCGGCGTCGAAGCTCTGCACCACCAGCGAGGTGCGCAGGGTGCGCGGCGCCAGCCAGCCGTGCTCGCGCAGCTCGGCGACGACGTCGGCCTCGATCCCGGGGTACAGCTCCGGCGACTTCACCTCCAGCAGCAGCTTCTGGCCGTGCTCGTCCATCCGGTCCAGCACCTCGCCGAGCGTGGGTACCCGTTCCCCGGCGAACTCCGGCCCGTACCAGGACCCCGCGTCCAGCTCCGCGATCTCGGGGTAGGAGAAGTCGTCCAGTCCCCAGGGCGCCCGGTCGGGATGGCGCTCCGCCGCGTCGGTGGTGCGGGCCAGGTCGTTGTCGTGCAGGACCACCAGCTCGCCGTCACCGGCGCGCTGGACGTCGACCTCCACCCACTCCACGCCCAGCTCGGCGGCGGCGTCCACGGCCGCCAGGGTGTTCTCCGGCGCGTGCCCGGAGGCGCCGCGATGGGCCACCACCGCCGGCCCGCCGGAGCGGTCGGGAGCGGGGGCGCCCGCGGCGGCGGGCGACGGCTCGCCGGCCGCCCCCGCCGACGTACCCGCGGGGGTGGCTGCGGTCAGGGCGAGGGTGACGGCGACGAACGCCGACCCGAGAGTCGTCATGGCTGAGTGCAGGGACACCGGGAACTCCTTGGGTCGTGGGGGGACACCCGGGGGATGCTGCCCGCGCGCGGTGTACCCATACGGGCGAACGGCGGCCCATCGGCGGAACAGCCGGTGTCCGGGCGGTCGCACCCGGCGTCCGTCCCGCTCGTCGCCGTGCGGTGTCCGTGGCTGGTCGTACCGTGGGGTCATGCGACCCGTTTCCGACATCGAACGCACTGTGGCGCCCCTCGAGGTCGTCAGTCCCTACCAGCCCAGCGGTGACCAGCCGACGGCCATCGACGAGCTGGAGAGACGGGTGCGTGCGGGGGAGAGCGACGTCGTCCTGCTCGGCGCCACCGGCACCGGCAAGTCCGCGACCACCGCATGGATGGTCGAACGGCTGCAGCGACCGACGCTGGTGATGGCGCCGAACAAGACGCTGGCCGCGCAGCTGGCCAACGAGTTCCGCGAGCTGCTGCCGAACAATGCCGTCGAGTACTTCGTTTCGTATTACGACTACTACCAGCCCGAGGCGTACGTCCCGCAGACCGACACGTACATCGAGAAGGACTCCTCGATCAACGACGAGGTGGAGCGGCTGCGCCACAGCGCGACCAACTCGCTGCTCACCCGGCGGGACGTGGTCGTCGTCGCCTCGGTCTCCTGCATCTACGGTCTGGGCACCCCGCAGGAGTACGTCGACCGGATGGTCCCGCTCCGGGTGGGTGAGGAGTTCGACCGGGACGCCCTGCTGCGGCGGTTCGTCGACATCCAGTACGCGCGCAACGACACCGCGTTCACCCGGGGGACGTTCCGGGTGCGCGGCGACACGGTGGAGATCTTCCCCGTGTACGAGGAGCTGGCGGTCCGCATCGAGATGTTCGGTGACGAGATCGAGGCGCTCTCCACGCTCCACCCGCTGACGGGCGAGGTCGTCTCCGACGAGCAGCAGCTCTTCGTGTTCCCCGCCTCCCACTACGTGGCGGGCCCGGAGCGCATGGAGAAGGCGATCGCCGGTATCGAGGCGGAGCTGGCGGGCCGGCTCTCGGAGCTGGAGCGGCAGAACAAGCTGTTGGAGGCGCAGCGGCTGCGGATGCGCACCACCTACGACCTGGAGATGATGCGCGAGATCGGCACCTGCTCCGGCATCGAGAACTACTCGCTGCACATCGACGGCCGGGAGCGGGGGACCGCGCCCCACACCCTGCTGGACTACTTCCCGGAGGACTTCCTCCTGGTCATCGACGAGTCACACGTGACCGTCCCGCAGATCGGGGCGATGTTCGAGGGGGACGCCTCTCGGAAGCGCACCCTGGTGGACCATGGCTTCCGGCTGCCCTCGGCGATGGACAACCGGCCGCTGAAGTGGGAGGAGTTCCTGGGGCGGGTCGGCCAGACGGTCTACCTCTCGGCGACCCCCGGGCCCTACGAGCTGTCCCGCGGCGACGGCGTCGTCGAGCAGATCATCCGGCCCACCGGACTGGTCGACCCCGAGGTGGTGGTCAAACCCACCGAGGGGCAGATCGACGACCTCGTCCACGAGATCCGCACCCGCACCGAACGCGACGAGCGGGTGCTGGTCACCACCCTCACCAAGAAGATGTCGGAGGACCTCACCGACTACTTCCTGGAGCTGGGCATCCGGGTCCGCTACCTCCACAGCGACGTCGACACCCTGCGCCGGGTCGAGCTGCTGCGGGAGCTGCGCTCCGGCGAGTACGACGTGCTGGTCGGCATCAACCTGCTCCGGGAGGGCCTGGATCTTCCCGAGGTCTCGCTGGTCGCCATCCTCGACGCGGACAAGGAGGGGTTCCTGCGCTCGGGGACCTCGCTCATCCAGACGATCGGCCGCGCGGCGCGGAACGTGTCCGGCCAGGTCCACATGTACGCGGACCGGATCACCGCCGCGATGGAGAAGGCCATCGACGAGACCAACCGGCGGCGGGCCAAGCAGATCGCGTACAACGAGGAGCGCGGCATCGACCCGCAGCCGCTGCGGAAGAAGATCGGCGACATCGTCTCGGACATCATCCGGGAGGAGATCGACACCGAGAACCTGCTCGCCACCGGCTACCGCCGACCGGCCGAGACGGGCCGCGGCAAGGCCCCGGTGCCGGGGAGGACGGCACGGGAGCGGCGCGAGGAGGGCGAGCTGACGGACCGGCCCGCCGCCGAGCTGGCCGACACCATCGAGCAGCTGACGGAGCGGATGCGCGCCGCCGCTGCGGAGCTCCAGTTCGAGGTGGCGGCGCGACTGCGGGACGAGGTCTCGGAGCTGAAGAAGGAGCTCCGCCAGATGCGGGAGGTCGGGCTGACCTGACGCGTCCGCGGCGGTCCGCGGCGTGCTCCGCGGCCCGCCGCGGACCAGGGGGCTGCGCCACGGGCGGCCCGGGCCGCCCGTCCGGGGCGCTGGTCGCGTGCGGACGCGCTGACGTAGGGTTTCGAGCGGGTCGTCAGGCCCGAACGACCGACGTGAGCGCGACAGGAGTGGACATCCATGGGCGTCAACTTGTCCAAGGGCCAGGCGATCAGCCTGGAGAAGAGCGACGGCGGCGGGCTCTCCGCGGTTTCCATGGGCCTCGGCTGGCAGGCCGTGCGGCGCTCCGGCTTTCTGGGCAAGCTGTTCGGCGGCGGAGACATCGACCTCGACGCCTCGGCGGTCCTGTTCGCCGGCCGGGAGATGGCGGACGTCGTCTACTACCGGCAGCTGAAGAGCAAGGACGGCTCGGTCACCCACACCGGCGACAACCTGACCGGTGGCACGGGCGGCGGCGACGACGAGGTGATCCTCGTCGACCTGACCTCGGTCCCCGCGGAGGTGGACCAGATCGTCTTCACGGTGAACTCCTTCACCGGCCAGACCTTCACCGAGGTGGAGAACGCCTTCTGCCGCCTGGTGGACCGGACCAACGGCGAGGAGCTCGCCCGCTACACCCTCACCGGCGGTGGCGCGTACACCGCGCAGATCATGGCCAAGGTCAACCGCAAGGGCGGTGGCTGGGAGATGACCGCCATCGGCGTTCCCTCGCAGGGCCGCACCTTCAAGGACCTGCTGCCGGACATCCTGCCGCACCTGTGAGCCCGGGCCGCCCGGCGGACCACGCCGCCACGCCCCACTCCTGAGGCCGGCGCCCGGCGGCGCCCGCCGCGGCACCACGAAGCGGGCCCGGGAGGACGGAGACCGTCCTTGGGTTCTCACGGCCTCCCGGGCCCGCTTCGTCGTCCCTGCCGGGCACCGGCACCGGCGCGCTGCCGCGGCGTGCGCGTCCGTGCCGTCAGCGCACCAGGTCGACCGTGGCCTCGGCCGTCTCCCCGTCGACCGACACGGTCACGGTCACCCGCCCGCTCCGGAGCGCGGTCAGTGTTCCCGTGCCGGGGTCGAGCACCGCGAGGTGGCGGCGTGCGGCGTCCGCCGGGTCGCCGACGTGCAGCGCGGCCGATCCCGACCAGTCCGCACTGACCGGCCACGCGGCGGGCACCTGCCTCGCCCCCTCCCCGCCGAGCGCCTGCTCCACCGTCGCGGTGACCGGGGCGCTGTCCCCGACCGACAGCCGGGCGGGGGCGGCCAGCACCAGGCCGTCCACGTGGGGCCGGGTCCGTACGGAGAGCCAGTCCGGCCCGCCGGGCCGAGCACCGCTCAGCGCCTCGACCCGTGCGGTCTCCGGCACCTCGTCGACGCCGACCGTCGACCAGCCGCTGAAGCCGCCGCGGTCCGGCGGTGCGGACGGGCCCTTGCCCGCGTTGCCGTTGATCAGGTACGGCACGCCGTTGTGGTGGTAGGAGTCGAACAGCCCGACGTGCGAACCGAGGTGCGCCGCGCCCTTCCCGGTCTCCTCCCGGAACCCGGTGAGCCACCGCTCCAGCAGCCAGGCGTCCATCCGGTCGGTGAGGCGGCTCGCCGGCTGCGGCCCGGGGTCCTGCGGCGGCACGTGGGCGATGACGACCACCGATCCGATCGACGCGTCGGAGGCCGCCGCGTCGAGCTGTCCGCGCAGCTCCTGCCACTGCGCGTGGCCGCCGCCGCTGATCGAGAGCGACGAGGTGTCCAGGGTGACGAAGCGGGTTCCCCGGTGGTCGAAGCTCAGCTGCCGCGGGCCGAAGACCTCCTCCCACCGGGCGATCGACCCGCCCATCACCTCGTGGTTGCCGGGGACGTAGTACCAGGGGACGTCGCCCAGCTCCTCCTCGATCATGGCGCGCGCGAACTCCAGGTCCTCGGGCGAGCCCTCGTCGACCCAGTCTCCGTTGATGACGACGAACTCCGGCGCCGAGTCGCGGGCCTCGCGCAGCGTGCGCCGGGCGGCGGCGACCACGTCGCTGTCGGGCGCACGGGCCACGAACTGCGCGTCGGAGACCAGGGCGAAGCGCCAGTCGCGCGCGTCGGTCGCGGCGGCGGTGGTGATCAGCGGGTCGGTCACCGGGCCGGGGTCGGGCAGGTCGGCGTCGGGCGGCGTCTCGGCGACGAGTTCGTCGACGGCGATCTCGCCGCGGTAGGCGGCGTCCGGACGGGTCTCGGCGATGTACAGCCGGTGCACCGACGCCGGGTACTCGAAGCCGTCCGGCACGTCGAACGTGATCTGACGCCAGCCGATGAAGCCGAGGTGCTCCCCCCGCAGCACACGGCTGGTGCCGGTGGCGTCCGTGAGGTGCAGGGAGGGCCAGGCGCCGTTGCCGTCGCCGCGAAGCCAGAGGGTGAAGCTCCTCGGCTGCCCCGCGACCCGGATGTCGCCCCCGGCCGGTGCGGCGTAGGCGGCGCGGGTGCCGGTGCTGCGGTCGAACTCGTAGCGCACCCCGAGCGCCGCGCCCTCCTGGCCCTCCGGCTCGGTGAACAGCTCACCGGCCGCCCGGGCGTGGGTGAACCGCCAGCCGGCGACGTCCTCGAAGTCGGCGACGGTGGTGGCCCGCAACCCCACACCGGCGGAGAGCACGGTGGTCACCTCGCCGACGCGGGCGGTGACGGTGCTCGCCGTGTACGCGTCGGTCAGTGCCCGGACGGTCCAGCCACCGGTCGCCGGCTCCGGCTCGACCGCGACGAGCGCGGTGTCGTAGTCCAGCGTCACGTCACGGGGTTCGACGGGTGCCGAGTAGCCGGCCGCGTCGTGGCCCAGGAGGCCGAAGCGGGTCACGTCCCCGACTCCGGAGAGCGCGAGTCTGCGCCGCGTCGGCTCCAGTCGCTCCAACTCGCCGAGCACGGTGAGCTCAAGCGAGCCGGTCGCCCGGCCCGTGCTCGCGGAGACCACGGCGGGGCCCGGCTCCCCGCCGGTGAAGAGACCGTCGGGGTCGGCCGTGCCCGCCCGTGCGGGCACGCCCGACCAGGTCGGCCGTGCCGCCCCGGCCGGGCCGAGGGTCGCGTCGTGCGCGTGGGCGTCCAACTGCCGGGTGAGGCCGCTGAATACACGGTCCGGTCGGGCGTCGCCCATCGTCTCGCCGTTGGGGGCGAGCGCGGGCAGGGCGCGGGTGGCGACGCGGAAGCCCGTGGCCGCGCCGCCGCCCGCGGGCGCGGTGAGGGCCAGACCGTTGGGCACCACTCGCTGGGCGCCGTCGGAGGGCTTGTTGACCAGGTCGAGCGCGGTCGCCCCCGCCCGCCGGGCCAGCAGTGTGGTCGAGCCGCCGCCGTCCAGGTTGAGGGCCGAGTGGGCACCCATCCGCTCCATCATGACGGCGAGTTCGGTGAGGGTGACGCCTCCGGAGTGCGCCTGGCGGCCGTCGATCACCACCACGTACATGTCGGTGCCGTCCTCCGAGAAGCCGACGGCGGTGCGGGGCGCGGTGGCGTTGTTGGGGCGGCCCTCCCAGTCCTGGGCCTCGCCGTCCACGACCAGCAGGCCGTTGCCCCCGACCGCGGTGCGCGGCAGCTCACCGCCGTCCGCGGACCGCGCGGCGTACTCCATCTCGACGGTGTCGCCCGCCGCGAACGCGGAGAGTGCCACCGCGCCGGCGTCCCGGCCGAGCAGCACGGTCGCCTCGGCGGGCACCCGCTCGCGCCCGGGCTTCTCCGACACCGCGGTCACCCGGCCCTCCTCCACCACGACCTCGGTGACCTGCTGCGCGCCGAGCACCGGCAGCAGCCGGTCGGCCTCGCCCCAGTCGGCCGTGTAGACGCCGATGCCGTCGGCCGGCAGCGAGGCGGCGTTGAAGCTGGTGATGGCCGCCTCGCCCTCCGGGCCGGTGACCTTGCCGTCGAACAGCACGTCGAGGACGCGGCCGGAGCCGTCGTCGTCGACACCGACCACGGTGGTGCGGTTCAGACTGCCGGACTGCACCAGTTCGCCGTCCCGGATGCCCGGGGCCAGCGGGGCGTTGGTGGCGTTGATGTCGAAGAAGTCGGCATTGATCGCGGCGACGGTGGCTCGCCCTGCGCCGGGGTCGTGTGCGGCGGCGAGGTCACCGACCGTCGCCGCGTCGGCGACGTCCTCCGTGGCCAGGTAGTCCACCGAGAGATCGGCGGCGAGGTCGACGGTGACGGTCTGGACGTCCAACCACTTGTCGGACTCCAGCCGTTGCGTCCCGGCGAGCTCGGCGCCGGGAGCCAACGGTCGGGTCGCGGTGGCGATCTCGGTACCGTCGCCGTCGACCACCCCGCGGGCGGTCGGATCGGGTGAGGGGGTCTGGGCGGTTGCCGGGGGGATCAGACCGACGGCGAGCGCCGCCGCCACCGCGGTCGCGGCGAGGGGGAACGCGCCGCGGACGCGGCGCCATGGCTGGCGGGTACCAGACACAGGGTCTCCCTGGGACGTGGACGCGGGCACACGTGTGCGCACCCGGTCGCTCAGAGTCGCAAGGGAATCACAACGGGCACCAGTGGTACGTCACAACGTCCACATGACAGACCAGTGAAAGCTCAGGAGCGCGGAGGTGGAGCGGGGCGTCGTCCCGATGCGCCCGAATACCGCGTGCCGGGCGCCCTCCGCACCCGATCGCAGCAGCGCGCGAACGCCACCGCGCGCCGCCGCTGTTCGGTGTCGTGGCTGCTCACCGCGGTCCGAGGCAGGCATCGGCACCCCGCGAGCGGGAGTGCCCGCAGGGCTGCCGGCCCGCCGGTGCGGAGGGGAGGCGAGCCCTGCCGGGCGGGTCGGCGGAGGGTGGTCTCTGCGCGGAGTCCGCGCGGCGCGGGGCGTGAAGTCGCCCCGGCCGTCGCGCGGTCGGCCGCCCCCACGGTCGCGGGCCGCGTCAGGACTGCGGGCGGGCCACCATGAGGCCGTCGCCGGCGTCGATCTCCAACTCCAGCGGCGTCAGCGGCTCTTCGGCGGGGCCGCGCAGCACCTCACCGGTGGCCGGTTCGAAGGTGGAACCGTGGCAGCTGCACACCGCCACCTCGTCGCGGATGCCGGAGAGGACGCAACCGGCGTGCGGGCAGACCGCGCTGAACGCGCGGTACTCGCCCGCCTCCGGGCGGCAGACGAGGACCTTCTCGTCGCGGTACAACTGGGTGCCGCCGACCGGGACGTCCTCGGCCGGTCCCAGCTGCACCGGCTCGGCCACCCCCTCGGCGGGCTGCGACCCGCCCTCCTGGCCGCAGGCGGTCGCCGTCAACCCGACCGCGCCCGCCGAGACCAGCGCGGCGCCGCACAGCACCGTTCGGCGGGAGGCGCCTCGCGGCGCGGTGGAAGCGGTGCCGCCGCCGGCGGCGGGCGGCACCGCGGTTCGGCGGGAGACGTCGGGACGGCTGACCGGGATGTCGTCGGATGTCACGCTCGCACCCTACGACAGGGGGGCCGGTCCCCGGAACGGGGTCCCGGCCCCCCTGTCGCGTCAGCCGGCCCGCTTGCCGCCCTTGGTCCCGGCCGCCTTGGCAGTGCCGCCGGCCGACTTCTTCCGTGAGGCGGCGGAGCCGCTCGCCGCCCGCTTCGCCGGCTCCGCCTTCGCCGTGCGGCGGGTGGTCCGCTTCGCGGGGACGTCGCCGGTGGGCCCGGAGTCGCTGACCCGGTCACCGAGGATGTCGCGGAGGAACTTGCCGGTGTGGCTGGCGGGTACGGCCGCGACCTGCTCCGGGGTGCCCTCGGCCACCACCTGCCCGCCGCCCGAACCGCCCTCGGGGCCCATGTCCACGACCCAGTCGGCGGTCTTGATCACATCGAGGTTGTGCTCGATCACGATCACCGAGTTGCCCTTGTCGACCAGGCCCGAGAGCACGTCGATCAGCTTGCGGATGTCCTCGAAGTGCAGCCCGGTGGTGGGCTCGTCCAGCACGTAGACGGTGCGTCCGGTGGAGCGGCGCTGCAGTTCGGAGGCGAGCTTGACGCGCTGCGCCTCGCCGCCGGAGAGCGTCGGCGCCGGCTGGCCGAGCCGGACGTACCCGAGGCCCACGTCCTTCAGGGTCCGCAGGTGCCGGGCGATGCCCGGGACCGCCTCGAAGAACTCGGCCGCCTCCTCGATCGGCATGTCGAGGACCTCGGAGATCGACTTCCCCTTGTAGTGGACCTCCAGCGTCTCCCGGTTGTACCGGGCGCCGTGGCACACCTCGCAGGGGACGTAGACGTCCGGCAGGAAGTTCATCTCGATCTTGATGGTGCCGTCACCGGCGCAGTTCTCGCAGCGGCCACCCTTGACGTTGAAGGAGAACCGCCCGGGAAGGTACCCGCGGACCTTCGCCTCGGTGGTCTCCGCGAACAGCCGCCGCACGTGGTCGAAGACGCCGGTGTAGGTGGCGGGGTTCGACCGGGGGGTGCGGCCGATGGGGGACTGGTCCACGTGCACGACCTTGTCCACCAGATCGTCCCCCTCGACGCGGGTGTGGCGGCCCGGCACCGAGCGGGCGCCGTTGAGCTCACGCGCGAGATGGGTGTAGAGGATGTCGTTGACCAGGGTGGACTTGCCCGACCCGGACACCCCCGTCACCGCCGTGAGCACGCCGAGCGGGAAGCTGACGTCGACGTCCCGCAGGTTGTGCTCGCGGGCGCCCACCACCGTCAGCCGCCGGTCGGTGTCGATCGGGCGCCGCTCCGCGGGCATGGCGATCTGCCGTCGGCCGGAGAGGTACTGCCCGGTGAGGGACTTCTCGTTGGTGAGCAGCCCGGCCAGCGGGCCGCTGTGCACGACCTCCCCGCCGTGCTCGCCGGCGCCCGGGCCGATGTCGACCACCCAGTCCGACGCGTTGATGGTGTCCTCGTCGTGCTCCACCACGATCAGGGTGTTGCCGAGGTCACGCAGCCGGACGAGGGTCTCGATCAGCCGGTGGTTGTCGCGCTGGTGCAGTCCGATGGAGGGCTCGTCCAGCACGTAGAGGACGCCGACCAGGCCGGAGCCGATCTGTGTGGCGAGCCGGATGCGCTGCGCCTCGCCGCCGGAGAGCGAGCCGGCGGTGCGGCCGAGTGAGAGGTAGTCCAGGCCCACGTCGACCAGGAACCGCAGCCGCTCGTTGACCTCCTTCAACACCCGCTCGGCGATCTTCTTCTCGCGGGCGTCGAGTTTCATCTCCCGCAGGAAGTCGGCGCACTCACTGATCGACATGGAGGAGATGTCGGCGATCGAGCGGTCCTTGACGGTGACGGCCAGCACCACCGGCTTCAGCCTGCTGCCGTTGCAGGCGGGGCAGGGCACCTCCCGCATGTACCCCTCCAGCCGCTCGCGGCCGGCGTCGCTCTCCGACTCGCCGTGGCGGCGCCGGATGAAGGGAATCACGCCCTCGAAGACCGTCTGGTAGGCCCGCTCGCGGCCGTGGCGGTTCTCGTAGCGCACCTCGATCTTGGTGCGGTGGCCGTACAGCAGGGCCTTGCGTGCCCGCTGCGGCAGCCCGGCCCAGGGGATGTCGGTACGGAAGTTGAGCGCCTGGGCCAGCGCGTTGGTCAGGTGCTGGAAGTACCCCTTGGTCTGGCCGTGCGACCAGGGGTGCAGGGCGCCGTCCTCCAACGACTTCGCCTCGTCCGGCACCACCAGCTCCGGGTCCACCTCCATGGTGGAGCCAAGCCCGGAGCAGTCGGGGCAGGCGCCGAAGGGGGAGTTGAAGGAGAAGGAGCGCGGCTCCAGCTCTTCGAAGGAGAGGTCGTCGTACGGGCAGTACAGGTGCTCGGAGTACATCCGCTCGCGCTGCGGGTCGTTCTCGTCGAGGTCGACGAAGTCGAGCACCACCATGCCGCCGGAGAGCCCGAGGGCCGTCTCCACCGAGTCGGTCAGCCGCCGCTTGGCGCTGTCCTTGACGGTGAGGCGGTCCACGACCACCTCGATGGTGTGCTTCTCCTGCTTCTTGAGCGTCGGCGGCTCGGAGAGCTGGACCACCGCGCCGTCCACCCGTGCCCGGCTGTAGCCCTTGGAGCTGAGGTCCGCGAAGAGGTCGACGAACTCGCCCTTGCGTTCGCGCACCAGCGGGGAGAGCACCTGGAAGCGGCTGCCCTCCTCCAGGCCGAGCACCTTGTCGACGATGGCCTGCGGGGACTGCCGCGCGATGGGGCGCCCGCACTCCGGGCAGTGCGGCTTGCCGATCCGGGCGAAGAGCAGGCGCAGGTAGTCGTAGACCTCGGTGATCGTGCCGACGGTGGAGCGCGGGTTGCGGGAGGTGGACTTCTGGTCGATCGAGACCGCGGGGGAGAGGCCCTCGATGAAGTCCACGTCGGGCTTGTCCATCTGGCCGAGGAACTGCCGGGCGTAGGCGGACAGCGACTCGACGTAGCGGCGCTGCCCCTCGGCGAAGATGGTGTCGAAGGCCAGCGAGGACTTGCCCGACCCGGACAGTCCGGTGAACACGACCAGCGAGTCGCGCGGGAGCTCGATGGAGATGTTCTTGAGGTTGTGCTCGCGAGCGCCGCGAACGAGAAGTCGGTCGGCCACGCCGGTTGGCACCTTTCGGATGGGGGCGGCGAGGGGCCGGAGGCCGCGCCTGGCGCGGGCCGGGGATATGCGGCCCCCCGGGCAGAAGGGTATGACTCCTCCCAGCGTAGGCCGGGGGTCCGACAGAAGCGGCCCGCGCGGGAGAGGTGAGGAGACCGAGCGTACAAGAACAGCTGTTCGATCATGGACCGCCGGGGGTCCGCCCCCGCCCCGACGCCCCGCCCGGACGCTCGCTCGCCCCTCCCCGGCGACCCACCGGCGCCCTCCCGGTCGCCGAACGGGCCGCGACGCCCCCTCCCGGGGCCCCGGGCACCGGTATAGCGTGGTGATCATGAGCCGACCCGAAGCTGACCTCTCCGGTCTCGCCCGCGCCACCGACGCACTCCTCGCCACGGTCCCCGGCCTCGACCAGGCCGCGCTCACCGCCCCCTCCCGGCTGCCCGGCTGGAGCCGGGGCCACGTGCTCGCCCACCTCGCCCGCAACGCGGACGCCCTCGTCAACGTGATGGAGGGCAGACCCATGTACGCCGACGCCGGGACCCGTGACCGCGACATCGAGGCCGGTGCCGGCCGCGCCCCCTCCGACCAGCTCGTCGACCTGAGGGCCGCCGCCGATCGGCTGCGCGACGCCTTCGACGCCCGGCCGGACAACGCCTGGGGCGCCACCGTGGCGTTGCGGAACGGGGTGACCGACTCGGCCTCCGGGGTGCCGTTCCGTCGCTGGCTGGAAGTGGAGCTGCACCACGTCGACCTCGGCGTCGACCGCGACGTCAGCGACTTCTCCGGGGCCTTCACCGACCGCGCGCTCGGCTACCTCACCCGCCGCTACCAGGGCAACGCCGCGGTCCCGCCCGTCGAGGTGCGGGCCGAGGACGGCCGCAGCTGGCCCACCGGCGGGACCGAGGGCCCCGCCCTGGTCGTCGCCGGGAACCCCGCCGCCCTCGTCGGCTGGCTCTCCGGGCGCACCACGGGCAGCGGCCTCACCGCCACCGGTGCGCCGCTGCCCGTGCTTCCCCCGCTGTGAGACGCTGTCCGACCGCCACCGGAGCCGTGATGCTGGAAGGCAGGAACCCATGACGTACACGGGACGGGTCACCGTCGGCGGCCCCGCCGAGGTGCACCAGCTCGCCGGGCTGCTGATCTCCAAGGTGGCCGTGGGCCCCATGGAGAACAACGCCTACCTCCTCCGCTGCCGCGAGACCGGCGAGCAGCTGCTGATCGACGCGGCGAACGAGCCGGAGACCCTGCTGCGGCTGATCGGGGACGACTCCGTCGCCTCCGTCGTCACCACTCACCGGCACGGGGACCACTGGCAGGCGCTCGCCGACGTCATCGCAGCCACCGGCGCCCGCACCTACGCCGGGCGGCTCGACACCGAGGGCATCCCCGTGGCGACCGACGTGCCGCTCGACGACGGGGACGAGCTGTCGGTCGGGCACTGCCGGCTCGTCGCACGCCACCTGCGCGGCCACACCGAGGGGTCGATCGCCCTGGTCTACGACGACCCCCGGGGCCACCCGCACCTGTTCACCGGGGACTGCCTCTTCCCCGGCGGCGTCGGCAGCACCTTCGGCGACGCCGAGGCGTTCCGCACGCTGCTGCACGACGTGGAGACCAGGTTCTTCGACGTGCTGCCGGACGAGACCTGGGTCTACCCCGGCCACGGTGCCGACACCACCCTCGGGGCGGAACGGCCGCAGCTGGCAGCCTGGCGCGAACGAGGCTGGTGACGGCCGAGCCCGCCGACGCCGAGGTCGCGGCGACCTGGGTCGGCCCCCGGCCGCCCCATCCGCTCCGGCGCCACCAGCGCGAGGCGCTGGCCGGCCTGGAGCGGGTGCTCGCGGACGGCCACCGCCGGGCCTGGGTGGTCCTCCCGCCGGGGCTGGGCAAGACCCTCACCGGGCTGGAGGCGGCGCGGCGCCTGGGACGTCCGGTCGTCGTCCTCGGTCCCAACACCGCGATCCAGGGGCAGTGGGTCCGCGAGTGGGCGTCCTTCCGCCCCGAGCCGGAGGCCGCGGGCACCTCCCGCGACCTCGTGGCGGCCGTGACCGTTCTCACCTACCAGGCGCTCGCCACCTTCGATCCGGACGCCGAGGTGGCCGAGGACGGCGCCGGCACCGGCCATCTGCACCGGCTTCGTCCGGGCGGCAGGGAACTGGTGGAGGCCATGCGGGGCGCGGGTGAGATCACGCTGCTCCTCGACGAGTGCCACCACCTGCTGGAGACATGGGGGGAACTCCTCGCCGAGGTGCTGCGGGAACTTCCCTCGGCCACCGTCGTCGGGCTGACCGCCACGCCGCCGGAGCGCCTCACCCGGGCGCAGGCGGAGCTGGTCGAGGAGCTCTTCGGGCCCGCGGTGCGCGGCCCATCGATCCCCGCCGCGGTCCGCGAGGGACACCTCGCTCCCTACGCCGAACTTGCCTGGCTCACCACCCCCACCGCCACCGAGAACTCCTGGCTCGCGGGTGAGGCGGAACGTTTCACCGAGCTGGTCACGCGGCTGACGGAGCCCGGCTTCGCCAGCACCGACCTCCTGCCCTGGCTCGACCGCCGCGTGGTGGAACGCGCAGGCCCCGACGGTCCCGGACCCGCCGGGGGCGCTCCCGCCCCGGTGGTCCCCTGGCACCGGTTCGCCGCGGCGGAGCCCGCCCTCGCCGACGCGGCGCTGCGCCTGCACCACCACGGGCTGCTGGCGCTGCCCGTCGGCGCCCGCCTCCGCGAGGAGCACCGCCACCCGCCCCGCGCCGAGGACTGGGTCCGCCTCATCGACGACTGGGTCCGCCGCTGCCTGCGGGTCTCGGGCACTCCGGCCGACCGGGCGGCCGAGGACGAGGTACGGGCCGCGCTCCCGGCGGTCGGCCACCGCCTCACCGCGCGCGGCGTCCGCCGGGACCGGTCACCGCTGGACCGCGTACTGGCCCGCAGCGCCGCGCGGACCGCGGCGGTCACCGAGATTCTCGCCACCGAGGCGGACGCCCTGGGGGACGGGCTGCGCGCGGTCGTCGTCTGCGACCACGAACGCGCCACCGCCACCCTGCCGGCCCGGCTGGACGGTGTCCTCGACGCCGAGGCGGGTTCCGCCAGGCTCGTGCTCGGCACGCTCGCCGCCGACCCCCGGACCGCCCCGCTCGCGCCGATGCTGGTCACCGGTCGGACCGTCGCCGCCGCGCCCGGCACCGCCGCGGCCTTCGCCGACTGGTGCCGCGAGCGCCGCCGCGACCTCGACCTCGCGGTCCGCCCGCTGGCCGACACCCCCGGCACCGCCGAGGTGACCGGCAGCTGGACGAGCCGCCGATGGGTTGCGCTGGTCACGGCGTTCTTCGAGGAGGGCCACAGCCGGGCGCTGGTCGGCACCCGCGCCCTGCTCGGTGAGGGGTGGAACGCCCGCCGCGTCAACACCCTCGTCGACCTCACGGAGGCGACCACCCCCACCGCGGTGGTCCAGACCCGGGGCCGGGCGCTCCGGTTGGATCCGCGATGGCCGGCCAAGGCCGCCAACACCTGGTCCGTGGTCTGCGTCGCTCCCGACCACCCCCGCGGCACATCCGACTGGGACCGCTTCGTCCGCAAGCACGACGGCTACCTCGGCGTCCCCGAGAGCGGGGCGGTGCTGGCGGGCGTCGCCCACGTGGACGCGTCGCTGTCGCCCTACGCGCCCCCGCCCGCGGACACCTTCGACGCCTTCAACGCGGCCATGCTCGACCGCGCCCGGGAGCGGTCCCGGACCCGGGAGCTGTGGCGGGTCGGCGCCCCCTACGAGGACCGCCTGGGCCACCTGCTGCGCGTCAGCGCCGGCCGCGGCTCCCCGC
>NZ_JAAVJB010000104.1 GCF_012034385.1 Streptomyces spiramenti
GCCTCCGCCGCCGCGCCGTCCCCCACCGACCGCACGGCGGCTGCGGGAGCGGCGCCCGTAGGGTCGCCGACCGGCAGCGAGCCGGCGACCTCCGGCTCGGCAGCGGCCGAGGCGGCACCGCAGCGCACGGAACGCTGAGAGCGTGTGGGAGACCCCACGCCGGGCCCGCGACCCCGGCCACGGCCAGCTGCCGCGTGGCCAGGAACGCCCGAACACAACCCGGCACGAGGGCACCCCTCCGCCGTGCAGCCGACCGCGTCCGACGCCGCGAGCCGATCCGACGCGGGGCCCCAGGCACGCCCTGACGGACACCCGCCGCTTGCCGTCCGCCGTCGTGGCGTCCCGGTGAACTGGCCCAGCGGGCAGGCGAGTTGGACAAAAGTCGCTGGGAAGCCGCAACCGCACGCCGCACGCGGCTCTGACCAGAGGCTATCCCCGTGGCGACCACCGCCGGTCCCGTCGGCCACGAGCGACACCGAACGCCGCCGGCACGTTCATCTTCGGCCGCCTCTTCCGTCATACGACGTTCGGCCGGGATTGGCGGTCGACTGTCAGGGTGCGAGACGACGACGTTCACGTCACTCTCACAGCGAAGGAACGCCATGCGCACTTCAGCTCTACGCCGGCGCCACCTCTGGCTCACCGGCGTGGTCACGGCCGGGCTGCTGGCAACCGCCGGTGCCACGCCCGCCGTTGCGTCCACCTCGGCCTCCACGGCCGCTGCGGGCGCCCCGGAGCGGGTGATCCTCAACCCGACGGCGGACCCCTCCACCTCGCAGACCGTCACCTGGCGCTCGGTGGGTGTCGCCTCGGACCTCCCCGCCTCCGTCGAACTGCGCCACCCCGACGGCCGCGTGGAGACGGTGCGCGCCGCCGTCACCAAGGAGATGGCGGTGCCGGCCGGACAGGCGATCACCTTCGCCGCCGAGTTGACCGGTCTGTCCCCGGCCACCACCTACGCCTACCGCGCGGTCAGCGGTGAGGCGGCCGACGAGTGGAACTCCTTCACCACCGCCAAGGACGGCGACCAGCCCTTCACCTTCACCTGGTACGCCGACGGCCAGAACGACCTCACGGAGAAGTGGACGCCGATCGTCGATCTGACCTCGCGCGCCTTCCCCAACTCGGAGCTGACGATCCAGTCCGGTGACCTCATCGACCTCTCGGTGGAGGACGAGTGGGAGGAGTGGTTCACCATCACCGACGGCGAGCGGCAGACCGAGAACTGGCTGCCCGCCATCGGCAACCACGAGTACAGCCGCGACGCGGCGGCCGACTTCTGGGACGCCGGTTTCACCGTGCCGGACAACGGTCCGCGCGTCCCCGCGAACGCCTCCGCGACGGAGCGGCCGTACCTGGAGATCATCACCGAGCACCTGCGCAACCAGGTCTACTTCACCGACTACCAGGGAGTCCGCTTCGTCCAGCTGAACTCCCACACCGTCAGCCAGAACGCGATCCAGAACGAGCAGGGCGTCACCCTGCCGGCGCTCTCGACCGCCGACTGGCGCACGCTCTTCTACGGCGTCCAGGCGCAGTGGCTGGACCAGGTGCTGGCGGAGGAGACCGGCAACTGGACCGTCGTGACCTTCCACCACCCCGCGTTCTCGGTCTCCTCCGGCCGCAACAACCGCGAGGTGCGCGAGAACTGGGTGCCGGTGATCACCGAGCACGACGTGGACCTGGTCCTCGCCGGCCACGACCACACCTACGGCCGCGGGTTCCTGAACGATGACCGCACCGACGAGCAGGGCGTCACCGACGGCCCCGTCTTCGTCGTCTCCAACTCGGGCCCGAAGTACTACAACCTGGCCCCGGTGAACGACAACGTGTGGACCAACAACGGCGCCACGCAGCTCGTCCGCCACGCCTTCACCTCGATGACCTCCGGCATCCGCGTCACCCCGGACAGCATCTCCTACGAGGCGCTGGTCGTGCAGAAGGGGAACAACCCGACCACCGGGCTTGAGCTGGGCGAGACCATCGACTCCTTCACCATCTCCCGTGGCGACGACGGCTCCAAGCGCGTGACCGAGGGCATCGAGCGCCGCGTCGCGACCGGTCTCGGGGAGGCCGCCGCGGACCCGGTCGAGGGCGACATCGTCGTCGAGGCCGTCGTTCCCGAGCGCGACATCGAGCCGGGCGCGCTGACGCTGACCATCGGTGGCGAGGGCGAGGTCGTCTCGCTGGGCGAGGCCGGCAACGGCGGTGACCGCTGGTCCTTCGGCGCCTCCCTGCCGACCCTGTCGGTGACCGACACCCGGTACGAGGCCGCGGGTTGGTCCGTGACCGGCGGCGCCGGCGACCTGACGGGCACCGGCGGCGTCCTGACCTCCGGCTACCTCGGCTGGAGCCCGCTGGTCCTCGGCGGTGCCACCGCCGAGTCCGGGCCCACCGTCTCCGGCCTGCTCAACGGCGGCACCGGTCTGGCCGGTTCGCACCGGCTCGCCGCCGCGGACGACCACTCCCGGTTCGGCACCACCGAGCTCTCCGCCGACCTGAAGCTCGACGTGCCCGCCGCCACCGCGCAGGGCAGCTACCGCGGCGCGGTCCACGTATCGCTCTTCCCGGTGGACTGACCTCCGGCCGGTTCGCTGAGGGGGCCGTTCGCACCGTCGGGTGCGAACGGCCCCCCGCGTCGTGCCGGGGCTCAGCGGGAGCGGGGCACCCGCACCACGCCCTCCTGTATGACGGAGACCGCCAGCTCCCCGCTCCGGGTCCAGATCTGGCCGCGGGCCAGCCCGCGCCCACTCTGGGTGGTCGGCGAGTCGGTGTCGTAGAGCAGCCACTCGTCGGCGCGGAACGGCCGGTGGAACCACATCGCGTGGTCCAGGCTGGCGCCGACCACGTCACCGACCGTCCATCCGCCGCGGCCGTGGGCCAGCAGCACCGAGTCCAGCAGCGTCATGTCGGAGACGTAGGTCGCCAGGCAGAGGTGGACGACCGGGTCGTCGTGGACACCGGTGAGCGCCCCGGTGGTGCGGAACCACACCTGGGAACGCGGCTCACGCGGGCTGCCGACCGTCGCGAACGGCGGCTCCGCCACGTACCGCAGGTCGATGGCGCGGCGCACGTCCAGCAGCCGCTCCGAGACCGAGGGGTGGACGAACCGGTCCTCGTACTGCGGCAGCATCTCCGCGGCGGTCGGCAGGGTCTCCGGGTCCGGGGCGTCCGGCATCGGCTCCTGGTGCGACAACCCCTCCTCCGCGGTCTGGAAGGAGGCGGACAGGTGGAAGATCGGCTGCCCGTGCTGCACGGCGACCACCCGGCGCGTCGCGAACGAGCGGCCGTCGCGGATCCGGTCCACGTTGTAGACGATGGGGGCGCCCGGGTCCCCGGGCCGCAGGAAGTAGGAGTGGAGCGAGTGCGGCAGCCGGTCCGCCTCCACCGTCCGGCAGGCGGCGACCAGCGCCTGGGCCGCGACCTGGCCGCCGAAGACCCGCGGGATCACGGAGGGCTGGCTCTTGCCCCGGTAGATGTCCCGCTCGATCGGTTCGAGGTCGAGCAGGTCGAGCAGACGGGCCAGGGTCTCGTTCATGCCCCCATTCCTACCGGACGGCTCGCGGTGCCGGGCCCCCGGGCACCGCGAGCCGTCCGGCGTGCGTCACCAGTCGTGGACGGTGCCGTCGGCGAGCCGGTTCACCGGCAGGTACGCCCGGCGGTAGGGGTGCCGGGCCGCAGCGGCCTCGTCGTAGCCGACGCCGAGACCGGGCGCCTCGCCCGGGTGGAGGTGTCCGTCCCCGAAGGTGAAGGCGGCCGGGAAGACCTCGCGGGTGCGCTCCGAGTAGCCGGCGTACTCCTGGACACCGAAGTTGTGCACCGCCAGCCCCAGGTGGAGCGCGGCGGCCATCCCGACCGGGGAGATGTCCTCGGGGCCGTGGGTGGAGCCCTTGATCTGGTGCATCGCCGCCAGGTCGAACAGCTTGCGCAGCGGGGTGACACCCCCGAAGTGGGTCACCGAGGACCGGACGTGGTCCACCAGCTGCTCGGTGATCAACGTCTGGTAGTCGAACACGGAGTTGAACACCTCGCCGATCGCCAGCGGAGTGGTGGTCGCCCGCCGCACCAGGCGCAGCGCCTCCTGGTTCTCGGCGGGCGTGCAGTCCTCCAGCCAGAACGGGCGGTACGGCTCCAGGTCCTTGCCCAGCCGTGCGGCCTGTACGGGGGTCAGCCGGTGGTGGGCGTCGTGCAGCAGCGGCAGCTCGGGGCCGAACTCCGCCCGGACCGCCTCGAAGACGGCCGGGATGTGGCGCAGGTAGGCGTCGGTGTCCCAGTCCTCGACCAGCGGCCGGTCCTGCTGGTGCGGCACCGTGCCGCCGCCGCTGTCCGGGGCGTGCACCCCGTACACCGCGCGCAGCCCCGGGACGCCACTCTGCACCCGGACCGCGCGGTAACCCTCCGCGAGGCGGGCGCGGACCGAGTCGAGCAGTTCCGGCAGATCGCGGCCGTCGGCGTGCCCGTAGGCCGTGAGGCGGTCGCGGCTGGCACCGCCGAGCAGTTGGTACAGCGGCAGTCCGGCGACCTTCGCCTTGATGTCCCAGAGCGCCACGTCCACGGCGCCGACGGCCGCCATCGTGACCGGACCGCGCCGCCAGTAGGCCCCTCGGTGGAGGTACTGCCAGGTGTCCTCGATGCGGTGCGGGTCCCGGCCCGCCAGCAGCGGCGCGACGTGGTCGCCCAGGTAGGAGGCGACGGCCAGCTCTCGGCCGTTGAGGGTGGCGTCCCCCAGGCCGGTGACCCCCTCGTCCGTGGTGATCCGGAGGGTCACGAAGTTGCGGCCGGGGCACGTGACCGAGACGGTCGCGTCGACGATCTTCACGGGCGGTCTCCTTCGGTGGCGCCGGGTGGCGCGGAACGGGCGGGTGACGGTGGCATCATCCCGCCGCACGGCGCCCAGGTGTGAGCCCGACGTGCCCGCGGGCCGTCACGCCAGGACGGGTGCGCCCGAGAGTGCCGCCCACACCATCGTGGCGGCCCCGAGACCGAGTTCGGGGGCGCAGTGGGCGAGGTAGGCAGGCCACAGCGATCCGCTGCGGGCCCGCACCCAGCCGATGAGCAGTCCGGCGGCCCCGGTGGCGACGATCGCCCCGGGGTCGAGGACGAAGCCGTCGCCGGTCAGCACCGCACCGTGCCAGAGCCCGAACCACGACGTGGTGAGGACCAGTCCCCAGCCCACCCGCGCACCCAGGAACCGCCACGGCGTGCCGCAGGCCCGGTCCAGCACCGCCAGCATCGCTCCGCGGACGAGGAGTTCCTCGGTCAGGTTGGGGTGCCCCATGTCGAACAGGAGCCGCTCCACCGACACCGGGTCGGCCTGCCCGCCCTGGTCCGCCAGCGCCCAGAGGCTCAGCAGCGCGGAGAGGAGGAACACCCCGACGACGACGGGCGCCACCGCGCGACCCGAACCCGGCTCCAGCGACCACCGCACCCCGGCCTCCTGCCGGGCCCATCGCCACAGGCAGACGAACAACGCGGCCAGCCAGAGCAGTTCGAGGGTCTTGCCCTGCCAGTTCCACTCCAGCGGGGCGAAGACCCCGACGCGCGGCAACCCCAACGCCCAGCGGCTGCAGAGGATGAGCGCCAGCAGCGCGAGCACGGTCCGGGCCGCCCCGGCAACGCCGCGCAACGCGATCACCAGGAGCGGGGAGACGAGGACGACCGTGAGGAGCCCGTCCGCGGCGGCCGTCGCGACCGCGGCACCGGTGCGGGCGGCACCGGCCGCTCCGGCGACCACCAGGGTGGCCGCGAGGAGGAGCAGCAGGACCGGCGGCAGCCACCGCGGCGTGTCCTGGGGGCCGAGCGGGCGCCCGGGGGGACCAGCGCCCGGGGCGGTAGTCATCCCGGCAGGCTAGGGCGGGGCCCTGCCGCGCGGCGAGCGCGCTCAACACCTTCCCGCCACGGGGCCACGGGGCCACGGGGCCACGGGGCCACGGGGCCACGGGGTCACGGGGTCACGGAAAGCATCGAGACCCGGTTCCATTTCAGGAACCGGGCCTCGATCATGAGTAGCGGGGACAGGATTTGAACCTGCGACCTCTGGGTTATGAGCCCAGCGAGCTACCGAACTGCTCCACCCCGCGTCGGTGTGTGTCTTGACCCTAGCCGCCCGACACCCGGCGGAGCAAATCCGCCGACCCGCCCGCGACCGCCCCCTTCACACGACCGGCGAACCGGCCTGCCCCGGGGCGGAGTTTGCCGCCACGCACCGCGGGCAGCGGCGACAACCGGGGCCGGCGGCGACCTCCGGGCCGGTAGAGCAGATCCCGGGGTCACGGAAAGCATCGAGGCCCGGTTCCATTTCAGGAACCGGGCCTCGATCATGAGTAGCGGGGACAGGATTTGAACCTGCGACCTCTGGGTTATGAGCCCAGCGAGCTACCGAACTGCTCCACCCCGCGTCGGTGTGTGTCTTGACCCTAGCCGCCCGACACCCGGCGGAGCAAATCCGCCGACCCGCCCGCGACCGCCCCCTTCACACGACCGGCGAACCGGCCTGCCCCGGGGCGGAGTTTGCCGCCACGCACCGGGGGCAGCGACCGTAGTAGGTCACCGTGACCTGCGCCACGTGGAAGCCGAACCGCTCGCCCTCGGGCAGCGCACTGAGGGGGTCGTCGGTGAGCCGGACGTCGCGGATCGCCCCGCAGCCGGAGCAGACCAGGTGCTGATGGGCCTCATGGGCGTTGGGGTCGTACCGCCGGACGCGACCGTCCGTGTTGACCTCGATCACCTCGCCGAGGGTCACCAGCTCACCGAGCGTGTTATAGACCGAGGCGCGCGAGATCTCCGGCAGCAGCTCCACGGCACGCGCGTGCACCTCGTCGGCGGTGTAGTGCACGTGTTCGCCGTCCAGCACCTCGGCGATCACGCGCCGCTGCGCAGTGAGCCGCCAGCCCCGGGCACGCAGTCGTCGCAGCAGGTCACTCATGGCATCCACCTTAGCGCGAACCCCTCCGGACCCCGAACAGGTACGGACCGAGTCACGGTCTTGACTTGGACTGAGTCCAATATAGGATCGCATTCAGTCGAGGGCCAGACCCTCGCGTACACCGAGGACCTGAAGGGCGTGACAGGCGAATGACCGAGCAGACTGCGACGGGGCCGCTCACCACCGAGGCCGGCGCGCCGGTCGCCGACAACCAGAACAGCGAGACCGCGGGCCGTGGCGGACCGGTACTGGTCCAGGACCAGCTGCTGATCGAGAAACTCGCCCGCTTCAACCGCGAGCGCATCCCGGAGCGGGTCGTCCACGCCCGGGGCGCCGGGGCGTACGGCACCTTCACCGTGACGGCCGACGTGACCCGCTGGACCCGGGCGAAGTTCCTCTCCGAGGTCGGCAAGGAGACCGAGACCTTCCTGCGGTTCTCCACCGTCGCCGGCAACCTCGGCTCGGCCGACGCCGTCCGCGACCCCCGCGGCTTCGCGCTGAAGTTCTACACCGAGGACGGCAACTACGACCTCGTCGGCAACAACACCCCGGTGTTCTTCATCAAGGACGCCATCAAGTTCCCGGACTTCATCCACACCCAGAAGCGCGACCCGTACACGGGCTCCCAGGAGGCGGACAACGTCTGGGACTTCTGGGGCCTGTCGCCGGAGTCCACCCACCAGGTGACCTGGCTCTTCGGCGACCGCGGCATCCCCGCCTCCTACCGCCACATGCACGGCTTCGGCTCCCACACCTTCCAGTGGACCAACGAGGCCGGCGAGGTCTTCTGGGTCAAGTACCACTTCAAGACCGACCAGGGCATCAAGAACCTGACCCAGGCCGAGGCGGACGAGCTGGCGGGCAAGGACCCCGACAGCCACCAGCGCGACCTCCGCGAGTCCATCGAGCGCGGCGACTTCCCGAGCTGGACCGTGAAGGTCCAGATCATGCCCGAGGCGGACGCGGCGAACTACCGCTTCAACCCGTTCGACCTGACCAAGGTCTGGCCGCACGAGGACTACCCGCTGATCGAGATCGGCAAGCTGGAGCTCAACCGCAACCCCGAGAACGTCTTCGCCGAGGTGGAGCAGTCGATCTTCTCCCCGCACCACTTCGTGCCGGGCATCGGCCCCTCCCCCGACAAGATGCTCCAGGGCCGGCTGTTCGGCTACGGCGACGCCCACCGGTACCGCGTCGGCATCAACGCCGACCACCTGCCGGTCAACCGCCCGCACGCCACCGAGGCGCGCACCCACGGCCGGGACGGCTTCCTGTACGACGGCCGCCACGGCGGGGCGAAGAACTACGAGCCCAACAGCTTCGGCGGCCCCGTCGAGACCGGCCGGGCGCTGTGGCAGCCGGCCACCGTATCGGGGACCACCCAGGAGTCCGAGGCGCCCTCGCACGCCGAGGACAACGACTTCGTGCAGGCCGGTGACCTCTACCGCCTGATGTCGGAGGACGAGAAGGGACGGCTGGTCGACAACCTGGCGGGGTTCATCGCCGACGTCTCGCGCGAGGACATCGCCGAGCGCGCGATCAACAACTTCCGCCAGGCGGACGCCGATTTCGGCAAGCGACTGGAGACCGCGGTCCAGGCCCTCCGCGGCTGAGTCCGCTCGCCGAGGCGCGGTCCCGCCCGGACGGCCCCGCCGTCCCGGTCCGGCGCCGCCCCGCGACGGCCCGTCCCCGCGCCCGACGGCGCGGGGACGGGCCGTCGTCGCGCGCGGCCGACGCCTCAGCGCGAAGCGAGCACCGGGGTCCAGCAGTTGACGATGTCGCGCACCGAGACGATCCCCACCGGGCCGTCGTCGTCGAGCACGATGAGGTGCCGGAAGCCGCCGGCCGTCATGGCGGAGGCCGCCTCCAGCAGCGTCCAGGTGGGCGCCGCGAAGACCACCGCCGTCGTGGTGTGCGCCCCGGCACGCTCGTCGTCGGGGTCCTGCCCCGCGCCGATCGAGCGGAGGACGTCGCGTTCGGTGATGATGCCCACTCCGCTGCCGGCGGGGTCGAGGACCATCGCCGCGCCGACGCGGTGATGGGACATGAGCCGGGCCGCCTCGCGCAGGGTGTGCTGCGGGCCGACGGTCAGGATGATCGAGGTCATGGCGTCTCTGACGAGCATGGGGGCCGCCTCTCTCACGGCTCCCGCACCACGAGAACCGAATCACAAGCTCACAAGCGTGCTTCCGCCCATCGTCACACGCGTCCCGCGGCAGCGACAAGGGAGGCCGCCGCCCGACCGGCCCTTCCGGCCCCGTGGCGGCGCGCCACCACGGGCCCCGACTCAGCCGCCCACGTAGCCGAGCAGCGCCTCGTGCAGCAAGCCGTTGGAGGCCGCGGCGTTGCCGCCGTGGACGCCGTCACGACCGTCGAGGCCGGTGAACCGCCCCCCGGCCTCCGTCACGATGATGGCGTTGGCCGCCATGTCCCACATGGAGAGCTCCGGTTCGGCGCAGAAGTCCACCGTCCCCTCGGCGACCATCATGTAGGGCCAGAAGTCGCCGTAGGCACGCGTCCGCCAGGAGTCCCGCCCCAGTTGCAGGAAGCCCTCCAGCGCGCCGCGCTGCTCCCAGCCGCCGAGGGAGGAATAGGCGAAGGAGGCGTCCTCGACCCGGGTCACCCCCGACACCCGCATCCGGCTCGCAGAGGTGAGGCTGCGGCCGGTGTACGCGCCGCCGCCCTGCACCGCCCACCAGCGGCGCTGGAGCGCCGGCGCCGACACCACCCCCACCACGGGCCGCTCCCGGCCCTCCTCGTCGAGCTCGGTGAGCGCGATGAGGGTCGCCCAGACGGGCACCCCGCGCACGTAGTTCTTGGTCCCGTCGATGGGGTCGATCACCCAGCGCCGCGGGCCCGCCCCCTCGCTGCCGAACTCCTCCCCCAGCACGGCGTCGCGTGGCCGCGTCCGGCTCAGGGAGAAGCGGATGAGCTCCTCGGCCCGTTTGTCCGCCTCCGACACCGGCGTCATGTCCGGCTTGGTCTCGACTGCGAGGTCCAGGGCGCGGAACCGCTCCATCGTGGCGGCGTCGGCGGTGTCGGCGAGCACGTGCGCGAGCCGTAGGTCGTCGTCGTATTCGGGCATGGCGCCACCGTATCCGGCGGGGTGGCCCACGGCCACGGCCGGTCGCGGGGCGTATTGACACCGCCGCGGGCCACCCCGATCCTGTCCCGCAGCAGGCCGAGTGCCGATGCCGGAGGCGACGATGCCCACAGCGCGCGAGTCCTTGCTCGACGCGGCCAGTGCCGCGCTGGAAAGCGAGTCCTGGGCGGAGGTGCGCATGGTCCGGGTCGCTGCGGGCGCCGGCGTCTCACGGCAGACGCTCTACAACGAGTTCGGCGACAAGGCCGGACTGGCCGACGCGCTGCTGCACCGCCAACTCGACGCCTTCGTCAACGGCTTGGAGATACGGCTGAACCGCGCCGCGCGTGCCTCGCGCGACGAACTGCTGGAGCTCCTCGGGGAGTGGATCGTGCGTGCGGCCCGGAGCGACCGCCTGGTGCGCGCCACGCTCACGGGCTGCCGCTGCGACGGGCTGCCCCTCCCGCCGGACGGCGCCGCGACCCTCGTGGGACGCCTCCGCGACCGGGCGGTCGAGGCCCTGGAACGGCGCGGCAACGCCCCGATCGGGGACCCGGGGGCGGCCCGGCGCTGCGAGACGGCAGTGCGACTGGCCGTCTCGCAACTGGTCGCTCCCGGCCCCTCGGTGCCTCGCCGGGGCTGAGAGCGTGTGGGAGACCCCACGCCGGGCCCGCGACGCCGGCTACGGCCATCCGCTGCGTTGTCAGGAACACCCGAATACAACCCGGTATGAGGGCACCCCTCCGC
This sequence comes from Streptomyces spiramenti, assembly GCF_012034385.1. Lineage (GTDB taxonomy): Bacteria > Actinomycetota > Actinomycetes > Streptomycetales > Streptomycetaceae > Streptomyces > Streptomyces spiramenti. The sequence continues at coordinate 10,755 of NZ_JAAVJB010000104.1, forward strand.
CGTGCAGCTGACCGCATCCGACGCCGCGAGCCCATCCGACGCGGGGCCTCCCACACGCTCTGCCAGCGTGTGGGAGACCCCACGCCGCGCCCGCGACGCCGGCTACGGCCATCCGCTGCGTTGTCAGGAACACCCGAACACAACCCGGTACGAGGGCACCCCTCCGCCGTGCAGCTGACCGCATCCAACGCCGCGAGCCCATCCGACGCGGGGTCTCCCACACGCTCTGAGGCCGACCGCCGGCCACGATGCCGCCGCGCGCCGGCATCGTCCGGGCGTGTCGCCGGACACGGGGCGCGCGGGGACGGTCAGTCGCCCTCGCGCCGCTCACGGGTCGCCAGCAGTCGCCGCAGGCTGTACAGCCGCGCCGGGTCCGCGTGTCCTTCGGCGACCCAGGCGTCGAGGGCGCAGCCCTCCTCGTCGTGGCTGCACGACCGCGGGCAGCCGGCGGTGCCCGGTTCGAGGTCGGGGAAGGCGAGGACCACCCGTGCGGGGTCCACGTGGTTCAGGCCGAAGGAGCGGACGCCCGGGGTGTCGATCACCCAGCCCGGATCGTCCGGCAGCGGCAGGGCGAGCGCCGAGGTGGTCGTGTGGCGACCGCGGCCGGTCACTTCGTTGACGTGACCGGTGGCGCGGGCGCGGTCGGGGATGAGCGCGTTGACCAAGGTGGTCTTGCCGACACCGGAGTGGCCCACGAACGCCGTGACGCGGTCCTTCAGCAGCTCCCGCACCCGGCCGAGGGTCGCCTCGTCGAAGGACTCGGCACTGGTCACGACATGCCGCACCCCGATGGTTCCGTAGCTCTCCAGCAGGGTCTCGGGCGAGGCGAGGTCGGACTTGGTCAGGATCAGCAGCGGGTCCAGTCCGGCGTCGAACGCGCCGACGAGGCAGCGGTCGATCAGCCGGGGCCGGGGCTCGGGGTCGGCGAGCGAGGTGACGATCGCCAACTGGTCGGCGTTGGCCACCACCACGCGCTCGAAGGGGTCCTGGTCGTCCGCGGTTCGCCGCAGCACCGACCGGCGCTCCTCGACCCGCACGATCCGGGCCAGGGTGTCCGGCCGGCCGGAGTGGTCCCCGACGATGGCGACCCGGTCCCCCACCACGACGCCCTTGCGACCGAGTTCACGGGCCTTCATGGCGGTGACGGTCCGGTCCTCGACGAGGCAGGTCAACCGCCCGCGGTCGACGGTGACGACGAATCCCTCGACGGCGTCCTCGTGCAGCGGTCGGCGGTGGGTGCGGGGGCGGCTCCGGCCGGAGGGCCGCACCCGGATGTCGTCCTCGTCGGTGTGTTTTCCGTAGCGGCGCATGCCGTATCGTCCTCAGGCTCTCGCCCGCGGGGCGGTCCCGGCCGCGGCGTCGCCGCTGCCCGTACCGCCCGCCAGCATGCGGTGCCACATCTCGGCGAAGTCGGGGAGCGTCTTGCCGGTGGTCGCGATGTCCTCCACCTCGACCCCCTTCACCAGCAGCCCGATCACGGCGCCGGCGGTGGCCAGCCGGTGGTCGTCGTAGGTGTGGAAGACGCCTCCGTGGAGCGTGCGGGGGCGGATGTGCAGCCCGTCCGCGGTCTCGGTCACGTCCCCGCCGAGCCCGTTGATCTCCCGCGTGAGCGCCGCCAGTCGGTCGGTCTCGTGGAGTCGCAGGTGCGCGACGCCGCGCAGCACCGACTCCGACTCGGCGAGGGCGGCGACCGCCGCGATACCCGGCGTCAGCTCGCCGACGTCCCGGAGGTCGACGTCGATGCCGTGCACCCGCCCGGTGCCTCGGAGGGTGAGGCCGCGCTCGTCCACCACGCACTCACCGCCCATCTCGGTGAAGATCTCCCGCAGGGCGTCGCCGGGCTGGGTGGTCTCGCGAGGCCAGTCGGGAATGGTGACGGCACCGCCGGTGAGGAGCGCTGCGGCCAGGAAGGGCTGGGCGTTGGAGAGGTCCGGCTCGACCACCAGGTCCCGCCCGCGCAGCGCGCCGGGCATGACCCGCCAGACCCCGGCCTCGCCCCCGGAGTCGGGGGAGTCGACCTGCGCGCCGGCGCGGCGCAGCATGTCCACGGTCATCCGGATGTGGGGCACCGAGGGCAGCACGGCGCCGCTGTGGCGCAGCTCGATCCCGCGGTTGAAGCGCGCAGCGGGCAGCAGCAGCGCGGAGACGAACTGCGACGAGGCGGAGGCGTCCACCTCCACCCGGCCACCCGCGAGCCCGCCGGCGCCGTGGACGGTCATGGGCAGAGCGCCGCGCCCGTCGTCCTCCACGCGGGCGCCCACCGACCGCAGCGCGTCGATCACGCCGTGCAGCGGGCGCTCGTGGGAGCGGGGGTCGCCGTCGAACCGGACGGCGCCGTCGGCGAGTGCGGCCACCGGCGGCAGGAACCGCATCACGGTGCCCGCGTTGCCGACGTCCACCGCCGCCGCGCCGCGCAGCGGTGCGGGGATGACACGCCATGCCTCGCCCCCGGTGCCGACGCCGCCGGGCCCGGCCGAGGCCGAGGCGACCGTCTCCTCGACGCCGACGCCGAGGGCCCGCAGCCCCTCGGCCATCAGCAGGGTGTCGCGGGAGCGCAGCGGGCGCCGCAGCCAGCCGGGCTCACCCGCGAGCGCGGCGAGGATCAGCGCGCGGTTGGTGACCGACTTGGAGCCGGGCACCGCCACCGTCGCCTCGACACCGCCGTGGGCGGTCGGTGCTGGCCAGAGCGGGGCGGGAGCGCTGCGATCCGTCATGAGGCCACTCTAGTGCGTCACCCAGTGTCACCCGATCCTTCCGGTCCCCCGCCCGGGGCCCGCGGGCGGGTGACGGGCGCCGGCTGCCTCAGAGCTCGACGAGCCAGCGGGCGGCACCGACCAGGGAGAGCAGCGTCACGGCGTGGAAGAGCAGCAGCCAGGCCGCCGCCGGCAGGCCGGTGAGGCGGGCCAGCTGGTCGGCGTCGGAGTCGCGCGCCCCGCCGCGGCGCCGCTTGCGCTGGAGCTCGAACACCGGCCGGATACCGCCGAGGAGGAGGAACCAGACGGCGACGTACGCGAAGGCGGCCTGCACCTCGGGGCCGGTGAGCCAGGAGACGAGCAGGAAGAGCGCCCCGGTCGCGACGACGGTGACCACGCCCCAGAGGTTGCGGATCATCAGCAGCATCGCCAGCAGCAGCGCGGTCGATCCCCACAGCAGCATGGTGATGCGGCCCGCGCCGAGGAGTGCCGCGCCGGCCAGTCCGAGCAGCGAGGGGGCGATGTAGCCGGCCGCCGCGGTGAGGACCATGCCGAAGCCGGTGGGCTTGCCGCGGGAGACGGTCAGGCCGGAGGTGTCGGAGTGCAGCCGGATGCCTTCGAGCTTCCGGCCGGTGAGGAGCGCCACCAGGCCGTGGCCGCCCTCGTGCGCGATGGTGACGGCGTTGCGCGTCACCCGCCAGACTCCCCAGGGGGAGACCAGCGCCAGGGCGATCCCGGCGGTGACCAGCACCAGCCAGAGCTCCGGGGCGGGCTGGGTCCCGGTGACCCGGGACCAGAGTTCGTTGATGTCTGCGATGTCCATGCGTCCCTCGGCGTGCGGCGGGTCGGCGGCATGCCTCCCCCGTCGTGCGGTCCGTCAGTCCACCGGCCGTCGCGGCCCTGGCGGGGCCGGGCGGGCGGCGGGGGGCCGATCCTATGCGGGGTCGGGGTACGGACGGTGTGAGAACCGGGCACCGTCGGACGGGGCGCCCCGGGACCGCTGTCCCGCACCCGGTGGGGCAGCGTACGAGAGGCGGGACACCCGCGCGGGTGAGAACGGACGAGGCCCGGATCTCCGGGCGGGTTTCCCCGCCCGGAGATCCGGGCCTCGTACTACAGGGTGAGTGACGGGACTTGAACCCGCGGCCACCTGGACCACAACCAGGTGCTCTACCAACTGAGCTACACCCACCATGACCGGCTCTTTCGCACCGGCCGATATGAGTGTACAGGGTTCCGGGGGGTGCTCGCGCACACGTTTTCGCGCTCCCCGGGCCCGGGCTCCGGGCCCCGGCCGAGGTGTGCCCCGGTTCAGTCGAGGGTGTGCCGGGCGGCGATCTCCCGGGCCGCGGCCGAGTCGGGTCCGGGCTGGGGCACGAACACCGCCTCGCGGTAGTAGCGGAGTTCGGCGATGGACTCGCGGATGTCGGCGAGCGCCCGGTGGTTGCCGCGCTTCTCCGGGCTGTTGAAGTAGGCCCGCGGGTACCAGCGGCGCGCCAGCTCCTTCACCGAGGAGACGTCGATGATGCGGTAGTGGAGGTGACTCTCCAGCTCCGCCATGTCGCGGGCGAGGAAACCGCGGTCCGTGGCCACCGAGTTGCCGCACAGCGGCGACTTGCCGGCCTCCGGGGCGTGTTCGCGGACGTAGGCGAGGACCTGCGCCTGGGCGTCCTCGACCGTGGTGCCGCCGGCCAGCTCCTCCAGCAGGCCGGAAGAGGTGTGCATCTGACGCACCACCTCGGGCATCTGCGCGAGAGCCTCGTCGGGCGGCCGGATCACCACGTCCACACCGTCCCCGAGGACGTTCAGCTCGGAGTCGGTCACGAGGGCGGCCACCTCGACGAGTGCGTCGGAGGACAGCGAGAGGCCGGTCATCTCGCAGTCGATCCACACCATGCGATCGTTCATGCGCCCACCCTACGGCGTGGTCGGCGCCGTCGGGCCGGTACGTCGCCCCCGGCCGGCGGCGGGGCGACGTGCGGGAACGCCTCGGCCCCCCGGCGGGCTGCCGGGGGGCCGAGGCGTGCGCGAGGGACCGGGCCGGACGACCGGTCCGCCGGGCGTCACTGCGGTGGCCGCGCCCGTTGCTGCGGGAGTCGCGGCGGGTAGACGTCGACCGGCGCCTTGGTGCGCGTCGGCGGCTGGCCGACCGCGGCTGCGGCCTGCTGCTGCTGCTGACGCGCCCGGTAGGACGCCCGGTACGCCGCGGGCGACGAACCGAGCTGCCGGCGGAAGTGTCCGCGCAGGGCGACCGGCGAACGGAAGCCGCACCGCCCCGCCACCTCGTCGACCGAGTAGTCGGACACCTCCAGCAGTCGCTGTGCCTGGAGCACCCGCTGGGTGATCAGCCACTGCAACGGCGCACTCCCGGTCAGCGACCGGAAGCGGCGGTCGAAGGTGCGCCTGCTCATGTAGGCACGGGCGGCGAGCGTCTCCACGTCGAACTGCTCGTGGAGGTGCTCCAACGCCCAGGCCACGACCTCGGCCAGCGGGTCGGCGCCGATGTCCTCTGGTAAAGACCTGTCCAGGTGCCGTTGCGGCCCCTGGGCGGCCTCCGCCGCGGGTGGACGCCGCGCCGGGAGCACCAACCGCCGGGCGAGTGCCTGTGCCGCCTCGGGCCCGTGGTCGACGCGCACGATGTGGAGACACAGGTCGATGCCGGCCGAGGTGCCCGCCGAGGTCAGGATGGAGCCGTCGTCGACGAACAGCTCCCGGGGGTCCACGTGGACCGACGGGAACCGCTTGGCGAGCGTGGGGGCGTACATCCAGTGGGTGGTCGCCAGTCTGCCGTCCAGCAGGCCGGCAGCGCCGAGCGCGAACGCACCCGTGGAGAGGCCCACCACGCGGGCCCCCTCACTGTGGGCACGCCGTAGCGCGGCGAGTGCCGGTGTGGGCGGCGGCCCGGTGATGGAGCGCCAGGCGGGCACGATGCTCGTGCCGGCCCGCGAGAGCGCTCCCAGACCGTACGGGGCTCTGAGTTCGAGTCCTCCGGTGGTGCGTAGTGGTCCGTCCTCACCCGCGCACGCGAGCAGCCGGTAGCGCGGTACTCCCGAGTCCTGGCGGTCGACGCCGAACACCGAGAGCGGGATGGAGCTTTCGAACAGTGGGCTTCCGCTGAACAGCAGCACCGCGACGATCTCACGGCGGCGTCGGGTGGCGAGGCTGTCCACCGCGAACGAGCGGTGCCCCTTCGCGGGTTCGGGGCCGTGCATTGGGTCCTGGCTCATGCTCCTCAGTTCCCTCGGTTGTCGCATCCTCTCGGTCCTGCACGTTTCCCCCGACGTGTTTGCCAAGATCGAATCTACTGCGTCGGACGAGGTGGGCGGGACCAGTTCGGCACCCGCCGCGCTTCGACGACATTGCTCCGTGGCGCGAAGCATTCGCTCAGGAAGCGTTCCATGCCCCGGCGGTGGACGGAAGCGGGCCTCCCGCCCCAACTCCCCCTGGGCAGCGCGTCTCACGCACCGCTCGGGCGCCGCGGGCAGCCACGGGTCCTTGCCTGTCACACAGCCACTGAGCCACCGGGGCCCCCTCACCGGCCAGGGAAGTTGGCCGAAAATAGGAGTTATGACGGACTGGTTCGGCCGACGGTGATCAGGCCGGCCGGGAGGGCGCACCACCCGGCCGGAACCCAGCGGCGGCACCGCTGACATTCCGCCACAGATAGAACACGCTCGGCCACCCTTTCCGCAAGGCGGCATCGCGAAGTGATGACGCGCGCCAGGCGGCACGACGGGACGCACCCGCCGCGACCTGCGCCTCGACCGCGGTTCCGGGGCGACAGCGGCGGACGCCCCCGCGCCGACCTTCCGCAGCGCGGCGGGCGCGGCCGACGGATACGACCGCCCGCGCGCGCGACGGG
>NZ_JAAVJB010000105.1 GCF_012034385.1 Streptomyces spiramenti
CCCTGCCGCGCGGACGCGTCGGTGTCGTCGGCCCCGTCGGTGTCGTCGCTGTGGTCGTTGTGGTCGCTTCCGTCCGTCCCCTCCGCGCGGGGCGGACCCGGGACGTCCCGTCGCCGGCGGGGCCGCCCTGCGCCTGGTGGCCGACGACCCCGGCGGGGGCGCCGGGGAAGCCGGCCACCCCGGTCGCCCCGGGCAGCCGCGTCGGCCGGCCGTCGTCGGCGGTGTCACCCTGCCGCGCGGACGCGTCGGTGTCGTCGGCCCCGTCGGTGTCGTCGCTGTGGTCGTTGTGGTCGCTTCCGTCCGTCCCCTCCGCGCGGGGCGGACCCGGGACGTCCCCGGGGAGGTCGCCGACCGGCGGGGCGCCGTCGCCGGGCGGGGCCGGTGCGGCCGGGTGGTCGGCGGGCGGCGGGACGCCGGTTCCGCTCCGGTCGGGGGTGACGCGCAGGGCGTCGGTGACGGGCCGCACCCCGACGGCGTCCGCCACGGGGGCGAGTACCGGTGTCAGCAGCCCGCCGGCGGGGCGTTCGGCCCCCGGCGGGCCCGACCCGCCCTCGGGGACGGCCGGCCCGGGGTCGGGGGAACGCTCTCCGCTGCCCGCGCCGCTGTCGGTGCCCGGGTCGGTGACGCCCGTGACGGGGGCGAGGAGGTCGGTGACGGGGGCGAGCAACTCCCCGACCGGGATGATGAGTTCGCCGACCGGCGTCATCAGGTCGGCGACGATGCCGGAGGCTCCGCCGGACGCCCCGGTGCCGGAGGCCGCGGGGTCGTCCTCGGCGGAGCGCCGCGAGGGCTCGGAGGACGGGCCGGAATCGCCGGACCCGGCGTGGTTCCCGCCCGCGCGGGCGGCGGAGCGTTGCCGAGGCGCGGACGGGGTGCGGTCGACCGAGTCGCTTCGCACGGGCACCGCACCGGGAGCGGCGGCCTCGGCGCCCTCCCTCTCGGGCGGGGCCCCGGCCGTCGCGTCCCCTTCGGAGCTCTTCCGCTCCGGCGACGACTCGCGAGGCGTCACGTCGGTCGGGGTCGGCCCGTCGGGTATCGCCTCGTCCGGCGCCGACCCGTCCGCTGCAGTCCCGTCCGGCGCCCCGTGACCGCCGGGGGCGCCCCGGTCGCCGAGGAGCGCGGCCAGCAGCCCGGATATCGGCCCCCGCGCGCCTCCCGGCGCCCGATCCACCGCACCGTTGCGGACGTCGTCCTCGGCGCCGCGTTCCCGCCCGTCGGCGGGGGTGTGGGCGACCGTCGCGCCGTGGTGGTCGCGGGCGGCGGCCCCGGCCGTACCGTCGGCGGACGCCGTCCCGGCAGTGGCGACACCGGCGGCGAGGAGACCGCCGAGGAACGCGGTGGCGACGACCAGCCGCCGGGTGCGGCGCGGCCTCGCCCACTGCTCGGGGGCGGCCGGGCCGCTTCGCGCCCCGGGGGTGCGCGGGGCGCCGGAGCGGGCGACGTCGGGCGACGGCGCGGTCCGGGACCTCCTCATTCGCCCGCTCACCTTCCGATCCCGCCCCGTGGCGCTCGATTCGCGCGGTATCGGCCGCGTCCGGGCGTGCGCCTGCCCTGTGCACCACGCAGCTAACGTCCCGTGCGGGGCGGATGTCACGGCGGGGGCCGGCGAAGCCGGAGGGGTCGAGGGTGCGCACGGGGCGGGCGCGACCGGTGGGACGAACCGGTCACCCGACCTGGTCGACCGACCCTCAGCTCTCCCGGTCCCGCCCCTTACGGGACGTCCGACCAGGGGACGACGACGAGCCGCCCGCGACGAGACCTTCGGCTGACGTCCGGTGCCCGGCGGCCGGGTAGCGTCATCCGGGTGACTGTGATCGTGACGGAGGGGCTCAGCAAGCGGTACCCAGGGGTTACCGCGCTGGACCGGCTCACCGTGTCGATCGGACCGGGTGTCACCGGTCTGGTCGGCGCCAACGGAGCCGGTAAGTCGACCCTCATCAAACTCCTGCTCGGCCTCGCACCGGCCAGCGAGGGCACCTCGCTCGTACTCGGCAAGGACTCGGCGACCGAGGGCGCGGCCATCCGCGAACAGGTCGGCTACATGCCGGAGCACGACTGCCTGCCGCCGGACGTGCCCGCCACCGAGTTCGTCGTCCACATGGCCCGCATGTCGGGGCTGCCACGCGCCGCCGCGCGGGAGCGGACCGCGGACACGCTGCGGCACGTCGGCCTCTACGAGGAGCGCTACCGCCCGATGGGCGGCTACTCGACGGGCATGAAGCAGCGGGTCAAGCTGGCGCAGGCGCTGGTCCACGACCCGCGCCTGGTGCTGCTGGACGAGCCGACCAACGGACTCGACCCCGCCGGGCGGGACGAGATGCTGGCGCTGATCCGCCGCGTCCACACCGACTTCGGCATCTCCGTCCTCACCACCTCGCACCTGCTCGGCGAGTTGGAACGCGTCTCGGACCACGTCGTCGTCATCGACGGCGGCAAGCTGCTGCGCTCCGAGCCGATCGGCGGGTTCACCTCCTCCACCACGACGCTGGCGGTCGAGGTCACCGACTCCGACCTCCACCCCAGCGGCGCCACCTCGCTGCACGACGCGCTGGTCACCGCCGGCGTCACCGTGCGCCGCGACGGCGGCCAGCTGGTGATGGTCGAGATCCCGCCCGGCGAGGCGGGCGAACGCGGCTACGACACCGTGCGCGACACCATCACCGACCTCGGCCTCGGCCTGATCCGGATGGAACAGCGCCGCCGCCGCATCGCCGAGGTGTTCTCGACCCGCGCGGACGGCTCCCCCGCCGAACCGCCGACCGCGCCCACCGCCCCGGCCGCCGCTGCCCCGGCCCCGGCCCCGGCCGCACAGGAAGGAGCGGACCGCCGTGCCGAATGACCAGGCCGCCGACCCGGCGATCACCGGCGGTGCCCCCGCCGGGGGCGCCACCGCCCGCGGCGACGCCCGCATCCACAACATCGGCTACCGCGGCTACGACGGCCCCCGGTTGGGACGCTCGCACGCCCGGCGCGCCCTGGTGGAGCAGTCCGTGCGCGGTGCCTTCGGCATCGGCCGCTCCGCGAAGTCGAAGATCCTGCCGCTGCTGCTGCTCGCGATCATGGTGTTCCCCGCCGTGATCATGGTCGCCGTCTCCCTGGTGACCAACACCGACGAGCTGCCGCTGGAGTACACCCGGTACGCGGTGATGCTGCAACCGGTGCTCGGCCTGTACATCGCGCTGGCCGCGCCGCAGATGGTCTCGCTCGACCTGCGGTACCGCACCATCCCGCTGTACTTCTCCCGGCCGTTGGAGCGCACCGACTACGTCGCGGCCAAGCTGACCGCGCTGGGCGTCGCGATCTTCCTCTTCACCGCGCTGCCGCTGCTGGTGCTGTACATCGGCGCGCTGCTGGCCGAGTTGGACGCCGGCGACCAGACCGTCGGCTTCCTCCAGGGCATCGCCGGGGCCGTCGTCTTCGCACTGCTCCACGCCGCGATCGCGCTGCTGATCGCCTCGCTCACCCCGCGCCGCGGCTTCGGCGTCGCCGCGGTCATCGCCGTGCTGACGGTGCCGTTCTTCGCGGCCACCTCCCTCCAGTGGATCCTCCACGACCTCGGCAACGAGGCGGCCGTGGGCTGGGTCGGGCTGCTCTCGCCCGGCACTCTCATGGACGGCATCCAGGGCGCCTACCTCGGTGGCGCCACCGACTTCCCGCCGGGGGCGGACCCGTCCGCGGGCGGCATGGGGGTGGCGTACCTGCTGGTCACCTTCGGCCTCGCCGCGCTCTGCTCGTTCCTGCTGCTCCGCCGCTACCGGAAGGAGGGGATCTGATCATGGCCGTCGTGCGCATCGAGAACGTGTCCCGCTGGTTCGGGAACGTCGTCGCCGTCAATGACGTGTCGATCGACATCACGCCGGGGATCACCGGCCTGCTCGGCCCCAACGGCGCCGGCAAGTCGACGCTGATCCACATGATGAGCGGCTTCCTGCCGCCCTCCGACGGTTCGGTCACCCTCGACGGCGAGGTCATCTGGCGCAACGCCGGGGCCTACCGCCGCATCGGGCTGGTCCCCGAGACGGAGTCCACCTACGAGTTCCTCGACGGCCGGGAGTTCGTGCGCGCCAACGCCGAGCTCCAGGGACTGCCCGACCCGGGCGCCGCAACCGAACGCGCCCTGGAGACGGTCGAGATGACCGCCGCCGCGGACCGGCCGGTCGGCACCTACAGCAAGGGCATGCGACAGCGCGTCAAGATGGCGTCCGCGCTGGTCCACGACCCGGCGGTCCTGCTGCTGGACGAGCCGTTCAACGGCATGGACCCGCGTCAGCGCATGCACCTCATGGAGCTGCTGCGCCGCATGGGCGACGAGGGACGCACCGTCCTGTTCTCCTCCCACATCCTGGAGGAGGTCGAGCAGCTCGCCTCCCACATCGAGGTGATCGTCGCGGGGCGGCACGCCGCCTCCGGTGACTTCCGCCGCATCCGGCGGTTGATGACCGACCGGCCCCACCGCTACCTGATCCGTTCCAGCGACGACCGTGCGCTGGCCGCGGCGCTGATCGCCGACCCGTGCACCCAGGGACTCGAACTCGACCCCAAGGAAAAGGCGTTGAAGGTCGAGGCTGTCGACTTCCACCGCTTCGCCGCACGGCTCCCGGTGCTGGCGCGGGAACGCGGCATCCGCCTGCTGACGGTCTCACCCTCCGACGAGTCGCTGGAAAGCGTCTTCTCCTACCTGGTCAGTGCGTAAGGAGACCGTGCAACCATGACCGCCATCTACCACCCCACGGTCGCCCGGCTGACGTTCCGCGCGCTGCTGGGCCGCAAACGGGCCCTGATCATGGGCGTGCTGCCCGCGCTGCTGCTCGTCATCGCCGTCGCGGTGCGGATGCTCAGCGGCGCCGACGACCGCGCCGCGGTCTCCGTCCTCGGCGGGTTCGCGCTCGCCGCGGTCGTGCCGCTGGTCTGCGTCATCGCCGGCACCGGCTCGATCGCCCCGGAGATCGACGACGGCTCGGTGGTCTACCTGCTGTCCAAGCCGGTGAGCCGCCAGACCATCATCACCACCAAGTTCATCGTCGCCGTCGCGGTGACCGGCATGTTCACCGTGGTCCCGGTGTACGTCGCCGGACTGATCCTCAACGGCAACAGCCAGTACATCGCCTTCGCCTACACGGCGGCGACCGCCGCCGCGGTGATCGCCTACAGCGCCATCTTCCTGCTGCTGGGCGTCATCTCGCGGAACGCCGTGGTGATCGGCCTGATCTACGCGCTGATCTGGGAGGCGCTGTTCGGCCGGCTCATGCCGGGCGTCGGCAACCTGTCGGTGCAGCAGTGGTCGCTCACCCTCGCCGAGCGGATCGCGTCGACCGGGGCCAACGTCAGCTCCACCGTCTCGCTGCCCGCCGGGGTGATCCTGCTGGTCCTCGCCACTGTCGGCGGCGTCTGGTACGCCGGCCGCCGCCTGGCCTCGTTCACCTTCGCCGGGGAGCACTGACCCGGCGAACCGACCGAGTAACCGGTCAGGGCGCGCCGGTCGGGGCGCCGACCGGAGCGGTCGTCCGCCCACCCATCCACCCGCACCGCGCCCGAACGGGCCGCTGCCGCACCACCGAGCCCACGGGCGGTCCGACCGGGTATACCACCCGATGGGGCCGCCCGTGGGCTCTTTGTCGCTTTCCGCCTGGAGCGCCCCGGACCGTGCTACCGCTGGAACCGTCGAGCCGCCTGCCCGCCCGGGGCCCGCGGCGGCGGGAGGTACCACGCGTGACCCAGACCGGCAGCAGCCCCCTGGCCCACCGGACCGTGCTGGCGGTCCCCGACGCCCACGCCCCGATCGACACCGTGCGACGGGTCGGTGCGGACTGGTTGCGGGAGAGGTTCGGACGGGCCCCCACCCACTCCGGGCACCACCGCCTCGGCGAGGCGGCGGTCCTCACCAACCAGGCCGCCTACCGCCCCGACGGCAGCGAGCACGCCGTCCGCCTGCAACTGCGCGAGGACCTCGCCGAGGCGACCTGGCGGACCACCGTCACCTGCGTCACCGCCCCCGAGGGCGGCGCCCTCGTCGCCGTCACCCTGGAGGGATTCGCCGACCACGGCATGCCGCCGGCTCCCCCGCGCCCACCGCTGGTGCGCGAACTCGTAGGGGCACTCCGCCCGTTGGACGGGCTGGCTCCGCTCACCCTCGACGCCGTCCCCGTCGGCCCGCAGGAGGTCGACGAGCTGATCGACATCCTCTGCGACCCCGGGCGGCGGCTGCCCGCCGTCGTCGCCGCCGCCCCGCTGCATCCCGAACCGCTGTGGTGGGAACGGTTGGCCTCGGTGGTGGACCGGTGCGCGGGCGCAGCCTCGACGCACCTGCTCCGCGACACCGAGGCGGTCGACGCCTTCCGCGACGCCGTGGGCGAGCACCACCGCGTCGCCCCCGGCGCCGTACGGACCTTCCGTGTCGACGCCGACCCCGGCTGGCCGGCCGACGGCGCCCGCCACCGGTACCTCACCGTCGGCCGGCTCGGCGACCCCGACGACCGCGCCTGGCTCACCATCGCCCCCACCGTGCGGCGCATCGCCACCCTGGCGCCGGTGCCGGAGCCGCTGCGGGAGGTGCGGTTCACCGAGGAGAGCCGACGCCGCGACGAACAGCGCCGGGCGGCGCTCGCGGCCGACGGAGCGCTCGAACTGGACTCCCTGCGCGCGGAGAACGCCGAGCTGAAGCAGCTCCTGGCCGTCGCCGACGCCGACCTCCGCGAGAGCCGCACCGGTACCGACCTCGCCGCCCGCAACGTCGACGCCCGCGAGGCCGAACTGCGAGCGCTCCAGCAGCTGTACGACGAGGACTTCGAGGACGCGCTGCGCATGCTGGAGGAGCTGGACAGCGCCCGCGGTCAACTGCGGGAGCTGCGGCAGCGGTTGCGGGAGCGGGGCCGAGCCGTCCCCGGTCCGCGGCACCGGCCGGCCGCCGGCCGCCCCCCGGAGCGTCAGGCCGTGCCGAGCACCTTCGAGGAACTGCTGCAACGCTGCTCGGCCGCGTTCCCCAGCCTCACCGTCACCGCCGAGCCCGGCCCGGCGCTGCGGCTCGACGAGTGCGACGGCGCGCGCCGCTGGGCGCGGAAGGCGTGGCAGGCGCTCGGCGCACTGGACTCCTACGCGGACGGTGTCCGGGGCGGGTTCCGGGGCGGTTTCTACCAGCACTGCCAGGAGGGCCGGGCCGGTTCCGTCACCTGGCCCCGGAACCAGCTCGCCAGCAACGAGTCACCGACCACCATGGCCAAATGGGGCACGCAACGGGTCTTCGAGGTGCCGGCGGCGATCGACCCCAGCGGGCGCTCCGTGATGGAGGCGCATCTCAAGCTCGGCTCCAAGGGCAGCAGTTCGCCCCGGATCTACTACCTCGACGACACCCGCGGCAAGGGCCGGACGCGGTCGGTGATCGTGGGGTACATCGGCCCGCACCTCACCAACACCCGCAGCTGAGGCGCACGTTGTCGCCCCGCGCCCCGCACCCCGGCACAGGGCGGCAGGGCGACAGGGCGGCACGCCGGGCGGACGGCCACGGCGGACGAGCGGCGGCGGACAGGGGGGGCGGCGGACAGGGGGGCGGCGGACACGCGGCGGGCGGCGCAGCGGTCCGGACCCGCGGCGTTCCGCCGCTTGCCGGGGCGGCGGGGTGGGGCGGCCCCGCGCGGACCGGGGGCGGTCACGCCTGCCTCTCGGGCGTCCCGGCGGAGCCCCGGCCGCACACTCCCGAAGTGGCGCCGCCACCCGCGTCGACTGCCCCCGGGCGGGCGCGGCGCCGAGGTCGCGCGGTCGCCGTCGGCGGGGAGCGGCATCGGCAGCGGCGAAGCGCGGGCGCACGCCCAAAATAGTTGCCGGCTGCTCAACTGGCATATGACACAGCCCAGTTGCTGAAACCGGCATGGCGCCAGGGACGGGAACAGCGGGCTAAACACACAACCGGTTGCAAGTCCAGCGATGCGCTTCTCAGCAGTGCGAGAGCGCTTACTACCAAGTGGTGTCGCTTGTATTGACAGGCCATGACCGTGAGGCAACTCTGTTACGACCATGTAACTGCAAGGGGTTGCAATACCTCGTCGGCGGCTCCGTTCCGGAGGTCCGCGCCCGCACCACGCCTTGATCAGCACGCCTTTCCCTCGGAGAGAGGTAGCCATGTCACGCATACATTCCCGTCGTCGGCAGCGCCGTTGGTACGCGACCGTCGCCGTTACCCTGGCCGGCACGATGGGGGTCTGGCTGCTCGGCGCAGCCGGACCCGCCAGCGCGGCGACCGTGTTGTCGGAGAACTTCGAGAACGGCGCGCCCAGCGGCTGGGCCAAGTCCGGGGGCGACTGGTTCGTCGCCCCGGACAGCGGCTCGCAGGTCTTCAAGCAGTCCAAGTCCGACAGTGAGCTCGCCCGGCAGCTGGCGGGTGACACCTCCTGGCGGAACTACACGGTCCAGGCCCGGGTGAAGCCGGACAGCTTCGCCGGTGCCACGTCGTTCGCCGGCCTGGGGTCGCGGGCCGGCAGCGCCACCAGGATGTACCGGGTCGCGCTCTTCGCGGACCGCGCCGAGTTGCAGTCCGTCAACGGCGGCCAGGTCAGCGTCCTGGGCAGCCGCAACCTCTCACGTACCGCCGGCACCTGGCACACCCTGGCCCTCACCACCGAGGGCTCCACCGTGAGCGGCACCGTCAACGGCCAGACGATCGCCTCCGTCAGCAACAGCGCCTGGAGTGCGGGCCGCATCGGCCTGGTCACCGGCTACGCCGCCGCCTCGTTCGACGACGTGGTCGTCAACGACAGCAGCCCCGGCAACCCCGACCCGACCAACCCCGACCCCACGAACCCGGACCCGACGAACCCGGACCCGACCAACCCGGACCCGACCAACCCGGGCACTCCTCCGCCCCCGACCGGGCCGGTGCTCTACGCGGCGCCCAACGGCCGTGACAACGCGGCCGGCACCCAGTCCGACCCGACCACGGTCCCCTCGGCGATCAACCGCGTCACCCCCGGCGGCACCATCTACCTGCGGGGCGGTCGCTACAACTACTCCCAGTCGATCGTCATCCAGCCCGGGAACAACGGCACCGCCTCGACGCGCACCAAGCTGACCGCCCTGCCGGGCGAGACACCGGTGCTGAACTTCTCCGCCATGGCCGAGGACCCCGCCAACCGCGGCCTCTCCGTCAACGGCAACTACTGGCACCTCTACGGCCTCACCGTGGAGCATGCCGGCGACAACGGGATCTTCATCGGCGGCAACCACAACATCGTGGAGCGAGCGGTCACCCGCTTCAACCACGACACCGGCCTCCAGATCTCCCGGATCGCCTCCACCACCCCGAACAGCCAGTGGCCCTCGCACAACCTGATCATCAGCTCGGTGTCGCACGACAACGCCGACTCGGACGGTGAGGACGCGGACGGCTTCGCCGCGAAGCTGACCTCCGGCCCGGGCAACGTCTTCCGCCACACCGTCGCCCACAACAACATCGACGACGGTTGGGACCTCTACACCAAGAAGGACACCGGTCCGATCGGCGCGGTGACCATCGAGAACTCGCTCGCCTACCGCAACGGCACCCTGAGCAACGGCACGCAGAACCCCAGCGGTGACCGTAACGGCTTCAAGCTGGGCGGCGAGGACATCTCGGTCAGCCACACCATCCACCGCAACATCGCCTACGACAACGGCAAGCACGGCTTCACCTACAACCGGAACCTCGGCACCATGTCGGTGCGGGGGAACGTCAGCATCGACTCCACGCAGCGCAACTTCCAGTTCGACGGCGGCACCTCGGTCTTCCGCGACAACACCTCCTGCCACAGCGCCAAGGGGTCGAACGACCGGACGATCGGCAACGCCGACAGCTCCAACCAGTTCTGGTCGGGCTCCAACGGCTCCAGGTGCGCCAACTACAGCGGCGCGCTGGCCTGGTCCTTCAACGCGGACGGCAGCCTCCGCGTGACCTTCGGCGGCCGGCAGGTCCTTCCCTGACCGACCCCGCCCCGACGGCCCGCCGCCCCGGCACCCACCGGAGCGGCGGGCCCACCCATGTCCGGCTCCCGCCCGGCCCGCGGCGCGCCGCACGGCATCTCGCCCCATCGGAGCATCGCGCGGATACGGCGGATACGGCGGGTACGGCGGGTGCGAGCCGCGATGCTCCGTCCTGCGATCCACCGCACCGGACACCGCGGGCCTTACCGGCGCGATTCACCGGACAGGACTTAGGCTCCGTCAGCGAGGGAGGAACGTTCCCCGGCCGTGTGACCTGCCCCGAACCGGGCAGGGACCGTCCGGCGGGGCCGGCGCCGCCCCGCCGGCGCGGGTCCGACACCGGACCCGACCGGCTCACCCCACCCGACCCGACCCGACCCGACACCGAGGACATCCCTTGATCTTCATCACCGTCAAGTTCACCGTCCGCCCCGAGCACGCCGAGGGATGGCTGGACCTGGTGGACGACTTCACCAGGGCCACCCGCGCCGAGCCGGGCAACCTGTTCTTCGAGTGGTCCCGCAGCGTGGACGACCCGACCGTGTTCTACCTGGTCGAGGGCTTCCGCGACGGCGAGGCCGGCAAGGCCCACGTCGAGGCCGACCACTTCACGGCCGGCACCGAGACCATGTCCACCGCGGTGGCGACCCGTCCGAGCATCGTCTCCACCGAGATCCCGGGCATGGACGGCTGGGGCGAGATGGGCGAGGTCTCCCCCCGCGAGAGCGCCTGACCGGCGGGGCCGGGCGGCGGCAGTCCCCGCCCGGCCCTTCCCGGCCCCCGGCCCACCAGGGCCCGTCCCCCGCCCGCGCCTCAGCGCTTCTCCCGCCGAGGCGTCGGGTCGACCCGCACCTCGACCGGGAACGGCACCCGCAGCGCGTCGGGGTTCATGCCCTGGCCGAGCAGCGCACGCGCGACCTCGTCGAAGCGGGTCGTGGAGACCGGGAGGTAGTGACCGTCACGGGTCACGATCTCCAGCCCGGGCCCCGGCTCGACCACGAAGTTCTTCACCGAGACCCGCCACTTGCCGCGCTTGCCGAACTCCGCGGCCCCCAGGTAGTGGATGGCTGCGGTGGGCACCTTCGCCTCCTTCTGCCCGGCGCTCAGCACCAGGGTGTTCTTCCGCAGCTCCATGCGGGCCGCCGCGAACCAGAGCGCGATCCCCCCGATCACGAAGCCGCCCACGACCGCCCCGACCACCGTCGACACCACGGCGACCCAGTCGGCGGTTCCGCTGCCCACGGCCATCCCGTACCCGATACCGCCGATGACGGCACCCCCGAACAGCGCGAGCGGGACGGCCTGCCACACCATCGCGGAGCTCGGGCGGTGATGCCACCGGTAGCGGCCCTCACCGACCAGGCCGTTGCTCCTCACGTAAGCGGGCCGCTCGCCCGCCCGTTCGTCCGACTGCTCCGCTGCGCTGGTCATGCGCGTGCTCTCCCCGACTCGCCGTACGCCCGACCGCTCCCGGCCACGGTGGACGGGTGGCGCGGGCCCTCGCCGACGACGCTAGGGGCTGCCCCGTCGCCCGCCGGTAGCAGCGCGGTAGCGCCTCGGGTAGCGCGGCGGGCCCGTGGCAGCGGGGGCACCCGGGCCGGGCGACGGCGTGGGAGGCGGTGGGGCGGATCGCCGTCAGCCGCGGGCCTCCCGGGCGAAGCGGACGGGTTGCCAGACCGCAGGGGAGAGCAGTGCGTGCGCGGCCAGCGCCACCAGCGCGACCAGCGCCTCCACGCCCATGAGGAACTCCACGATCGCCGCGGGCAGTTCGCTCACGGCGGTGGAGCCCGAGAAGAGTCCGACCAGCAGCGTCAGCACGGCGAGCGCGGCCACCGTGACCGCCACGTGCAGCCCGAGCAGGACCAGGCGGCGCGCCGTGCCGCGCGGGCGGGCGTCGGCACCGTCCGGGAACAGCGCCGAGGCCGGTCCTGCCGCCGTCAGCGGCAGCACCACCAGCGCGGCGACCACCGCGGCGAGCCGCAGCACGTCGGTGTGGTGGCGGAGCTGGTCGGCCACGGTCCGGCCCTCGACGACCGCCTGCGCGGCGAAGGTCAGGAGCGCGAGCCACAACAGCAGCAGGAACAGCGTGGCGCGGCCCGCCGGACGCGGCCCGCGCCGGGGCCCGCCGTCGGACGGCCCACGCCGTGTCACGTCCTCGCCCACCCCGCGCCCCCTCCGTTTCGGCGGATGTCAGCCGGTGGCCAGCAGCTTCTCCAGCACCACCGCGATGCCGTCCTCCTCGTTGCCGGCGGTCACCTCGTCGGCGATCTCCACCACCGCGGGGTGCGCGCCCGCCATGGCGACGCTGTGCGCGGCCCAGCGGAACATGGGGATGTCGTTGGGCATGTCGCCGAAGGCGATGGTGTCGGCGCCCCGGACGCCGAGGCGGCGTCCGGCGATGGACAGCCCGCTGGCCTTGGTGAGACCGAGCGGGAGCAGCTCGACCGTGCCGGGGCCGGCCATGACCACGCCGACGGTGTTGTTGACGAGCCGCCCGGCGGCCTCGGTGAGTTCGTCGTCGTCCAGCTCGGGGTGACGGAGGTAGAGCTTCATCAGCGGCTCCGCCCACAGCTCGGCGCGGTCCTCGTAGGGGACGGCGGCGAGTGGTTCACCCTCGACGCGCTCGGGGACGAGCCCGGGGAAACCGGCGGGGTCGAAGAGGACGATGCCGTCGGCGCCGTCCCGGGTCGCCGCGATCCACAACGGGCCGAGTTCCGCCTCCAGCGCGTCGACCGCGTGGCGCGCGGCCCGGCGGTCGAGGGTCACCGAGGTCAGCAGCCGGTGCTCCCCCGCGTGGTACACCTGTGCGCCCTGACCGCAGACGGCGAGACCGTCGTACCCGAGGTCGTCCAGGACGTGGCGGGTCCAGCCGACGTTCCGGCCGGTGACCACGATGTGGGCGGCGCCCGCGCGGGTCACCGCCGCCAGGGCCTCCCTGGTGCGCGGCGACACGGTGCCGTCGCCGCGCAGCAGGGTGCCGTCGAGGTCGGTGGCGACCAGCCGGTACGGGAAGCCGGTCACGAGCCGGAGGGTGCGGTCGCGGCGCCCAGCGGCTCCAGCACCTCGCGCCCCCCGAGGAACGGCCGCAGCATCTCCGGCACGTGCACCGAGCCGTCGGGCCGCTGGTGGTTCTCCAGCAGGGCCACGATGGTGCGGGGGACGGCGCAGAGCGTGCCGTTGAGGGTGGCGACCGGGCGGGTGCGACCGCCGGCCTCGCGGGTGCGGACCGACAGGCGGCGGGCCTGGAAGGAGTCGCAGTTGGAGGCGGAGGTCAGCTCGCGGTACTTGCCCTGGGTGGGGATCCACGCCTCGCAGTCGAACTTGCGGGAGGCCGAGGACCCGAGGTCACCGGTGGCGACGTCGATGACCTGGAACGGCAGTTCCAGGGCGGTCAGCCACTGCTTCTCCCACTCCAGCAGCCTCCGGTGCTCGGCTTCCGCCTCCTCCGGGTCGACGAAGCAGAACATCTCGACCTTGTCGAACTGGTGGACGCGGAAGATGCCGCGGGTGTCCTTGCCGTAGGTACCGGCCTCGCGGCGGAAGCAGGGGGAGAACCCGGCGTACCGCAGCGGCAGCTTCCCGCTGGGGACGATCTCGTCCATGTGGTAAGCGGCGAGCGGTACTTCGGAGGTGCCGACGAGGTAGTAGTCGTCGCGCTCCAGGTGGTAGACGTTCTCCGCCGCCTGGCCAAGGAACCCGGTGCCCTCCATGGCGCGCGGGCGGACCAGCGCTGGGGTGAGCATCGGGACGAAGCCGGCGTCGCCGGCCTGGGCGATCGCCGCGTTGACCAGGGCGAGTTCGAGCAGAGCGCCGATGCCGGTGAGGTAGTAGAAGCGGGAGCCGGAGACCTTGGCGCCGCGTTCGACGTCGATGGCGCCGAGCAGTTCGCCCAGCTCCAGGTGGTCCTTGGGCTCGAAGCCCTCGGCGGCGAAGTCGCGGATGGTCCCGTGGGTCTCCAGGACGGCGAAGTCCTCCTCGCCGCCGACCGGGACGTCCGGGTGGACGATGTTGCTCAGCCCGAGCAGCAGTCGCTGGGCCTCCTCGTCGGCCTCGGACCGCTCGGCGTCCGCCGCCTTGACGGCGGCCGACAGCTCACCGGCCTTCTTGAGCAGTTCTGCCTTCTCGTCGCCCTGCGCCCGGGGTACGAGCTTGCCGAGCTGCTTCTGCTCGGCGCGCAGCTCGTCGAATCGACTGCCGGACGACCGGCGCCGCTCGTCGGCGGAGAGCAGCGCGTCGACGAGGTCGACGTCCTCTCCACGGGCGCGCTGCGAAGCGCGGACACGGTCGGGGTCGTCTCTCAGCTGCCGAAGGTCGATCACGGCACCAGGCTACCGGGCGGCGGGCGACCGCCACCACCTGCCGGGCGCTCCACGAGATGCCCCCGATGGGCGATTCGCCCGTTGTGGGGGATCGCGTAGCGTGACGTGAATCCACAGCTCAGGAGCGCTTTCCCAAAGTTATCCACAGGCGGGCGCCGCCGCCTGTGGATGGCGGACCACCCCCCACGCACGAGTTCCGACCGGGGGACCGCGGCGTGAGCGGTCAGAGCTATGGGCGTTTTTCAGCTGAATTGACCGTCATGAATCGGGACATGTCACAGGAGCAGGCGACTCGCGGTGACCCTTGGTGTCTTTGATGACTCTGGGATGGTCATGGCGCCATGTCGACAATGACCGCTTCCCGTATCGACTTATGCACAGGCAACCCGCCCAGCCTGTGGATAACCCGGACCCCGGCGTTGCGTGGTGCGCACAGACCGGCGCGGCACCGTCACCGCTCCGGCACAGGCCGCGCCCACCGCGCGGGCCACGGGCGCGCCGCGCGCCCGACCCAGCCGCACACGGTCATGGCGGGGCCGGGGCGGTCAGGGGACGGTCACGATCCGCCGAGGGCGGTCAGGGTCGGTCGGGAACCTCGCCCGGCAGCTCACCCCGGCCGTCGAAACAGCGGTTCAGCCAGTCGTTGGCCGCCAGGAAGGCCTCGTCCGAGGTCCCGGCACGCAGCTGCGGCCGGCCGCCGTCCGCACGGGGGTACGAGCCCAGGTACCGCACCCCGGCACACAGCCGCCGCAGCCCCATCAGCGCCTCGCCGACCCTGCGGTCCGACAGGTGTCCCTCGCAGTCCACCTGGAAGCAGTACTGACCGATCCCGCCCCCCGTCGGCCGCGACTCGATCCGCATCAGGTTGACCCCGCGCGCCGCGAACTCCTGGAGCAGCTCCAGCAGCGCGCCGGGGTGGTCGTCACGCAGCCACAGCACCACCGAGCTCTTGTCGGCGCCGGTCGGTGAGGAGGGCCGCGCGGGCCGCCCCACCAGCACGAACCGGGTGGCGGCGTTCTCCGCGTCGTGGATGTCGGTGACGAGCGGGTGCAGACCGTAGGTCGCCGCCGCGAACTCCCCCGCGAACGCCGCGTCGTACCGGCCCTCCTGCACCAGCCGCGCGCCGTCCGCGTTGGAGGCTGCCGACTCCCACTGCGCCTGGGGCAGATGGCGCTCCGACCAGCGCCTGACCTGCGGCTGCGCCACCGGGTGACCGGTGACGGTCTTGACCGCCGCCAGCTCCGTCCCCGGCCGCACCAGCAAGGCGAAGGCGATGGGGAGCAACACCTCGCGGTAGATCATCAGCGGCCTGCCGGAGGCGAGCTCGTCGATGGTCGCCGTGACCCCGCCCTCGACCGAGTTCTCGATCGGCACGAGGGCGCCGCCCGCCTCCCGGTTGCGCACGGCGTCCAGGGCCGCCGGGACCGAGACCATCGGGACCAGCTCCCGGGTGGCGGCCTCGGGCAGCGTGCGCAGTGCGGCCTCGGTGAAGGTGCCCTCGGGCCCGAGGTAGGTGTAGCGGCTCGACGTCATGGGCCAACGGTAGTCCCGCCCGGGAGCCGCCGACGCCACGTCCCGGCCCCCGGGCGCCGTGCCGCACGAGGCCCCGACCGCCGCCGAACGACGGCCGCGGTCCGCGCGTCGGGCGTGCTCCCGCGCCCGGGCCCGCGCGCCCTCAGTCCGCCGGCGTTCCAGCACTCAGCGCTCAGCGCTCAGCCCTCCAGCAGACCCTGCCCGACGTACTCCCCCGCCGCCGCGCCCGGCGGGACCGCGAAGAGCGCCGACGCCTCGTGCCGCAGGAACGGCGAGAGCGCGTCGCCGCGGTCCAGCTTCCGCTGCACCGTGACGAAGGACCGGTAGGGATCGGCCTGCCAGCACAGGAAGAGCAGCCCGGCGTCCGGCGTCCCGTCGTCCCGGAACCCGTCGTGGTACGAGAACGGCCGGCGCAGCATGGTCGCCCCGTCGTTGCTCTCCGGCGCGGAGACCCGCACATGCGCGTCGGCCGCGATCACCGGGGCGCCTGACTCCGTGCGGGCGTCGAGGTCGACCGGTGTCGCCTCCTCGCCGCCGGTCAGCGGCGCCCCGTCCGCCTTCCGGCGCCCGATGACGGCCTCCTGCTCCTCCAGCGGCTCCTGCTCCCACTGGTCCAGCAGCATCCGGATGCGGCGCATCACCACGTACGAACCACCCGCCATCCACGCCTCCTCGGCTCGGGCGGTGGAACGCTCGGCGCCCGGCCCGTCGGGGTCCGGCACGAAGACGTGGCGGGCGAAGTCCTCGTCGGCCTCACGCGGGTTGCTGGTGCCGTCGACCTGCCCCATCAGGTTGCGTGCCGTCATCGGGGAGGCGGTGGCGCCCCGCGCCCGGTTGAAGCCGCTGTGCTGCCACCGCAGGCGGGCGGCGCCCGAGTCGGCCGCCGCCCGCTGCACGGCCCGCAGTGCGTGGAAGGCGACCAGCGCGTCGTCCGCGCCGACGGCCACCCACAGGTCACCGTCGGACCGTTCGCGGTCCAGCTCGTCGGCGGAGAAGTTCGGCAGCGGGCGGAGCGCTCGCGGGCGACGGTCCGCCAGCCCGGTGGCGTCGAAGAAGGAGTACCCGAGGCCGATGGTGACCGTCAGCGAGGAGGGCCCGGCGTCCAGCGCGACTCCGGTGTCCCGGTCCCCGGGTTCGCCCGCCATCAGCGCCGCCGACAGCTCCGTCCAACGGCGGAGCAGCAGGGCGGCGGCACGGCTGGAGTCCGCGGCATCCGCGGCGACCAGGTCGAAGCCGAGCAGGTGGCCGTGGGCCTGCGCCGGGGTGGTGATGCCGGGCTGGTGACGACCGTGGAACGGGACCGACGCCTCGCCGACCGCGCTGAGGGGGGTCGCCCCCTTCTCCTGCGCGGCACGGGCCCCCGCCACGCCGCCGCCGGTGCCCACCACCAGCCCGAGCGCCGCCGCGCCGCCGCCGGTGGCGAGCAGCGCCCGCCGGGACACCCCGCCGG
>NZ_JAAVJB010000106.1 GCF_012034385.1 Streptomyces spiramenti
CCCGGCCTCCCCATCGCCGTGGCCGTCGCCGAGGCCGTCGAGGTGTGGGTCGCGACCGCTGAACTCGCTCTCCGTGCGCGGCTTCTGACCGGTGTCGGCGTCGCCGGCCTCCCCGTGCTGCTCCCGCGACCCGCCGCCCTGTCCGTCCTGTCCGTCCTGTCCGTCCTGTCCGTCCTGTCCGCCCTCCACCGATTCGTCATCGGTCTCGGCGGCGGCAGCGGCAGCGGTGTCGGCGGACGCGTCATCGGCGGCGGCTCCGTCTCCCCCGGTCGGCTCCGCCTGCGGGCGCTCGTCGGTCGCCGTGCTCCCGGCGTCGGGGGACGCCGCTGCGGGCTCGTCGCCGGGCGCGGACTCGCCGCCGGACGCCTCCGCGCCCGTGTCGCCGCGTGGCGTCGCGTCGGTCGCGTCGGCCGGTGCCGCGTCGGTCGTGCCGGCGGCTCGGGGCGGGTCGGCGTCGCCCTTGCCCGGCCCGGGGATTCCCGGAATCGCGGGCTGGTCGTCGTCGTCGCGCGGCGCTGCTGCGGGCGGCTCCGCCGCGTCGATCTCACCGACGAGTGCCTCGGTGAAACGATCCAGCAGCCTCCTGGCGGCCGTCTCCCGCTGGGCGGCCTCGACCTCCGCCAGTCGGCCGGTCGCCTCGGTGCTGCCGGTGTAGGACAGCGTCGTTCCGGAGCCGTCCTCGACGGGGCGCGGCACGACGGTCAGCCGCACCCGCACGGCGCCGTTGCCGCGCGCCTCGGACGCCACGGCGTCGACGTCGACGCCCTCGCCGCGTCCGGTGAGCGTCACGGTGCCGCGGTAGGTGATGGTGGAGCCGCCGATGCGGAGGCGCAGTCGGCCCGCGAGCGCGTCGGGGTCGTCCCCCGGCTCCACCTGGAAGCCCGGAACGCAGCGGGCGACGCGTTCCTGTTCTGCGAGCGCGGCCCGCACCACGGTGGCTGAGAACGGTACGAAGATCTCGTGCTCCATGGGGCGGAGCCTACCCACTGGGAGGGCGCCCACGTGGGGGCGCGCGCCGCATTGGGCGAACCCGGCCCGTCGCGGCCCCCGTTCCCCACCGCCCCGCGCGGTGTCGGCGGGCGGGCGTCGGACCTCCGGGTCATTCCTCCCCGGCGGCGCCCGGGGCGGCGCGGTCACCCCCGCCGTCCCCGACCGGGCCGGCGTCCGCGGTCTGCTCCGACTGCCCGGCCGCACGTTCCACGCTCCGGGTGACCGCCTCGTCGAGCGAGGCGCCGAGGGTCACCGCGGCGGCCAGCGCGACGACGACGGCGGCACTGACCGACACCAGCAGGGCCCGACCGCGGCGGGTCAGGTCGCGGTGGAAGAGCCAGAGCACCACGGCCCCGCCCGCGACGGCGTTGACCACGCCGGTGAGCAGGGCGGCGTTGAGGCGCCCGAGGTGCGGCAGCAGCAGGAACGGGAAGGCCAGGCCGCCCAGCAGCGCCCCGACGTAGTCGGCCGCCGAGAGATCGGCGACGGCGCCCCCGGCGTCCTGCCGCCGGATCCGCTGGATGAGCGTCATCAGCAGTGGCATCTCCATGCCGATGAGGAAACCGATGACGAGTGCAAATGCGAACAGCACAGGGCGGATCTCACCGATCCAGAGCTGCACGGCGAACAGCACCAGGGTCGAGGTGCCGCCGACCAGCGCCAGGACCGCCTCCAGCAGGCCGAAGCCGAGGGAGGCGCGGGTGCGGAGCCGCTTGGCGGCGAGGGAGCCGATGCCCATGGCGAAGACCATGAACGACAGCACCACGGAGGTCTGGGTGACGGTGTCCCCCACCAGGTGGTCCGCGACGGCGATCAGGGTCAGCTCGTAGACCAGACCGCAGGCGGCGCAGACGAAGACGGCCAGCAGGACGAGGAACCGGCCCGTGCCGTCGGCGACCGGCAGCCTGCCGGAGAGCGGCGGTTCGGTGGGACCGCCTGCCGACTCCGCCGCGGCTTCGTCCGGTACCGCCGACGGCCCCGGAGCCCCGGCCGCCGCCTCGGCCGTCGTGGCCGGGGGATCGACCGCCCCACCGGCCGCGGACCGCCCGGCGTCCGCGGCGGGAGGCGGACCGCCGGCGGCGCCGCCGGGGGCGGCCTCGGTGGAGTCGATCATGTCTCGCACGCTACGGGACGTTTCGTGACGGCAACGTCACCCGCAGGGGTGGAAGTTGGGGCCGCATCGCACGCACGCCCGGCGGCGTTCGAACCCGGACGCAGCGGGCGGGGGCCGCACTGCCGGAGGTTCAGTAGGGGGACGGTGAGCCGCCCCCGACCCCGCCCGCGTGGGCACCGGCGTGCTCGGCGCGACGGCCGCCGTGGTCGACCGGGTCGCCCTCGGCGGCGCGGTCGGCCGGACCGGTGTCGGGCTCGTCGTCGCGGCGTCGGACGGCGACCCGGGTGCGGGTGGCGACGAGTCGGCACTCCTGCGGGTAGGAGTGCCAGGTGCGCCAGTGGACCTGGCCGTCGTGGCGGTGGGCGAGCAGCGCCGTGAACGCGTCCGGGGCGCCGGGGAAGGTCGCGGCGAGGCCGTGGGGGTGGTCGGCCACCAGGGCGAGGAGCTCCTGCGCCCGCCCGCCGAAGGAGCCCGGACTGAGGGTCTCGACCCGGGCGGCGAACTCGTAGTCGATCTCGCCGATGCGCTTGGAGACGCCCATCGGCAGCGGGGTGCGGCTGCCCGGCAGGCAGGCCACCGTCTCCGAGCAGGTGGCGTCCCCGGAGCGGAGCAGCACCTGGTGCGAGGCGCCGAGGACGCGGAGCTGCACGTGGTCGCCGTCGAGTTCGAGGTCGAGGGTCGCGAGGGACGGCTGCGGCCCTCGGCCGAGCTCCCAGGCGAGGTCGGCGGCCCTGGTGTCGGAGTAGGTGGTGTCGATCGTGGTGAGCATGGCTGCTCCCGCATGCACGCAGTGAGGGGTGGGCTGCTCGGGCCTGCCGGACCCGCACGACCACCGAACCACGAAATGCCGTACGTCCACAGCGTTTTCCCGCAACTCGACGGGGTTTCCATCCCCCCGGGGTCAAGGGGGTTCAGATGTTCACCCCGCAACGACCCTTTGGTTACCCGCCGGTTGCCCGTATTGCGAACAGCTACGCACGTAGACCGCTACACCGCAACTACCTTATGTCCACTTGAGTGCGATTTGCCGCTGCCTTTTGGTCACAGGTCAGCGTGGCTTGCATCTCGTCTGCACAACGGTCGTCGCCCCGCCCTTGTGAGTCGGACCACTAGTGAGGAAGCTCTCGGGAACTTCACACCCGAAGTGACCTCATCGTGGAAGGCCCGGAGATGACCCGTTTCGGCAGGACGTCGAAGCTGGTTGCGGCAGCAATGGGTGGGGCTCTCGTCCTCACCGCTTGCGGCAGCGACGGCAGCGACAACGGCAGCAGTGACGACACGCAGAACGACGGCGGTGGCGGCGGGACCATCACTCTGGGCTACGAGCAGGAATGGACGACGTGGAACTCCACCACGTCCGACGGCAACCTCGCCGCGAACTCCGTCGCCACCTACCAGGTCACCACCGGTTTCTGGTTCTTCGGTGAGGGCGGGGCGATCACCCCGAACGAGGAGTTCGGCAGCTACGAGGTCGTCAACGAGGACCCGCTGACGGTCACCTACACCTTCCACCCGGACGCGGCCTGGTCGGACGGCACGCCGATCGACTGCGACGACGCGCTGATGTGGTGGAGCCAGCAGGGCGGGTTCCTCGACTTCTCCGCTCCCGGCACCGCCGGCATCGAGGACACCAAGATGCCGGAGTGCGAGTCGGGCGACAAGGAGTTCACGCTCGAGTACCTCACCCCGTACGCCGACTGGGAGGGTGCCGGTCCGGGCCAGGGCAACACCACGATCATGCCCGCCCACGTCGTCGCCGAGCAGGGCGGCCTGGAGAGCGCGGACGAGCTCATCGACATCATCAAGGGTGTCGACTGGGACTACTCCACCCCGCACAGCGAGCGTGAGCACGGCGGCATCGAGGAAGCCGAGACCGCCCTGGCCGACGCCGTCGAGTTCTTCAAGACCGGCTGGATCATCGACGGCGGCCTGCCCGACGAGGCGCTGATCCCCTCCTCCGGCCCGTTCACCATCGGCTCCTACTCCCCCGGCGAGCAGCTGACCCTGGTCCCCAACGAGGAGTACTGGGGCGAGCCCGCCGCGGCCGACGAGGTCATCTTCCGCTACATCGCGCAGGACGCGCAGGCGCAGGCGCTGCAGAACGGCGAGATCGACATCATGTCGCCGCAGCCCTCCTCCGACCTGCGGGACCAGCTGGAGGCGCTGAGCGGCGTCGAGGTCGAGGTCTTCGACCAGTACCTCTACGAGCACAACACCTTCAACTTCGAGTCCGGCGTCTTCGCCGAGAGCCTCCCGCTGCGTGAGGCCTGGATGAAGTGCCTGCCGCGCGAGACCCTGGTGCAGAACCTGATCCGCCCGATCGACGAGGAGGCGGAGGTCCGCAACACCCTCGTCGCCCACCCGCTGGACCCGTTCTACGACGACGTCGTCAGCAACTCCATGCCGGACGAGTTCGCCGAGCAGGACATCGACGGCGCCCGCGAGATCCTTGAGGACGAGGACGCGGTCGGCACCACCGTCCGCCTGCGGACGCTGGACAACCCCCGCCGCAACGCGCAGGGCCAGCTGATCCAGGACGCCTGCAGCGAGGCCGGCTTCGACGTCGACTTCGAGGCCCACGGCGACTTCTTCGCCCAGGACGGCGCGCTCTACACCAACCGCTACGACGTGGCGATGGCCGCCTGGTCCGGCTCCGCGCTCATCTCCGGCTGGAACTCCACCTACTCCACCCCGGACGAGTGCTCCGCCAGCGGCAAGGGCAACAACAACGGCTGCTACTCCAACCCCGACCTGGACGCCCTCCTCGACGAGATCCTGGTGACCGTCGACGAGGACGAGAAGACCCGCGTCATCAGTGAGATCTCCACGATCCTGTGGGAGGACGGCGTCTCGGTGCCGCTCTTCAACCACCCCGGCATGGCCGCCTGGGCGGACGACGTGCAGAACGTCGTTCCCAACCCGGCGCAGTCGGACATCGTGTGGAACATGCAGAAGTGGACCCGCTGACCTCCTGAAGTCAGCCGAGCGTCGGGGCGGCGGACACGCGCCGCCGCCCCTTCGCCGGACAACACGCACAGCGCGGGGCCGGGGGGCCTCAGAGCCCCCCGGCCCCGTCCGCGTACCACTGTCACCATCTCCCACAGATCTCACTGATCTCACGGAACCCTTCAGGAGTCTGCGCCATGCTCGTCTTCATCGCGCGGCGGCTCTTCGTCTCGCTATGGGTGTTCCTGGCCGCGACCGCGGTCATGTTCATGCTGGCCGCCAACGCCAACGATCCGCTGGAGGAGGCACGTCAGCTACCCGACAACGAGCGGGAAGCGGCGATGGCCACCATCACCGAGCGGATGAACCTCGACAAGCCGGTCCTCATCCGCTACCTCCTCTGGCTCGGCAGCGCGCTCACGGGTGACCTCGGGGTCAACCGCCAGGGCCAGGACGTCAACGCGATGCTCGGCACCGCGTTCCCCGCCACCCTCCAGCTCCTCGCCGCGGCGACGGTGCTGGCCATCGTCTTCGGCATCGCCATCGGCGTCATCTCCGCCCTGCGGCAGTACAGCGCCTTCGACCAGTCGGTCACCTTTGTCGCGTTCGTCTGCTTCTCACTGCCGCTGTTCTGGGTCGGCACCCTCCTGAAGCAGTACATCGCCGTCGACATCAACGACTGGCTGCAGGACCCCACACTCTCGCTGGTGATGGTGGTCGCGCTCTCGCTGCTGACGGGTGCCGTGTGCAGCGGGGTGCTGGTCGTCGACCGCCGCACCCGCTGGACGGTCTTCGGCTCGACGGCGGGCGCCATGGCGCTCCTGCTGCTGGTGCTCTCCGCGACCGGCTGGTTCGCCGACCCGGGGCTCGGCCCCGTCGTGGTCGCGCTCACCGCCTTCGCCGGCGCCGTCGCCATCACCACGCTGGTCTCCGGCCTCGACTTCACGAGCCCGCCGATGCGGGCCGCGCTGGCCTCGGCCGCCGTCGGTGTGGTCTGCTACTTCGCCTTCGGGCCGGTCCTGAACGACCCCAACCTGCTGACGCTCCTGTTGCTGGCGCTGCTCACCGCCGCCGTCTGCGCCGGGATCGGCTGGTTCTTCGGCGGGGAGCTGTTCCGCCGCCAGGCCATCCCGGCCGCGGTCCTCACCGGCCTCTTCACCGCCGCGGTGATCTTCGTGGA
This sequence comes from Streptomyces spiramenti, assembly GCF_012034385.1. Lineage (GTDB taxonomy): Bacteria > Actinomycetota > Actinomycetes > Streptomycetales > Streptomycetaceae > Streptomyces > Streptomyces spiramenti. Next base: position 6,231 of record NZ_JAAVJB010000106.1, read on the forward strand.
CCGCGTGCTGCAGGCGTTCGCCGGGTACGCCGCCCACGGCCGCATCCGCGGCCGGGTGATCTCCACCATCGGCCCGTCCACCCCGAACTTCGAGGGAACGTTCTGGCAGCACAGCCTGGACTCCGCGGGGCACCTGCTGCTGCCGACGCTGGCCCTGGTGCTGGTCTCGCTGGCCTCGTACACCCGGTACACGCGCGCCAGCATGCTGGAGGTCATGAACCAGGACTACGTGCGGACCGCCCGCGCGAAGGGCCTGACGGAGCGTGCGGTCATCACCCGCCACGCGTTGCGCAACGGCATGATCCCCATCACCACGCTGACCGCCTACGACATCGGCACCCTCATCGGTGGCGCGGTCATCACCGAACGGGTCTTCGGCTGGAAGGCGATGGGAACGCTGCTGCAAGACGGCATCGAACAGGGCGACCCCATGCCGATCATGGCGTTCTTCCTGGTGGCGGGCGGAGCGATCGTCGTCTTCAACATGATCGCCGACATCGCCTACGCCTTCCTCGACCCGCGTATCCGGCTGTCCTGACAGGAGTTCGAAATGATGCGCAAGAAATCCGCGCAGCCGGCCGGGACGCCGCCCACCCCCGGTTCGGCCGACGACGCCGCCCAGGGCATGAACGTCGCCTCACGCACCCAGTTCCAGCTGGTGCGGGCGCGGTTCTTCCGACACCGCGGCGCGCTGGTCGGCATGGCCCTCTTCGGGTTCATCCTCGCCCTCGCCGCCACCTCCATCGGCTGGGGACCGATCCCCGGCTGGTGGGACAAGAGCCCCACCGCGACCGGTGTGGTCCTGGAGGGCGGCCGGCCGACGCTGGGCGTGTGGCCCTCCTTCCTCGGTGGCGGCGGCATCTCCTGGGGCGAACACCCCTTCGGGCAGGACGACATCGGCCGTGACTACTTCGCCGTGGTGATGCGCGGCACGCAGGTCTCGCTGACCGTCGCCTTCCTCGTCGGCACGGTCGCCACCGTCATCGGCACCGTCATCGGCGCCTGCGCGGGGTACTTCCGCGGCTGGGCCGAGGCCGTCCTGATGCGGATCACCGACGTCATGATCACCATCCCGACGCTGGTGATCGCCGCCGTGGTCGCCGCGATGGCGGGCCGGCAGGGCATCGTGGTGCTCGGCATCATGCTCGGCCTGGTCACCTGGACGCAGACCGCGCGGCTCGTCCGCGGCGAGGTGCTGTCGCTGCGGGAGAAGGAGTTCGTCGAGGCGGCCCGGTCGGTGGGCACCTCGGCCAAGCGGATCATCTTCCGCCACCTGGTGCCCAACGTGGTCGGCATCATCATCGTCTCGGTGACGCTGGCGATCGCCGCGGCGGTGCTGCTGGAGACCGGCCTGTCCTTCCTGGGGATCGGCGTGCAGCCGCCGGACACCTCGCTCGGCCGCCTCATCACCGACTACCAGACCGCCATGATGACGCGCGCGTGGCTCTTCTACTGGCCCGGCGTCTTCATCATCGGCATCGCGCTGTCGGTCAACTTCATCGGTGACGGCCTGCGCGACGCCTTCGACCCCCGACAGAACCGGGTGCGTGACTGATGACCATCAACCCTCCCCTCGACACCTCGGGGACGCTGAACACGGCCTCGGCCGCGGTCGACGCCGTCAGCGAGGCGGCCGAGGAGGTCCACACCGCCTACTCCCTCTCCGACGCCAAGCCCCCGCTCGACGAAGAGATCCTCAAGGTCGAGAACCTCACGGTCGAGTTCCCCACCGACGACGGCGTCGTCCGGGCGGTCCGCGGCGTCAGCTACACGCTGCACGCGCGGGAGGTCCTCGGCATCGTCGGCGAGTCCGGCTCCGGCAAGTCGGTCTCCTCCATGGCCGTCATGGGGCTGCTCCCCAAGAGCGCCCGCGTCCGGGGCAGTGTCACCTACCGCGGTGAGGACCTGCTGACGATGCGGCCGGGCCAGCAGCGGGCGCTGCGGGGCGAGAAGATCGCGATGATCTTCCAGGACCCGATGACCTCGCTCAACCCGGTCCACGCCATCGGCGACCAGCTCGCCGAGGCGGTCCTCGCGCACCACCTGGTGCCGCGCCGCGAGGCGCTGGCCCGGGCCAAGGAGATGCTGGACCTCGTCGGCATCCCGCAGGCCGACAAGCGGCTGCGGGCCTACCCGCACGAGTTCTCCGGCGGCATGCGCCAGCGGGTGATGATCGCCATGGCGATCATCAACAACCCCGACGTGATCATCGCCGACGAGCCGACGACCGCGCTCGACGTCACGGTCCAGGCGCAGATCCTGGAGAAGCTGCTGGAGGTCAAGGACGCGGTGAACGCCGCGATCCTCATGATCACCCACGACCTCGGGGTGATCGCCGGCATGGCGCACAAGACCCTGGTGATGTACGCCGGCAAGCCCGTGGAGGTCGGCCACACCGACCAGGTCTTCTACGAGCCGCGCATGCCGTACACCGCCGGTCTGCTGGGGTCGATCCCCTCGCTGGAGGGCGACACCGAGGGCCGGCTGCGTCCGATCAACGGCACCCCGCCCTCGCTGATCAGCCTGCCCCGTGGCTGCCCGTTCTCGCCGCGCTGCCCGCTGGCCACGGACGTCTGCCGGGAGAGCGAGCCGGCTCTCGACGACCTCGGCGAGGGACACTGGGCGGCCTGCCACCACAGCGACAAGCTCGCCGAGGCGGAGGACCCCACCGCGTTCTTCCACCCCGACGCCCAGACCGTGCCCTCCGACGGCACGGGTACCGAAAGTGAGGAGGGGCGATGACGGCGACCTCCGGCAGGACCGCACCGGACGCACCGGGAGCTCCGGCCGAACCGACCGCGCCCGGCGCCACCGGCACGGCGGCCGAGGCGAAGTCCGCGACCGAGGACGGGCCGCGTCTGCTGGAGGTGCGCGACCTCGTCGTGAACTTCCCCGTCCACGGCTCGGGTCTGCTGCGGCGGGTCACCGGCCAGGTCCAGGCGGTCAGCAAGGTCAGCCTGGGCGTGGACGCCGGGCAGACGCTCGGCGTGGTCGGTGAGTCCGGCTGCGGGAAGTCCACCACCGGGCGGGCCATCCTCCAGCTGATCAAGCCGACCGCCGGCTCCGTCCGCTTCGAGGGCCGGGAGATCACCGGTCTCAAGGGCGGCGAGATGCAGGCGTTCCGCCGGAACGCGGGCATGGTCTTCCAGGACCCGATGGCCTCGCTCAACCCCAAGCTGCCGGTGAACGACATCATCGCCGAGCCGCTGAAGGTGCAGGGCCGCTGGCGGGACGGCGGCCCGGACCGGGTGGCGGAGCTGCTGCGGCTGGTCGGGCTGAGCCCGGAGCACGGCAACCGCTACCCGCACGAGTTCTCCGGTGGGCAGCGGCAGCGCATCGGCATCGCCCGCGCGCTGGCGCTGGCCCCGAAGCTGCTGGTGATGGACGAGCCGGTCTCCGCGCTGGACGTCTCGGTCCAGGCCGGTGTCGTCAACCTCCTGGAGGACCTCCAGGACCAGCTGGGCCTGGCGTACGTGTTCATCGCGCACGACCTGTCGGTGGTCCGCCACATCTCGGACCAGGTCGCGGTGATGTACCTGGGCAAGGTCGTCGAGACCGGCCCGCGCGACCAGGTGTACCGGGCGCCGTCCCACCCGTACACGCAGGCGCTGATCTCCGCGGCTCCGCTGGCGGACCCGCGGCGGGAGCGGATGCGCCGCCGGACCGTCCTCACCGGCGACGTCCCCAGCCCGATCGACCCGCCCAGCGGCTGCCGGTTCCGGACCCGCTGCTGGAAGGCGCAGGACATCTGCGCCACGGAGGAGCCGGTGCTCAAGGACCGCGGTACCGGCCACCCGGTCGCGTGCCACTTCGCGGAGGCCGACACCAAGGTGGTCTGACCGGCCGCGCGGCGGTCGGCGGTCTCGCGTCGGCCGGGCCCGGAGCGGGCGGAGTGGCCGGAGTTCGGCAGGAGCCCCGGGCGTCGCGCGCCCGGGGCTCCTGCCGTGCGGCGCCGACGCCCGAGGGGCGCGGCGGGAGGTGTTCCTCCCACCGCGCCCCTCGGGTGCGCGTGGACCGCGTGCGGTGCTCGCCGCCCTGCCGTGTCGCCCTCGTGCGCGGGGCGCTTCGGCGGCCCTGGGCCGCCCGGTGCGCCCGGTGGGTCAGCCGTCGCGGCGGGGGGTGTCGCCCTCTTCGCCGGAGACGTCGCCGGTGTCGGTGGCGGTGTCGTCCTTGGCCGCGGTCGGGCCGACCTCGGTGTCGGAGACGTCGGCACCGTTGGTGACCTCGCCCGCGCCGCCACCCTCGGCCTCGTCGGCGTCCTGGGCGAGGCCCAGCTCCTGGACGAGCCACTTGTCGAACTCGATGGAGGCGCGGATCCAGCTGACGGTGGAGGACACGTAGTGGTCCAGCGCCACGCCGGTGCCGATCAGCATCTGGATCTCACCGATGAGGCGGACGGTGCCGTCGTCGTGGGTGTGGGTGTAGACCTTCGGCCACAGGGTGCGGCGGTTCCACTCGTTGATGACCTCCAGGAGACGCGGCTTCTCCTCGATGTCGTGCTTGCGGTCGTAGAAGGTCCGCACCGAGAAGATCCGCTGGGCCTTCTCGCCGCGGAACATGAAGTAGGTGCGGAAGTTCTCCCAGGGGGCGACGAGGTCGCCTTCCTTGTCGACCACATACTTCAGCTTCATCTGGTCCAGCAGCTGCTTGACCAGATCGGCGTCGGGCTTGATCGGCCCCAGTGGCTTCTTCGCAGCGGGCTGCTGCGGCTGCTGCTGCCCTCCGAAGCTGGGGATCGAGGACGGGTCGACAGACACGAGAGGGGTCCCTTCGTCGAGGCTTCGGACTCCCTCCATCCTCTCTCATGGGGCCCCCGACCTGACAACCCGCGCAGTGGTCCCGGCGCACCCCGCCGAAACGTGACGCGCCCCGCACGCCCCCGCACCGTGGGCCACCGCCTCTCCGTCTCGCCGCCCCGGTGTCACGGCGGTTCGACGTGCGGCGCGGGGGCGGGGCGGCGGGAGCAGTGGGGCGCGGGGCCGGTGGGGCACCGCCGCACCCGGACGTGGGAGGGGCCCGGCCCGCGCCGGCTGGTGCGGACCGGGCCCCTCGCCCATGCCGGGTCAGGCGGTGCGTTCCACACGCAGCCCCTCGGAGAGCCCGACGTCCACAGCGACGGTGTCCCCGTCGCGGATGTCGCCGGACAGGATCTCGCGGGCCAGCCGGTCACCGATCGCCGTCTGCACCAGCCGGCGCAGCGGGCGGGCGCCGTAGGCGGGGTCGTTGCCCTCGACCGCGAGCCACTGGAGCGCCTCGGGGGTGACCTCCAGGGTCAGGCGGCGGTCGCGCAGCCGCCGCTGCAACGCGTCGATCTGGAGCTGGGCGATGCGCGACAGCTCGTCACCCCGCAGCGGCTCGAAGATCACCACGTCGTCGAGCCGGTTGAGGAACTCGGGGCGGAACGCGGACCGCACCGCCGCCATGACCTGCTCGCGCCGGGCGCCGGTGTCGGCGGCCGGGTCCAGCAGGTGCTGGCTGCCCAGGTTGGAGGTGAGGATCAGGATGGTGTTGCGGAAGTCGACGGTCCGGCCCTGGCCGTCGGTGAGGCGGCCGTCGTCGAGGACCTGGAGCAGGATGTCGAAGACCTCGTGGTGGGCCTTCTCCACCTCGTCGAGCAGCACCACCGTGTAGGGGCGGCGCCGGACGGCCTCGGTGAGCTGGCCGCCCTCCTCGTACCCGACGTAGCCGGGAGGGGCTCCGACGAGCCGCGCCACGGAGTGCTTCTCGCTGTACTCGCTCATGTCGATGCGGACCATCGCCCGCTCGTCGTCGAAGAGGAAGTCGGCGAGCGCCTTGGCCAGTTCGGTCTTCCCCACGCCGGTGGGGCCGAGGAAGAGGAAGGAACCGGTGGGACGGTCCGGGTCGGCGACGCCCGCGCGGGAGCGCCGCACCGCGTCGGAGACGGCGCGCACCGCCTCGGCCTGCCCGATGAGGCGGCGTCCCAGCTCCTCCTCCATCCGCAGCAGCTTCTCCGTCTCGCCCTCCATGAGGCGGCCGGCGGGGATGCCGGTCCAGGCGGAGACCACGTCGGCGATGTCGTCCGGGCCGACCTCCTCCTTGACCATGGTGTCGCGGGCGGCTTCCTGCTCGGCCTGCGCCGCCTCCTCCAACTGGCGCTCGACCTCGGGGATCTCGCCGTAGAGCAGCTTGGAGGCGGTACCGAAGTCGCCGTCGCGCTCGGCGCGTTCGGCCTGGCCGCGCAACTCGTCGATGCGCTCCTTGAGTTCACCGACCTGGTTGAGGGACTTCTTCTCCTTCTCCCAGCGGGCGGTCAGCTCCCGCAGCTCCTCCTCGCGGTCGGCGAGGTCGGCGCGCAGCCGCGCCAGCCGCTCCCGGGAGGCGGTGTCCGACTCGTTGGCCAGCGCCAGTTCCTCCATGCGGAGGCGGTCGACGGCGCGCTGGAGCTCGTCGATCTCCACCGGCGAGGAGTCGATCTCCATCCGCAGCCGCGAGGCGGCCTCGTCGACGAGGTCGATGGCCTTGTCCGGCAGGAAGCGGGAGGTGATGTAGCGGTCGGAGAGCGCGGCGGCGGCGACCAGCGCACTGTCGGCGATCTGGACCTTGTGGTGCGCCTCGTAGCGGCCCTTGAGCCCGCGGAGGATCGCGACGGAGTCCTCGACGGTGGGCTCGGCGACGAGGACCTGCTGGAAGCGGCGTTCCAGCGCGGGGTCCTTCTCGATCCGCTCGCGGTACTCGTCGAGCGTGGTGGCGCCGACCATGCGCAGCTCGCCCCGGGCGAGCATCGGCTTGAGCATGTTGCCCGCGTCCATCGCGGAGTCCCCGCCGGCTCCGGCGCCGACGACGGTGTGCAGCTCGTCGATGAAGGTGATGATCTGGCCGTCGCTCTCCTTGATCTCGGCCAGCACGGTCTTCAGCCGCTCCTCGAACTCGCCGCGGTACTTGGCGCCGGCGACCATGGCGCCGAGGTCGAGGGAGACGAGGCGCTTGTTGCGCAGCGATTCCGGGACGTCGCCCTTGACCACGCGCTGCGCCAGCCCTTCGACGACGGCGGTCTTGCCGACGCCGGGCTCCCCGATCAGGACCGGGTTGTTCTTGGTGCGGCGGGAGAGCACCTGCACCACGCGGCGGATCTCGTGGTCGCGGCCGATCACCGGGTCGAGCAGGCCCTCGCGGGCGGCGGCGGTGAGGTCGGTGCCGAACTTCTCCAGCGCCTTGTAGCTGCCTTCGGGGTCCTCGGAGGTCACGCGGCGGCTCCCACGGTTCTGCTGGAACGCCTCGGCCAGCGCTTTGGCGGTGGCACCGTTCTCCCGCATCAGGTCGGCGGTACGGCCGCCCTTCGCGGCGAGGCCCACCAGCAGGTGTTCGGTGGAGACGTGGCTGTCACCCAGCTCGCGCGCCCGCTGGGAGGCGTCGGCGATGACGGCGAGCAGCTCGCGGTTGGGCTGCGGGCGGGCGACGGAGGAGCCCTGGACGCTCGGCAGCGCGCCGAGCAGCCGCTCGGCACCGCCGCGCAGCACCGCCTGGTCGGCGTCGACGGCAGCCAGGAGGTCCTGGATGTTCTCGTTCTCCTCGCCCGACAGCAGGGCGAGGAGCAGGTGGACGGGGGTGATGTCCGGATGGCCGTCCGTGAGCGCCCGCTCGTTGGCGGCGCTGATCGCGTCCCGGCTCCGGTTGGTCAGCTCGGCGTTCACGTGCGGACGCTCCTCCTTGCAGATCTCGACTATGCAAAGTTGAGTCTAGGACACTCAAGGCGCATGTGCCAGGGCCCCTGATCAAGAGTTGTGCGGGTGGTGCCGGTGGTGCCGGAGGCCGGGCTCCTCGCACGGCGGGTGGGGGCAGGAGAGGGAACCCGCACCGCGGTCCGCGCCACCGGGCCTATCCTCGGGCCATGGCCCTCGACCCGCGGAACCCCGACTCCGACTACCTGGCATTCTGGCGTGAACACCACCTGTGCACGCTGAGCCTTCCCCGACCGGACGGCACGCCGCACGTCACACCCGTGGGCGTCACCTACGACCCGGACGCCGGTCTCGCCCGGGTCATCACCAGCAGCTTCCGGACCAAGGTCGCCCACGTCCGCGCCGCCGGCGAGCGGGGCCTGCCCGCGGCCGTCTGCCAGGTGCACCGCGGTCGGTGGGCGACCCTGGAGGGCGTCGCCACCGTCAACGAGGACCCGGCGGCGGTCGAGGACGCGGTCCGCCGGTACGCCGAGCGCTACGGGCGGACGCCGAAGCCCAACCCGGAACGGGTCGTGATCGAGATCGCCCTCACCCGCGCCATGGGGCGCGGCACTCCCCCGAAGCCGCGGGCCGAGTCGGGCAGCTGAGTCGGCGGACCGGCCCGGTCGTCGCGCCGGGCGGGCGGGACGACCGGTCGGGGCGGCGCGCCGGGGCCGAGGCGGTCGGTCGGCGGCCTCAGCCGATGTAGACCCAACCGGCCAGCGTGTCCGGGGTGGTCTCCGGTGCCTCGCACCGCTCGGCGTCCTCCTGACAGACGGTGCGGGGTCCGCCGAAGACGACGAGCGCCTCGCCGCTCCAGCTCACGTAGGGGTCGGTGAGCTTCTCCCCCTCCGCCAGCGGCGGTCCCGGCAGCTCCGACCAGGTGTCGTCGGCGGGGTGGTAGACGCGGCCGGGCGCCAGCGCGGCCTCGCCCGTCCAGCGGAAGTGGTGCCCGATGCCGTGCCGTCCGACCTCGGTGGGCGGCGGTTCCAGTTCCCGCCACTGGTCGGCGGCGATGTCGTAGGCGTGCGGTGCACTGTCGTCGAGGAAGAGCAGCTGCCCGCCCGCGGCGACCACGGTGACGTACCGGTCGTCGCCGGTGATCGGCGGCGGCTCGGTCTGCCGCCACTCGCCGCTGCCGAGCGCCAGCACCCAGGTCTCGGTGCCGTCGGCGACGACGGCGACCACGCGGTCCGGCGCCGGTACCAGCCGCACTTCACCGCCGGGGCCGCCGGCCCCGACACCGGTGTCGGTGTCGGTGTCGGCGCTCTCCGGCGAGTCCTCGTCGTCCGCCGGCGGCTCGCCGTCGGGGGCGTAGGGGCCGGGCGCGAGGTGGCGCAGTGCGCCGTCCTCGGGGTCGACGGCCACGACACCCGGCGCGTCCTCGTCCGTGGTGACGGCGGCCGGGTGGCCGAGGATCAGCTCGCCGCCGGTCATGACCGCCGCGTAGCCCGGCTCGTCGGCGCCGCCCACCGTCAGTCGTTCGCCCGCCAGGTCGATCTCGCGCCAGCTGTCCCCGGCCGGGTCGTAGGCGAGGAGCCCGCCGCCGCGCGGCCGGTCGGTGTCGTCGTCGGCCCGGTTCGTCGCGACCACCGGGCCGAACAGCACCTCCTCGCCGGTCCAGCGGGCGAAGCCGCCGGGCGCAGGCGCCAACCCTGGCGGCGGCTCGGCCATCGCGCGCCATTCCCCGGACGGTGACCACACGGCGCCGTCGGTGAACCCCTCGACGGCCCCCGCGTCGGCGGTGGGCGCGCGACCGCCCCACACCACCAGCCGGTCGCCGGCCCAGACGGTGCCCGTCCCTACGCGGTCCGCCAGCGGTGCCGCCAGGATCGGCTCCCACTCCCCACCCGCGTGAGGGCGGTCCGCCTCGGCGGTGACCGGCCAGTCCAACCACACCACCGCCAGGCCGGCGGCCAGCCAGGACGCGGCGACGACGGCCAGCACCGTGGTCCGCCGGCGGCGCCCCCGGCGGCGTGCCTCTTCGCCCGGTCGCTCGGACGAGGCGCCCGGCCCTTGCCGGTCCGCGTCGTCGAACGCGTCCGCGCCGGTGCTGCCGTGGGTTCCGCTGCCGTTCATACCTCTCCAGACGTCCCGCGCCGGTCCCTGAGTTCCTGCGCCGTCCGTCGTGTCCATGTCGGTCCACTCCGTCGCGCAGCCACCCGCGCCCGCGTCCGGCCGCATCCGGGTGCCCCGGCACGCAGACCGTACCGGTACAGGATCGGGACACGTCCGGGGACCCGGCGTCCGCTGCCGCTGGTATCCATGGTCCATGGCACGCCACAAGGACGGGTTCCCCGCCGATGTCGACCTCGTCGTGCTCGACGACCGCTTCGGGCGGATCACCCTGACCGGCCGGGTGATCGAGGGCTGGGTCGAGGTCCGCGGCGACACCGTTCCGACCGTCAGGCTGGAGCGCGACGCCGGGGCCCGTACCGACCGCGAGGTGCGGATGGGCAGCCGGGACAGCCGCAGGCTGCGGCTGACGGTCGACGGCAGGCGGGCGCGGGTACGGGCGGGCCGGAGCGGTTGGACGCGGCGGGCGCGCCGGACGCGGGTCTTCCTGCCGGACCGGATCGTCCATCTCCACCCCTTCAGCGACACCCGCAGCAGACTCCACCGCAGCCGGCGGGTCCTCGGACCGCTGCGGCTGCCGCGCCGCCCGCTCGGCAAGATCCGCGAGGAGCCGCACCGCCGGCACGAGCCGGCCGGTCGGGTGGCCACCCGCTGGTACCGGACGGCCGGCAGGGTCACCCCGCTCGACGCGGCGGTCGGATACGCCTTGGTGACCGCCTTCGGCGCCGGCTCCGAGACGATCGTCGGCCTCGACCTGTTCGACATCGGTTCCGGGGTCTGACACTGCCCCCACCCGGCCTGGGACGGCTGCGGGTGGGGGGCGGCTACGGGTGGGGCGGCGTTCCTGCCGACGGCCCGCGCGGACCCGCCCCGGCGCCCCGCGCGCCAGCGCAGCCGGCTGGCGCGCGCAGCCCCTCACGCCATCTGGCAACCGCTCCCGAGAGCCCCCTACCAATGGGGGCACCGCGCCGCTCGGCGCGGTGCTCCGGGAGTGGAGGGTGCGGATGCGGCGGGCACGCGGACGGGCGGCGCGCAGAGGCGGGACCACGGAACGCGGGACACCGGCACCACGGACACCGGCACCAGGGACGGCGGCCGGGCTCGCAGCCCCGGCCGCTGGTGAGGGCGAGGGCGGGGGCCGGTCGGACACCGCC
>NZ_JAAVJB010000107.1 GCF_012034385.1 Streptomyces spiramenti
TGTTTCTTCAAAGGAACCTCGTCCACCAGCAGGAAACCTGCCGACCGGACGGGGTATCAACATATTTGGCGTTGACTTTTGGCACGCTGTTGAGTTCTCAAGGAACGGACGCTTCCTTCGGACTGCCTTCCAGCAGACCCTCCGGGCTTTCCCTTCGGTCTTTCTTTGTGTCTCCGACTCTACCAGACTCACTTCCGTGATCCTGACCCCCGGTCGGCGGGGACAAACTCTCGGCCTTTCGGCCTTTCCCTCCGGGTTTCCCCTTCGGTGTCTCCGACTCTATCAGACTCACTTTCGTGTTTCTGACCCCCGGCCGGCGGGGCCTTTCGAGCTTTGCGCCCTCCGGCGTGTCCACCACGTTAGAGCATTTCCCCGACCGATTCAAAACCGGCCCGGACGTGAATTCGACATACGCGAACGCATACGAAAACACACCCGAAAGGGCAGATGCACCTAGGCAGTGGTTGCCGCCTCCTGGGACGCTCTGCGTCGCTTGGGGAACCGATCGGCTCCGTGGCAGCTCGGAGAACATTACGCAGACACGTCTGGAGCGTCAAATCCAGGCGGCACACCGCTCGTACCGGCTGCGGCTTCGCCCGCAGGACGGGGCGGGAGGGGGTCAGTCGAGGTCGGTGAGCCGCCCGCCGGCGTCCGGCTGAGCGTCCTCCACGCGGCGGAGCAGCCGGGTGAGCAGTTCCCCCAGCACCCCTCGCTCCCGGGGGTCGAGGTCCTGCAGCAGGCCTTCCTCGAAGGTCGAGGCGAGCCGCATCACCTCCAGCCACTTCTGGTGGCCGGCCTCGGTGATCCCGACGATGACCCGCACCCGGTTGCCGGGGTCCCGCTCGCGGGTGACCAGCCCCGCCGCGAGCAACCGGTCGATGCGGTGGGTGATGGCGGCGGGCGTCAGCCCCAGCCTGTTGGAAAGGGTGCCGGGCCACAGCTGGTAGGGGCCGCCGGCCATGACGAGCGCCTTGAGCACCTCCCACTCGCCCTGGCTGAGGTCCGCCGCGCCCAGATGGCGGCTGTACGCGACGCTCATCCGCCGGTCGAGGCGCGACAGGGCGTTCACGACCTTCTCCACCTGGGGGTCCAGGTCCTGGTACTCCCGGAGGTAGATGGCGATCTGCTCGTCGAGGGTCGGCTCGCGCCGACGCTTGGGAGGCATGGCGGGGAGTATCGCACGTCACCCCCTATTCGTTCGACCCCGAACACCTCGGCCCTGTAGTCTTTGATATCGAATTTTAGCTTCGAACTCTTCGGCCCTGAGTCCGGCGGTCCCCGTCGGTTCGGGGCCCGTCCACGTGGACCGGCGGTGCCGGCGAGCGCGGACGGAGGCACGGCCGAACCACGAGAAAGGCGAGGGGGACGGTGGACAAGCTGACCGGGACGGGCTCCGCGCTGCGTCGCATCCAGATCGGTAACGCGCTCAGCGCGTTCGGCAACGGCTTCACGGTGCCGTATCTGTTCCTCTACGTGGCGCGCGTACGCGAGCTCGGTGATCTGGCGGCCGGTGCCACGCTGGCGGCGTTCGCCGTCGCCGCGCTGCTGGTGCTGCCCTTCACCGGGCGGGCCATCGACCAGCGCGGCCCGCTGCCCGTGGCGCTCTCCGGAGCCGCCGCCGCATCGGCGGGTGCCCTGGGCTTCGGCTTCGCCACGACCGCGCCGACGGTGCTGCTGTCGGCGGCGGTGATGGGGGCCGGCCTCGCCATGCTCCAACCAGCGCTGGCCACCATGATCGTCTGGTGCTCGACCCCTGCGAGCAGGTCCCGGGCGTTCGCGACCCAGTTCTTCCTCGCCAACCTCGGGCTCGGCCTGGGCGGCCTCACCGGCGGGCTCATCGTGGACGAGCACCGGGCCGGGAGCTTCGTTCTCCTCTTCACCACCGAAGCCGTCATGTTCCTGGTGCTGGCCGCGGTGGTCGCCACCGTGCGGCTGCCGCGCAGCGCTCCCGGGGCCGCCCCGCACACGCCGGTCGCCGCGTCCGACGGGCGGCCGACGGGCCGGCGGCGCTCCCGTGACCGGGCCCGCGCCGGCTCCGTGCCACCGGCCGACGGCATGCGCGCGGTGCTCGCCGATCCGGCGATGCTGCTGCTCTGCGTGCTCGGCTTCGTCCTCTTCTTCGCCTGCTACGGGCAGTTCGAGGCGGGGCTCGCCGCGTACGCGGTGGAGGTGACCCGGGTGCCGCCGAGCACGCTCGGCATGGCGCTGGCCGCGAACACCGCGGCGATCGTGGTGACCCAGTACGCCGTGCTGCGGTTCGTCGAGGGCAGGCGGCGCAGCAGGGTCATCGCCCTGGTCGGCATGGTCTGGACGGTGGCGTGGCTGGCCGCTGCCGCCTCCGGGCTGCTGCCGGTGGCGCACGCGGTCGCGGTGGGGCTGCTCATCTCGACGTACGCGCTGTTCGGCGTCGGTGAGGCGATGCTGTCACCGACGGTGGCGCCGCTGGTGGCCGATCTGGCGCCCGCCCGGCTGATCGGTCGCTACAACGCGGCTTTCGCCCTGGTGAAGCAGTTGGCGCTCGCGGTGGGACCCGCCGTGGGCGGTCTGCTCGCGGCGGTGGGCGCGTACGTGCCGTACCTGGTGCTGGTCACGGGGGCCTCGGTGGCGGTGTCGGTGCTGGCGCTGCGGCTCGGCCGGCGGCTGACCCCGGACCAGGAGTACGGGACGGTCGGGACCGACCCGGCCGGCGGCCCCACGGCGCCGGGCACCGAGGCGGCGTCGCCGGTGGTGGTGCCGGTGGTGACCGACTGCGGGACCGCTCCGACGCCGGGGCCGACCGCTGCGGGGGCGATGCCCGTGCGGGTGGTCGTGGTGGACGAACCGGTGGCCGCGGCGGTGACGGTCCTCGCGGGGAGCGAGGAACGGGAGCCCGCGGGCTGCGGCAGCACCGCCGGGTGACGGTAGGGGGCGGCGGACCCGGGTGACGGACCCGGGTGACGGACCCGGGCGGCTGCCGGCGCCGCCCGGATCGTTCGCGTCGGTACCGGGCGCCGCCCGTCAGTTCGCGGGAGCGGCGGGCAGGGCGAACTCCGCCCAGACCGACTTGCCGCCTTCCGGGAGCCGCCGGGTCCCCCAGTCCGTCGCCACGGCCGCGACCAGCGCGATGCCCCGCCCGGTCTCGTCCGCCAGGCGCACCTGCTGGTGGCGCGGCAGGTGCTCGTCGCCGTCCGTCACCTCGATGATGAGGCGGCGGTCGGTGCGCCGCAGTCGCAGCCTCATCGGCGCCTTGCCGTGCACGACGGAGTTGGCGACCAGTTCGCTGGCGGTCAGCACGCCGAGGTCGCGGAGTTCGTCCGGGAACCGCCAGGAGGAGAGGACGCCGCCGGCGAAGGCGCGTGCGCGCGGAGTCGCCTCGATGCCGCCGTGCAGGTCGAGCGCGGCAGCGCGGAACAGGCCCGCGTCCGCCCCCTCCGGCTGCGGTCGGGTGAAGGCGAGGACGGCGACGTCGTCGTCGTGGCCGTCGGAGATACCCAGCGCGCGGAGCAGCCGGTCGCAGAGGATCTGCGGGGAGTCGGCCGCGACGGCCATTGCCTCTTCCATGGTGTCGAGGCCGGCGTCGATGTCGGCGTCCCGGCGCTCGACCAGGCCGTCGGTGCAGAGCACCGCGCTGCTGCCGGGCGGGAAGGGGATGGCTGCCGACTCGTGGACCCACTCGCCGGTGCCCAGCGGAGGCCCGGTGGGGCCGGGCGTGCGGTGGACGGTTCCGTCGGGGCGGCGGACCACGATGGGCAGGTGGCCGGCGGAGGCGTAGGAGAGGGTGTCCTCGCTCGGGTCGTGGACGGCGTAGACGCAGGTGGCGATCTGGGTGGGGTCGATCTCGGAGGCGAGGCCGTCGAGCAGCTGCACCACCTCGTTGGGCGGCATGTCCAGGCGTGCGTAGGCGCGGACCGCGGTGCGCAGCTGTCCCATGACGGCGGCGGCGCGCACGCCGCGGCCCATGACGTCGCCGATGACGACGGCGGTGCGTCCGGCGCCGAGGGTGATGACGTCGTACCAGTCGCCGCCGACGGCGGTCTCGGTGCCGCCGGGTCGGTAGGTCGCGGCGACACGAAGCTCGTCCGGTTGCTCCAACTCCTGCGGCAGCAGGCTTCGTTGGAGCGTGACTGCGGTCTCGCGCTGGCGCCCCTCGCTCTCACGGAGACGTTCGGCGGAGGTGACCTGGTCGGTGACGTCGGCCGCGAAGACCAGGACGCCGCGCACCGGTGGCCCGTCGGGGGCCGAGAGTTCGACGGGTGTGCAGGTGAAGGTGTGGAAGGAGTCGCGCCGAGGGCCCTGCACCCGGCGGGACTTGATGGTGCGGGAGGTGTTGCTGCGGCGGACCTGGTCCATCAGGGGCACCAGCCCCAGCTCTTCGAGTTCGGTGAGGGACTCCCGGGCCGGGCTGCCGGGGGTGCGCGGGCCGAACAGGGCGGCGTACGCCTCGTTGACGTACGCGACGCGGTGGTCCGCGCCGTGGACCAGGGCCACCGGCGCGGGTACCTGGCCGAGGAGTTCGTGCACCGCCGGTCCGTGCACGAACTCGGCGTCGGTCGCCGCGGCGTGGGGTGTTCCGGGCGTTCCCGGTCCGCCGGGCGGGTCGTTGCCGTCGGTGTGTGCCACGTGGTGGTTCTCCTCGGCGGGTTCGGCGCCGGGTGCGGTCCGGGCCTCGTGGCGGCCGGGCCGGCCGTCGCGCGCGGCGGGGACCGGCTTGGCCGCGGTGATCGCGGCGGAGGCGGCGCGCCGCTGCGTGCCGGGCAACCGGATGCCCCAGCGGGTCAGTTTCACCTGGTCTCTCCCAGTAGCCCGGTCAACCTGCCGGGATGGCGTGGCTAGGGTCTCGGGCGTCGCCGTCAGCGCGCGGGCCGTCGGTCCAAGACTACGGCCCTCCGGGGGCGCGGTCGCTGCCCGCCGCGGCCTCGAACTCCGCTCGCGGGTGTTCCATCGAGCCCAGGGAGACGATCTCGCGCTTGAAGAGCCCGGCCAGTGTCCACTCCGCCAGGACGCGTGCCTTGCGGTTGAGGGTGGGCACGCGGCTGAGGTGGTAGGTCCGGTGCATCAGCCAGGCGGGGTACCCCTTGAGGCGTCGGCCGTACACCCGTGCGACGCCCTTGTGGAGGCCGAGGGAGGCGACGGAACCGGCGTAGCGGTGGCGGTAGGAGACCGGTTGGTGGCCGCGCAGCACGCGGGCGATGTTGTCGCCCAGAAGTCGCGCCTGACGCACGGCGTGTTGCGCGTTGGGGGCGCAGAGCGCGGGCTTCCCGTCGGGCGCCGGATCGTCGGCGGAGAGGTCGGGGACGGCCGCGGCGTCACCCGCGGCCCAGACACGGTCGACGCCGGACACCCGCAGTTGGGGGGTGCAGCGCATGCGGCCGCGTTCGTCGAGGGGGACGCCGCAGGCGGCGAGCACCGGATTGGGCTTGACTCCTGCGGTCCACACCAGCGTGCGCGTCGGATGGCGCGTGCCGTCGCTGAGAACGGCGACGCCGTCCTCGTAGGCGTCGAGCCGGGTGCTCAACCGGACGTCCATGTTGCGTCCGCGCAGCTCACGGACGGCGTACTCGCCCATGCGCAGGCCGACTTCGGGGAGGATGCGGTTGGTGGCCTCGACGAGGATCCACTTCTGCTCGTCCCCGCTGACGTTGGGGTAGTAGCGGCTGGCGTAGCGCGCCATGTCCTCCAACTCGGCCACGGCCTCGACCCCGGCGTAGCCGCCGCCGACGAAGACGAACGTGAGGGCGGCGTCCCGGACCTGGGGGTCGCGGGTGGAGGCGGCCACGTCGAGCTGCTCCAGCACGTGGTTGCGGAGCCCGATGGCCTCCTCGACGGTCTTGAAGCCGATGCCGTGCTCGGCGAGTCCCGGGACGGGCAGTGTCCTGGACACGGAGCCGACAGCCAGGACGAGGTGGTCGTAGCGCACGGACTCCGGCTCCCCGTCGGACTGCTCCGCGGCCAGGGTGCGGATGCGGACGGTCCGGGTGGCGGGGTCGGCGGAGACCAGCTCGCCGGCGAGGAACCGGCAGTGCGGCAGTATCCGTCGCAGCGGCACCACCACGTGGCGGGGCGAGATGGAGCCGGCGGCTGCCTCGGGGAGGAACGGCTGGTACGTCATGTACGGCTCGGGGGAGACCACCACGATCTCCACCACCCCTCGCCGCAGCTCGCCACGTAGGCGGCTCTGGAGGCGCAGCGCGGTGTAGAGGCCGACGTATCCGCCGCCGGCCACGAGAATGCGGGTGGGTTCCTTCGTCACTCGTCCATGAGGCACAGGGTCGGCTGCGTTTGTCCACAGGTGCGGCGGGACGCTGCTCCGATAGGGGCGCGGTGGGCCGTATTCGCCCTCTTCTCAGTGTCGGCGGCCTCAACTATGTTCGTACGTCGGAGGAGCGGTGGTGCCGCTCTCCGCCGCAGGGTGGGGTGCCGTTCGGGGGGACGGCGCAGGTGCAGGAACCGGGGGGAGACAGGTATGCGTTCTCAGGAAGCCCAGGAGCGGTCCGCGAGCGGTGCCGGGCGGCGCGGTCGTCCGGCCCGGGGGCCGGAGGGCAGGGACGACTGTTCGGTGTCCGGGGAGGGCTCGCGCGCGGGCCGTCCCGGGGCGGCGGCCAGGCCGGGCGGGGGGTCGGCGCTGCGGACGGACGCGCGGCGGAACCTCCGGCACGTGCTCGACGCCGCCCGTGACGTCTTCGGCGAGCAGGGGTACGAGGCGCCGGTGGAGGAGGTGGCGAGGCGTGCGCGGGTCGGCGTCGGGACGGTGTACCGCCGCTTCCCGAACAAGGAGGCCCTGGTCAGGTACGTCACGGAGCTGGAGACCCGGCGGTTGGTCGAGCGGGCGTTGTCCTCCCTCTCGGAGCCGGCGGAGCCGTGGACCGCGCTGGAGGGGTTCGTGCGGTTCGCGTCGTCGGCGCGGAGCGGCAGGCTGCTGCCGGAGCTGTTCGCGGCGGGTGTGGGGCTCGGCGTCCCGGCGGCGCACACGGCGGGCACCGCGGCGACGGACGCGGCGGGCGGCGCGGCGGCCGGAGGGGGCCGGGGCGGAGCGGAGTCCGCGGCGGAACGGGTGCCGCAGCCGAGAGCGGCGCGGGAGGACCTCGACGATCCCCCCGGTTCGCCGGCGGCGGTCGCACCGCCGGGGCCGGCGGACGAACCGGCGGACGAGCCGGCGGCCGACTCGGCACCCGAACAGACGGACGAGCTGCTGGAGTTGCTGTCGCGGCTGGTCGAACGAGCACGGCTGGCAGGCCAGTTGCGCTCCGACGCCGCAGTGGCGGACGTCCTGCTGGTCATCGCCACGGCGCCGCCGCCGGTCGCGGACACCGTGCACCGGGCCGCGCTCTCCGCACGGCTGTTGGACATCCTGCTCCAGGGGCTGCGGCCCGCGAGGAGCTGAGACCGGGGCCTCGCACGGACGGGTGGTTCCGGCCAACGGCGGCACACACGCGGCCCTCCGTGTGGGACGCTACGCGTTGAGCCCCCGCGCGCTGCGACGCGCGGGCCGAAGGGGGCTCGGTCAGGGACGCAGACAGCCTCGGGGGCTTACCGCATGAGCATGGACGGTCCGGGCGAACCACAGGGTGAGCGCGGGGAGTCCGGCCCGCCCGGGGCGTCCTCCACGCCTGCCACCGCAGCCGACCGCGTGAACAGCGCCGCGAACGGCGCGGGTTCCTCGTCGCGACCGGCCGACCCCGGCCGTCCGTTCGGGGCGGTGGAACGCGACGAGGCGCCGGGGGTGCCCGTACCGCCACCGTTCCAGGAGGCGGAGCCCGGGGAACGAGGCCGGGAGGCCGACCGGTTCGCCGGGGCGAGCGATTCCGGGGGCGTGCACGGGCTCGAAGGTACCGAGGGTGCTGACGGGACGGCCGAGGTGCGGGCGCCGTCCGGCGGCGCCGCATCCGCCCCGGCAGGCGGTGCGGACGGTGCCGCGGGCACGCCGGACGGGCGCGCCGGCGGGGAGGCCGCCGCGGGCGCCGAATCCGGTACGACCGCGAACGGCACCCCGTGGGACGGCACACCGCAGGACGACGGCGCCGCGCGGGAGCACGAGGCCGAGGGTCACGCGGTCCCGCGCCAGCGGGCGCGCGCCGGCGCGGCGCCGCCACCGTTCGCCGGCCCCGGCCCCTTCGACTCGATTCCCGGGGCGGCCCCCGGAGGACCCGCCGAAGCCGGTGACCTGGAGCTGGTGCGTCTGATCCGCGGCGGTGACGCGCTCGCCTCGGAGGAGCTGTACCGCCGGCACGTGGACTCCGTCCGCCGGTACGCCCGCACCTGCTGCCGCGACGCGGACACGGCGGACGACCTCACCAACGAGGTGTTCGCGGCGACGCTCCAGGCGATCCGCGGCGGCGCCGGGCCGCAGACCGCGGTACGGGCCTACCTGCTGACCTCGGTCCGGCGCGTCGCCGCCGCGTGGTCGCGGACGGCCCGCAGGGAACAACTCGTGGACGACTTCGCGGTGTTCGCGGTCTCCGCCGCGGCTGGCGGGCAACGCGTCGCGGAGACGGCGGAGTCGGGCGCGGACGTGCGGGCGATGCACGGCGCGGAACGGTCCATGGCGGTGCAGGCGTTCCGCAGCCTGCCGGAGCGATGGCAGACCGTGCTGTGGCACACCACGGTGGAGGAGTCCTCTCCTCAGGAGGTGGCCCCGCTGCTGGGGCTCACGCCCAACGCGACGTCGGTGCTGGCGCACCGGGCGCGTGAGGGGCTGAAGCAGGCCTACCTCCAGGCGCACGTGAGCCGGGCGCTCACCGACGGCGGGGGGTGCGCCCGCTACGCGGACCGGCTCGGTGCCTACGCCCGCGGCGGGTTGCGGTCCCGGGCCGAGCGCGGACTGCGGGAGCACCTGCGGGAGTGCGACGCCTGCTCGGCTGCGGCGCTGGAGGTCCGGGACCTCAACCAGCACATCCGCTCGGTGCTGCCGATCGCCGTCATCGGCTGGTTCGCCGCGGAGTCCGCGCTGAAGGGCGCCGGGGTGTGGGGCGGTGCGGCGGCGGCCGGCGCGGGCGGCTCCGCGGCTGCCGCCGGCGGTGGCGCGGGTGCGTCGGGGGGTGCCGCCTCCGAGGGGCTGGGCGCCCCGGTGAAGGTGGGGATGGCCGCCGCGGTCGCCGCGACGGTCACCGCCGCCACCCTGGCGCTGCTGTTCATGGGCGGCACCGCGGAACCCGGCCGGGACGTGGCCGACAAGCCGGGCGCCGCCGTGCCCGCGCCCGAGACGCAGCCACCGCCGGCGGAGGAGACGGCGCCCGAGCCGGAGCCGGACCCCGACCCCCCGTCGTCGCCGGACCCCGACGTCGCGGACCCGACGCCCCCCCGACCCGAACCGGACCCGCCGGTCGAGGCGGAACCGCCGGCCCGCTCGGAGCCCGAACCGGAGCCCGAACCGGAGCCCGAACCGGAGCCCGAGGCCGAGGCCGAGCCGTCACAGCCGTCACAGCCGGCTCCGGAGGCTCCCGAGGCCGTGGAGCCCGACCCGGAACCCGAGCCGGAGCCCGAGCCCGAGCCCGAACGGGAGTCCTACGAGGTCCGGTCCCTCTCCTACGACCTGCTCGGCAACTCCGACGAGCCGACGCTCCGGCTGCTGGGCAGCAGCTGGACGTGGCAGCGGGCGGGACTCTCGATCGGCGGCGAGCGGCACGCGCACGGCATCACCGTCTCGACGGTGTCCTCGGTGACGATCGACCTCAACCGGCCGTGCCAGGTGTACCGGGCGCGGGTGGGGATCGACGACTCGACGGCGGCGCTGGGCGGCGCGGTCTTCTCCGTGCACGGTGACGGGTCCAGGTTGTGGACGTCCCCGGTGATGGCGGGCGGGGACACGTCGCAGCCGCTCCGGGTGCCGGTCGACGGGGTGCAGTCGCTGCGACTGGTGGTCGAGGCACGGGGCGCACTGGGGGCGTTGGGCCTCGCGAGCTGGGCCGAGTCCGCGATCGAGTGCGGCTGACGCTGCCGGGCGGCGCCACGGGCGCCGACCGTGGCCCGGCGCTGTCGGGGGGCCACGCCGGACAGGGCTCGGCGCCCCCTCCGCGCCCGGGGGGGGCGGGGTTCAGGGGGTGACGCCGCTGGTCACCGCGCGCGGCTGGTGGTCGCCGGAGGTCGACCAGCAGGAGCCGCGGCGGGCGAGCAGGCGCCGCAACCAGACCTCCATGGAGACCAGTTCGGCGATGCCGTCGAGCGGTAGCGGTTCGCCCTCGGTGGCGGCCCGCAGCGCCTTGCGGACGACGCGGGCGTCGACCAGACCGGCGTCGGCCAGCAGCGGTGCCGAGAACAGCTGCATCAGCTCCGGGAGCGCGGAGCGCACCCCGGCGAGGGTGCTCTCGGCGGTTGCTTCCCGGCTCGACGCGCCCCAGCCGGGCGGTAGTTCACGGACGCCCGCACCTTCCAGGACGGCGCGGAGCACCTCGGCGCGGGCGCCGGGCTGCACCCGCAGTGTCTCCGGCAGCGCCTGGCAGGCGCGCACCACCTGGTTGTCGTAGAACGGCGCGTGCAGCCGCTGGTGGTGGCGTTCGGCGGCCTGCACGAAGATGCGGTGGTCGGCCGCGCTGCGGGCGAGCGCGGCGCGGGCGCGCAGTACGCCGGGGCGGCCGTTGTCGGCGCTGTGCCGGGGGTGCGCGGCGGCGGCCTCCAGCCTGACCGAGACCTCGGCGAGCGCCTCGCCGGTGAGCCAGCGCGCGGCGGGGCCGGGGCGGCTCCAGGAGAGGGAGGCGAGGGAGGTGGCAAGCGCGGTGTCGGCGTTGTCGGCCGCTGGGCCGGAGACACCGCGGAGGTGGGTGGCGGCGCCGGCGAGCCCGTCGCGGTAGGGGGTGCGGGCGAGTCGGCGGGCCGCGCGGTAGATGGTCAGCGGCGTCAGCACCGAGCGGTTGCCGTCGCGACTGGCGCGGGCCAGCGCGGTCACCGGGCGCAGCACGTAGCGTCGGTTGCGGTCGAGCAGCAGGTCGGCGAGGCGTGCGGGGTGGGCGTCGAGGACGTGTCTGGCGCCGCTGCCGATGATGTGGTCGGCGCTGCCGGCGGCGAGTCGGCTGCGGTGGCGGGCGACGCCGACGAGGGAGGGGCCCGGCTCGTCGGTGAGGTGCACCTCGTCCAGCCCGGCGTAGGGGAGAGCCTCCTCGGCGGCGGCGACCACGACGTGGTGCAGCCGGGGGTCCTCGCCTATGGCGCGGGCGCGTTCGAGCTCGGCGAGACGGGCGGCGTGGCCCTCGGGGGTGCCGGGGGTCAGGTCGTTGAAGGTGACGGCGAGCAGCCGTTCCCCTGCGAGGGTGGAGCCCGTGCCGAAGATGGTGCCGGGCCTGCCGGGCAGTCCGGCGGCGAGCAGCGCGAGGGTGGTGGAGGCGCTTCCCCCGGAAAGGTCGGCCCCGACGCCGGGCGCGGGTTCCGCACCGTCGCGGGGTGCGGCGCCGTGGCCGCCGACCGGGCCGTCGTGCGCCGGCCCGGGGCCGCCGACTCCCCCGCCGCCGACCGCCGCGGCCCCGGCGGGGAGGGCGCCGTGGGCGGGTTCGTGGGCGACGGGCTCGTTGATGTGGCGGGGTGCGGCGAGCCGGGCGCGGACGGCCTCGACCAGGGCGTCCCGGACCCCGGTGATCGCGGCCTCCTGCTCGACCTGGGGGGCGGCCACCACGGTGGGGACGGCCGGTTCGTAGTCCTTGACATCGCGGACGCCGCCCTCCCGCAGGGACAGCGCGCGGCCGGGCGGCACCCGGCGGACGCCGGCGTAGGGCGAGCCGTCGCCCAGTGCTTCCAGCGACTCCGGGCAGGCGAGCATCGTCGCGAGCTGCCCGATGTCCAACTGGGCCTCGATGAGGTCGGCGAGGGGCAGGGCCGCGGTGGCGTAGGCGGTGCCGCCGGCCCAGTCCGCGTGGAAGACGGGGTGCAGGCCGGCGAGGTCGGTGGGGATGACGGTGCGTCGTCCGAACCGGGCGACGGGGGTGTAGCTTCCCGGGAACATCGTCAGTTGGCGCAGCGCTCCGGCGCGGGCGGAGATCAGTGCGGAGCGCAGCCGGGCGTCGTCGGCGCCGCAGTGGCCGAGCACGGCGAGTTGGGTGTCGCCGTCGGCGTGGACCAGGCGGATCTCGTCGGGGCGCCAGTCACCGACGGCCCAGAGCGGGTCGGGCCCCTCCCACAACGGCTGCGCTCCCAGCGGCAGTACGTCGCGAGCAGCGCTGATCGAGGCTCCGCACCACCCCACGAGCCATCGCATGCCGCCTCCCCCACCGGACCGTGCCCGCCGCGCGGGCTGTTTCGGGTGCGTCCCGACCCCCAGGATCGGTGGGGCAGTCGGGACACAGTGGGGCCATGCTGCCATGGGAGCGGGTGCAACGGCTCGGTACGGGGTGGTGCGTCGCGGGGCAGGGGTGATCGCCCCGTGGCGGGTTGCACCCCTGGAAACCAGCGCGATCCGGCCATTGTTGGCCGGAGTTCACCCCAGGGCGACATCGCAGGCGGGCAACGGACAGGTGTGACCCGGGAGACGCTGGTCGACTCCCGGGTCACGACCGCCGTCCGCGGGGATGTGGGACGGCGGCCTCCCCCGGCCCACCGGTTTCCAGAGCGCGGCGGACCGACCCACGCCCACACCATGCAAGACCTCGGGCCCTCACCTGCACAGAGCGCACG
This sequence comes from Streptomyces spiramenti, assembly GCF_012034385.1. Lineage (GTDB taxonomy): Bacteria > Actinomycetota > Actinomycetes > Streptomycetales > Streptomycetaceae > Streptomyces > Streptomyces spiramenti. Next base: position 12,574 of record NZ_JAAVJB010000107.1, read on the forward strand.
GGCAGGCGCACGGCCACATGCCGGGAGCGCGACCGGGGGCCTCGCGGGCACGTTCCCAGGGAGGTGGGACCGGGCCGCTCGACCGGTCTCGACAGCCGTCACCGGCGGGGGTGGCGAACCGCTCGACCGCAGATCGCCACCGTTGAAGACCAGCCATCCGGCGGCGGGACCCTTAACGGTCAGAAGGCATCGAACTACGCTGGGTTGGCGGAAGCGCGGAAAGCCCTGTGCTGGTCGCGGGGTTGCCGTCGGTGGTGTTCAGGGGTGCGCATGTCCAGGCAGTCACGCGGACCGAACGAGAAGCTCGGCACCGTCCTCGTCCTCGCCGGCATGAGCAACGCCGGGCTGGCACGCCGAGTCAACGACCTGGGAGCGCAGCGCGGTCTGACGCTCCGCTACGACAAGACGTCGGTCGCCCGGTGGGTGACCAAGGGCATGGTGCCGCAGGGTTCTGCACCGCACCTCATCGCCGCCGCCATCAGCAGCAAGCTCGGCCGGCCTGTCCCGCTGCACGAGATCGGGCTGGCGGACACCGACCCCACTCCGGAGGTCGGCCTCGGCTTCCCGCGGCACGTCGCCGAGGCGGTACGCGGTGCGACCGAGCTGTACCAGCTCGACTCCTCGCCGGGGCGCGCCGTGTGGCAGTCGCTCGCCGGTTCGTTCTCCGTCAGCGCCTACGCCACCCCCGCGGCACGCTGGCTCATATCGCCGGCGGACGCCTCCGTCGCCCGGGACGCCGCCGCCGACGTCGCGGGCGCCCCGGAGCCGGCCGACCCGTCCGGTCCCGCCGCACCGGAGGAAGCCGAGGGGCCGTCGGGGCGTGCGGACGGCACGGACCCGGCGGGACGCGGTGAGGGCCGCGACCCCGGGGACCCGGCCGTCGCGGAGGTGGGAACGCACCGCGACCGCGACGGGAGCGTCGGGCGGGTCGGCCACTCCGACGTGTCGAAGCTTCGCGAGGCCGCCGACGAGGCGCGCCGCTGGGACTCCAAGTACGGCGGCGGGGACTGGCGTTCCGCGATGGTCCCGGAGTGTCTGCGGACCGACGCGGCGCCCCTGCTGCTGGGCAGCTACACGGACGAGGTGGGGCGCTCGCTGTTCCGGGCGACGAGCGAACTCACCCGTCTCGCGGGCTGGATGGCCTTCGACACCGGGCAGCAGGAGGCGGCGCAGCGCTACTACATCCAGGCGCTGCGGCTGGCGCGGGCCGCCGCCGACGTCCCGCTGGGGGGCTACGTGCTGGCGTCGATGTCCCTCCAGGCGACGTACCGCGGCTTCGCCGAGGACGGCGTGGACCTCGCGCAGGCGGCGCTGGAACGCAACCGCTCGCTGGCCACCGCCCGCACCATGAGCTTCTTCCGGCTGGTGGAGGCGCGCGCGTTGGCGAAGGCGAACGACAAGCACGCCTGCGTGGTGGCGCTGGCCGCCGCCGAGAGCTGGTTGGAACGCTCCCGGTCGGGCGACCCTGACCCGGGCTGGTTGGACTTCTACGCCTACGACCGCCTCGCCGCCGACGCCGCCGAGTGCTACACCGACCTCAAGGCGCCCGGGCAGGCGCGGCGCTTCACGGAGGAGTCGCTGTCCGACCCGACGGAGAACTTCGCGCGGTCGCACGGCCTGCGCCTGGTCGTCGCCGCGATAGCGGAGCTGGAGTCCGGCAACCTGGACACGGCGTGCGCCATCGGCACCCGCGCGATCGAGATGGCGGCCCGGATCTCGTCCGCCCGCGCGACGGACTACGTCCGCGACCTGCTCCACCGCCTGGAGCCGTACGAGAACGAGCCCGTCGTCAAAGAGCTCCTGGAGGCCGCTCGCCCGCTCCTCGCTTCTCCGGCATGATCCAGCACATGACACGGGCACCGTACGACTGCGATGTGCTGGTCGCCGGCGGCGGGATCGTGGGGCTGGCCGCCGCGCACGCCCTGCGGGCCGCGGACCCGCGGCTGCGCGTCGTCGTCGTGGAGAAGGAGACCGGTCCGGCCCGGCACCAGAGCGGGCGGAACAGCGGCGTCGTCCACAGCGGTGTCGCCTACCGTCCCGGCTCGCTGAAGGCGCGGCTGACGGTCGCCGGCGCGGCGGAGATGCTCGCCTACTGTGCCGCGAACGGGATCGCGCACGCCCGCCCGGGAAAGGTCGTACTGGCGACGACCAGCGAGGACGTGCCCCGGTTGCGCGACCTGGCGCAGCGCGGGCGCGCCAACGGAGTGGTGGTGGAGGAGCTGTCCTTGCGGAAGCTCTCGACGGTCGAGCCGCACGTGCGCGCGGTCGCGGCGCTGCGGGTGCCGAGCACCGGCGTCTGCGACTTCCGCGCGGTGGCGGCACGGCTCGCCGCGGACCTCGACGTCCGGTACGGGGCGCGGATCACCGCGGTGGACCAGCGCCCCGGCAGGGGTGTGGCCGTCGGTACCGAGGTCGGGCATGTGCTCCGGGCACGGGCCCTGGTGACGTGCGCCGGGTTGTACGGCGACCGGCTCGCCCGGCTGGCCGGGGTGGACCCGGGGCTCCGGATCATCCCGTTCCGCGGCGAGTACCGCACCCTCGCCCCGCGTGCGGCGCGGTTGGTGCGCGGCCTGGTGTACCCGGTTGCCGACCCGGCGCTGCCGTTCCTCGGCGTGCACCTGACGCGGAGCACCGACGGTACCGTCCACGCCGGTCCCAACGCCGTGCCGGCCCTGGCACGCGAGGGGTACCGCTGGTCCGCCGTCGACCCGGTGGGGATGGCGTCGACGCTCGGCTACCCCGGGACCCGGCGGCTCGCCGCCCGCTACTGGCGCACGGGGGCCGCCGAGATCCGCCGGTCGCTCTCCCCTGCCGCTTTCGCCGCGGCGGTCCGGCGGCTCCTCCCCGCGGTGGAGCCCGAGGACCTGCTCCCGGCACCCGCGGGGGTCAGGGCGCAGGCGGTGCTGCCCGACGGGACGCTCGTGGACGACTTCCGCTTCGCGGAGGGACCGCACAGCGTGCACGTCCTCAACGCGCCGTCCCCGGCGGCCACCGCCGCGTTCCCCATCGGCCGGGAGATCGCCGAGCGGACGCTGCGGCGGCTCGCCGGCGGCTGAGGAGCCGCCCGCCCGGGCCGCGACACCGAGCGTGGCTGCAGCGGCGGGGCGGGGGCGCGGGCAGCGGGCTGCTCGCCCGGCTCGGGAGCCGGCGTCGGGCGCCCCGGCGTCGGGGCGGGCACCGGGGCGCGGGGGGTATGCGCGGGGGGCTCGCCGCCCGGGCGACGCGGCCGGGGACGCGAACGTAAAATCGGGGCACTATGCACCAGCCCCCTCACTCCCACGCCGCCGGGCCGGGCGCCGAGTCGGCCGCCCCTGCCGGATCGCACGCCCCCGGTTCGTCCAACGCCGGTTCGCCCGCTCCCGAGGAGACGCCCGTGGCCGACACCGCCGACACCGTCGAGGCGTCCGCCGCGGGCGAGGCGACCGGGCGGGACCAGGCGCCGGCCGCCACCCCCGAGGCCGAGCCGACAGGCGATCCCGACACGGCGAGCGGCGCCGACGCGGCGGGCGATCCCGACGCCACAGGCGGTGCGGCCGGCAGCGCGCGCCGTCGGCCGCCGGGCCACCGCCGACCGTGGGAGCACAGCGAGAACCCGCGGCCGACGCCGGGCCAGTTCCCGCCCGGGGTCGGTCCCACCGCCAACCCGGCGCCCGACCACGCGCTGTCGATCCGCAGCTTCGTGCCGCGGCGCAGCCGGGTCACGGAGGCGCAGCGCCTGGCGCTGGTCCGACTGTGGTCACGCTGGGGGCTGGAGGTCGACGCCGAGACCGCCGTCGACCTCGGAGCGCTCTTCGGCGAGAAGCCGGTGGTCCTGGAGATCGGGTTCGGCATGGGGGAGGCGACCGTCGAGATGGCGGCGGCGGACCCGTCGACCGGCATCCTCGCCGTCGACGTCCACACCCCGGGCCAGGGGAACCTGCTGCGCCTGGCCGAGCAGCGAGGGCTGGACAACGTGCGGGTGGCGAACGGCGACGCCAACCACCTGCTGGACGACATGCTCTCCGGGCGCTGCCTCTCGGGTGTCCGCGTCTTCTTCCCGGACCCGTGGCCCAAGAAGCGGCACAACAAGCGGCGCATCATCCAGCCGGAGTTCGTGGAGCTGTGCGCCTCCCGCATGGCTCCGGGCGCGCTGCTGCACTGCGCGACGGACTGGGAGGAGTACGCGGAGCACATGCTGGAGGTGCTCTCGGCCAGCCCGTCGTTCGAGAACGCGGCAGGCACCGAGAGCGGCTACGCACCGCGGCCCTCGTTCCGACCGCTGACCCGGTTCGAGCAGCAGGGCATCAACAAGGGGCACGTCGTCAACGACCTGCTCTTCCGCCGCCTGCCCTGATCCGGCCGGGCCCCGCCGACCGCCGCCTGTCCGCCGACTCGGGTCGGCGCCCGGCCGCGGTCCGGCGTGCGCGCGGTTCGTTCGGCGTGTGGCCGATGTTGGACTTCAGGGAGCCGACCAGGAGGGGCCGCCCCTCGGGCCGGTCCCGGCCGTAGGTGGCCAGGAG
>NZ_JAAVJB010000108.1 GCF_012034385.1 Streptomyces spiramenti
CCCCCCCCACCGCCGGGGCCCGGCCCGTGGGTCGGAGCGACCCGGCGCGCCCCGGCGAGGGCGCGGTGGGCCGCTCCGGCGCCGCGCGCCGGCCACCGGGCGATCCTGCGCGGCCACGTCCGGGGCCGGCTGTCCGATCGGGGGAGGGGCCGGGATGGAGCTGTGTCGTGCGTGGAGCGGTGGCGTGCGGCGGCGCCCCGGGGCGCGCGGGCGGAAGCGCGGCGGTACCGGGCTCAGCAGCTGCCCGGGCGGCACCGGCCGCGCACCCCGCCCGGCGGGCGGCGGGAACACCGAGCCGTCGGCGGCTCGCGCGGCGGCTCACGTCAGAGTGACCTCGGTCACCCACCCTGTCGCATGTGAACGCTAACAGCATCACATTGGGGTCTCAATGGATCAGACGCGCCGGATCTCCGGAGGGGAGTGCGGTGCCCGGTCGGCAGCGGGAGGCGGCGGTGCGGGGCGCCCCCGGGGAACGCCGAGGGCCCGCACGCCGTGGGGAGTTCCACGGTGTGCGGGCCCGTCGGGCGGTCAGGCGTCGGCAGGGTCAGCGGCGGCTGCCGTCGAGCGCGCCGACGTGGGAGCGCCGGGTCCCGCCCTTGTTCAGATCGCTGCCCCGCACCGGCCGGAGGAAGTCACCGTGGACCGGGGTCCCGTCGGCCGCCCGCGGGTAGCTCTCGGGCAGGTTCAGCGATCGGAAGTCCGACTCGCGGGGAGCGAGCGAACCGTCCTCGTTGGCGGCGCGGACGCCGTCGAAGAGGACGTTGGTGCGGTCCACGTCCCCGGAGACGAAGTCCGCCGCGGGGCGGTCGCCGCCCCGTCCGTCCGGTGTGCGGAACGAGAGGTTGTTGCGGAAGACCCCCTGCTCCGACTCGTCGAAGTAGGGGTTGAAACGGAAGATGAAGTTGAAACGCCCGTTGTCGAAGCTGGTGTTGTTGTCGAGCCGGAGGCGTCCCGGGTTGAAGTTGTCGGTGAAGCCGTCCATGCCGTTGTCATAGGCGACGTTGCCGCGCAGGACGTGCGCCACCGGCAGCCCCTCGCCGCCGAGCTTGAAACCGTTCCCGAGCGTTCCGCTCGCCTCGTAGCCGTTGCTGAGGCGGCCGTTGGAGTGGGCGACGTTGTTCTCCAGCGTGATCGGCAGGTTGGGACCCTCGTTGGTCCGGTTGTACAGGTCCCAGCCGTCGTCGATGTTGTGGTGCGAGATGTTGCCCCGGAAGACGTTGCCCGCGCCGACGCCGAGCTTGGCGGCGAAGCCGTCCGCGTCGATGTCGCTGGCGTCGCGGTTGTCGTGGGACTCGCTGCCGACGATCAGGTTGTGCGAGGGCCACAGGTCCGGGTTGTCGCCGCTGCCGCTCAGCTGGAACCCGGTGTTGCCGTTGAAGTTGAACGTCATGCCGCTGATGGTGTTGTGGCTGCCGCTCACCCGCATCGCGTTGTTCACCGCGCGGGTGACCTGGATGTCCTCGAACCGCCAGTGGTGGGCGTCGAGCCGCACCACGACCGGAAGTGCGTCGCGGCCGTCGATGACGACCTCCTGGCCGCGGTAGGGCCGCACCGTCTTGGCCTTGTTGCGCAGCCCGCTGTAGGAGGCGTCCAGCGCCAGCGTCCCGGTCGGCTCGTAGGTGCCGCCGTGCAGCAGGACGGTGCCGCCCGGGGCGACGTACCGCAGCGCGGTCCCGATGTCCACGGGGCGCGCGACGGTGCCCGCCGCCTGCGCGGTGCCGCGGGGGGAGGCGTGCACCGTCCGGCCGTCGCCTCGCTCGCCGTACTCCTTTCGGGTCACGGTCAGTTCGCGGACCACCGGGGTTGAGGGAGCGGCCGAGGGGGTGAAGGTCAGCGTCAGCTCCGCGCCCCCGCCGCGCAGGGGCACGTTCTTGCTGTGGACCTCGTGCGCCTTCAGGCGCTTCTTGGCCACCCGCTTGCCCCGCTCGTCGGTGACCACCAGCTCACCGGCGACGTTGGGGCGGGTCTGCAGGGTGTACACGCGGGCGGCTGTCTCGGCGGAGGAGAGCAGCGCGAGCGCGGGCTGCTCCGGCCGCGGCTCGACCGGGGCGCGCGGCACCGTGTCGGCGTCGCTCACCTCCAACTGGGCGTTCTCGACCGTGACCTTGGCGTTGCGGGCGGCGTAGAAGCCGACGAACATGCGGTCGGGATCGATGTCCTGGACCCAGTCCGCACCGTCCACCCGCTGCTCGAAGGTGGCCGGCTCGCCGGCGTGGGTGAACGTCGCCGCCATGACGAACTCGGTGTCCGTGCGCTCCAGCCGCAGCGAGACGGGAGTGCCGACGGGCAGCGCGTAGCGGGAGTCGGTGGTGAAGGTGCGCGTCGTCAACGAGCTGCCGGGGTTGCCCCACGGCTCCACGACCCCGGTGCGGTGGATGGCGCTGATCCCGGCGCGCATCATGCCGGTGGCGAAGATGTTGGAGGCCGCCGGGACCTCCTCGAACCCGTCGACCATCGGGTCCTGCCGCGGTGCTCCGATGACGTCGCGGACCATGAGTCCGGCACTGTCCTGGCTGTTCGGGGCGGCGCCCGTCTCCGGACCGAACTGCTCGACGGTCATGTCGGCGGTGAGGACGAAGTTGTCCGTGCCGGGGTCGAGGACCGTGTGGTAGAAGGTCAGGCCGTCGTGGCCCTGCGCCAGCTTGCCGCCACGGCTCTCCAGGGTGACGCGCCCCTCGATGGTGCCCGGCACCTCCGGCTCCGCGTGGTTGACGCCCACCTTCTCGGGCAGCACGTTGGAGGCGAAGTTGAGGTCCGTGGACTGGCCGAAGGTGACCGCCTCCCAGGCGGGTGCCTGGGCGGTGCCGACCGCGTTCGCGGCCTCCGCCGGCCGCGCGGTCGCCGGTGCGGAACCTGCGGCCAGGGTGCCCGCCGTCAGTACCGCGGTGAGCAGGGCGCCCGTGGCGGAACGGGCGAACCGGGACCGGTGCGCGCCGCCGGACGGCGGCTGGGCGGGTCTTGTCGTCAACCTCATCGTCAACTCCCTCTGGGCAGGCCGACGTCCGGCCCTCTCGGCCCGAGGGGCGGCTCGCTGCCTCCGTGCTGGTTGGCCGCGCACAGTCAAGAGCCGAACAGAGCTCCAGGTCAACAGCCAGGAAGCGCTTTCTTCTGTCGGGGCCCGACAACCGGCCTCCGGGCTCCGTCGCTGGTGGTGCGCCTGGGTGCGGTGGGACGTGGGGGAGGCGGTCGGGTGCCCGACCACCGCGCGCTACCTCACCCGAGCGAGGCCGGAGGCACGGGCTCGCCGACGTGAGGCCGGGGCCCGTCACCGCCCGGCCCAGCGGGCCGCGGGCACCGCCGCCGGCGCCCGGTCACGCGGTGTCCCGACCATCCGGGTGCCGCGGGCCGGCGCTCATCACGGTGCCTGGTCCTCCGGGAGCGGCTGCTCGGTCCAGATCGTCTTGCCGGCGACGCTGTACCGGGCGCCCCAGCGGTGGGTGAGCGCGCTGACCAGTTGGAGGCCCCGGCCCCCCTCGTCCGTGTCCGCGGCCCGACGGACATGAGGGGTGGTGAGACTGCCGTCGGAGACCTCGCAGACCAGACTGCGCCCCCGCAACAGCCGGAGCGTGACCGGTTCCTGCGCGTGCCGCACGACGTTGGCGACGAGCTCGCTGACCACGAGCTCCGTGGTCATCACCAGGTCCTCCAGTCCCCACCGCGTCAACTGCCCGCGGATCATCTCCCGTGCCCGGGACGCGGCGGTGGCCTCGGCGGACAGCGGCCACACCGCCACGTTCTCCGAGGTCAGCGCGTGAGTTCGTGCCAGCAGCAGGGCGGCGTCGTCGCGGCGGTTCCGCAGCGTCGCGGTGAGAGAGGTGACCAACGCGTCGCAGAGCGCGTCGAGGCCGCCGTCCTCCGCCGTCGGCGCGTCGTCCCGGTCGTCACGCCGCGCGGAGGCGGCCAGCAACCGCGTGAAGCGGTCCACCGAGTCGTCGATGTCGTGGCCCCGCGCCTCCACCAGCCCGTCGGTGAACAACGCGAGCAGGCTGCCGTCCGGTACCTCGGCACGCAGCACGTCGAACGGCGGAGTGGCCGCCCCCAGGGGCGCGTTGGCGGGCACCCGGGGAACGTGCGCCGTCCCGTCCGGACGGACCACGACCGGTGGCAGGTGCCCCGCCGAGGCGAAGTCGCACATCCGGGAGGTCGGGTCGTACACCGCGTACAGACACGTCGCGTAGAAGTCGTCGCCCAACTCGCTCACGAGGTCGTTGAGATGGGTGAGGATCTCGTCCGGAGGCAGTTCGAGCTCGCTGAGTGTGCGGACCGCGGTCCGCAGCCGCCCCATCGTCGCCGCCTCCGACAGACCGTGCCCCATGACGTCGCCGATCACCAGCGCGGCCCGTTCGGCCGACAGCGGGATCACGTCGTACCAGTCCCCGCCGATGTCCAGTCGCCGGTCCGCCGGCAGGTAACAGGCCGCGGTGTCCACCGCCGGCACCGTCGGGAGGTGCTGCGGGAGCAGGCCGCGCTGGAGCTCCTGCGCCCGCTCGTGCTCCGCGTCGTACAGCCGGGCGCGCTCCAGTGCCTGTGCGATCAGTCCGCACAGGGCCGCCAGCACGCTGCGGTCGGCCGACCGGGGCGCGTCCTGGACCGGGAACGCCAGCAGGCAGCAACCGGTGACGCGACCCGAGACGACCAGCGGGAGGAACGCCCAGGATCGGTCCCCGACCCCGGTCATCGTGCCCGCCGAGCGCGGGTAGCGCCGCCGGTACTCCGCCGGGGAGCCGAGGAAGAGCGGGACGCGGCTGCCGGCGGTGTCCGTCAGGGGTGAGGCTCCCTCCCCCTGCGCCCAGAGCGCCGCCGGTTCCCCGGCCGAGTACCCGAGCGAACCGACCACGCCCGCGGAGCCGCCCGCGAGGGTGATGATCGCCATGCGGGCGGCACCGAACGGGCGCAGCACATGCTCCGCCGTGGCCCGCACCACGTCCTCCTTGGTGATCGCCTCGGCTAGCGCCCCGGTCAGCCGCGCGATGTGCGCCGACTGCTCGGCCGATTCGCGCGCCGCGCGCTCCCGTTCGGCGTCGCGCCGCCTGGCCTCGGTGATGTCCGTGGAGTACACGGTGAGCCCCTGCGGCACCGGGACCAGCCGCAGGTGGTACCAGCGGCCATCCGCTGAGGGCCGGAGATCGACCCCGGCGGGCGTGTTCTCCGCCACCGCCCGGCGGCAGGCGTCCTCGAACCCGGGCGCGCGCCCCGCGGGGAGGTCCCACAGCAGCCGGTCACCGGTGGCGGGCACCGGGCCCAGCGCCCGGTCGGCCTCGGCGTTGACGAACATGATGCGCCACTCGGAGTCCACCGCCAGGAAGCCGTCGGTCATGTGGCGCAGCGCGTCGTCGACCGCGTCACGCGCCACGCGCGTGCGGGTGGTGTCCCAGACCGTGCCGACCAGATGGCCCGGACGGCCGTCGTCCCCGGGGATGACCCGGCCGCGCGACTGTACCCAGCCGGTGGTGCCGTCCGGGCGACGGATCCGGTACTCGACGCCGTAGAGGCTCCGGGTGCGGATCGCCTCCTCGGTGTCGGCCATCACCCACGGCAGGTCGTCCGGGTGGACGAGATCCACCCACGATCCGATCCGCACCACCGTCTCGTGCGGCTCCATCCCCAGCACCCGGGTCGCCTGGACGTCGTAACGCAGCTCACCGGTGCGGATGTTCCAGTCCCAGGAGCCGACACTGACCGACCGCACCGCCTCGCTCAGCGGCGAGGTGTGCGCCCGCGCGGGCCACGCCGGGGGAGAGGCGACGTGGTCGGCGGAGAGCGACCGCCCCAGGCGCTCCGAGACCACGGAGGCGATCTCGGTGAGCGGTTCCCGCTCCGCGGGCTCCGGCGGACGCAGGCAGATCACGGAAAGGGTGCCGAGGACACGACGCGGGGTGGCGAGCGGCACCACCAGCACCCCCGCGACCTCCGCGTGGTCGGCCACGCCGCCGTGTGCCGCCTCCGGGGCGGGGACCCAACCGCCCCCCTCCGGGGCGGAGTGTTTCCCGTCGGTCTTCCCGTCCCCCGGGCGCGGCCCGGCACGCCCGACGATGCGTTCGTGGAAGCCGCGCGCCTCGGCCTCGGGCAGCCCGTCGACCACGACCAGCCGCGGCTCGGACCCTTCCCATGGCCCCGTGAGGTGCACGACCCCGCCGAGGCCGCCCACCGCCGCGACCGCGTGGTGCAGGGCGAACTGCAGCGCCTCGGTCTCGGTCGCCTGGTCCACGAAGGACCGCACGACCCCGAGCCGCGCCCCGTGGGGCGGGTCCCGCGGCTGCTCCGCGCCCCGCGCGCTTCTCATGGCCACCGCCGCCGCGTGGGCGCCGGTGCCGTGGGGCGGCTCCGGCGCGTCCCGCGCGGGCCCGCAGACCGGACGCCGGGGAACGACGGATGCCGTTCCCCGCAGGTGGCGGGAGGGCCGCGGCGAACCCGGCGGAGACCGCACGGAACCCGCCCCGGTGACACCGGTCCCCGGCTCCAGGTGCTGATCATGGCGCATCCACTCCGGTCGATACCGCCCGTTCCGTTCTCGCGGCCCGCCTCATGGGTCGATGCCCTCATGGTCCGACTCGGCACGGCCGCGCGCCACCCGGCCGCCGCCGGCGGGACCGCGGGCGCCCGGCCTCCGGAACGGACCCGGCGCCGGGTCCGCTCCGTGCCGCGCCGGGCGCGGCTCCGCCGGGACACCGGCCGTGCGCCGTGCCCCTCCCCGGCGCACGGCCGACGGCTACAGGGACCAACGGCGCTGAGGCGGGTCGACCAGCGTCTCCGTCACCGTCTGGCCGCGGTCGAGCGCCGCCACGATCACGAACCACTGACCTGCGTACGGGTCACCGCTCGGCCCCGTCGGCACCGAGTCGACCAGTCGTCGCAACTCCTCCATGGTGACCGGTCGGCGTCCCGGCCACGGCAGCGTCGCCCCCCTCGGCGACGTGCGGTGCTCAGCCCAGAAGGCTCGCAACCGCATCACTTCCGCGCTCGCGCGTTGCTGCGCCTCGCGGCCCATTTCGACACCCCACTTCCACGGGCCGACGCTCCGGCGCGCCACCTCGCGCGGGTGCCACGGCGTACCAGGAGAGGCGGCCCCCCGTGTGGTCTGCCCGGGCGGAACAACGTCCGAGCCCGGGCGGGCACGCCCCGAAAGGGGATCATAACCGAGCGCAGTCCCACCGTTCGGGGGCCGACCGGAAGCAGCAGCGGGTTCCGGACGGGGGTCCCGGTCTCTCACCGGGCCGTGAGCAGCCCCCGCAGGTACGCCGCCTGGCCGGCGTGTTCCAGATCGTCGGCGAGGACGCTCACCAGCCGAGCGCCGAGCGTCACCGGTGGGTCCCAGTCCTCGTCCACGACCCGGGCGAAGTCCGGCACGGTGAGCCCGCTCAGGAACTCCCGCGACTGCCCGTGCACCGCGTCGAAGTAGCCGGTCAGCAGTGAACCGGACGTGACGGTCACCTTCGCGACCTCGGCGGATCCGTGTCCGTACCCCGTGTCGTCCGCCGGGAGGTCCAGGCCGAACCGCTCGCACCAGCCCCCGGACAGCCACACCTGGGTGAGCCCCGCGACCTCCGCCACGTGGTCGTCCTGCACCCGGGTGAGGTGCCACACCAGCCAGCTGATCGAGTTGACGCCCGGGGCCGGCCGGTGGTTGAGGGTGTCCGCCGGGAGGTCGGCCACGACCGAGTGCACCGTCTCCCGGATGCGGTCGTAACCGTCGATGAGGATGTCGTTGGCATGCATGGGCGCATCATCGCCCCGCGTCCGCCCCCGGCCACGCAACCGGCCGCGCCGTGTCGGGGAGTCGGCGCCGCCCGACGACGGGAGGCCCGCGGGACGAGGCCTACACGGAAGGAGGACTCCGGGCTCGGGCGTCAGACGAAGAAGACCAGGTGGACGAGGGCCGCACCGCCGACGACGACGATCAGGGCGCGCAGCAGCGCCGGCGGCAGTCGGCGGCCCACCCGGGCACCGACCAGCCCGCCGAGCGTCGCGCCGCCGGCCACCAGCGCCACCACCCCCCAGTCGACGTACTCCCACGCGACCAGCAGGAACACCACCGCCGCCACCGCGTTGACCGCCGTGACCAGCAGGTTCTTGATCGCGTTGGTCGACTGCAGCGACTCGGCCGTGAGCACACCGAGCAGCCCGACCAGCAGGATGCCCTGGGCAGCACCGAAGTACCCGCCGTAGACGCCGAGGCAGAACACGCCGGTCGCGACGGCCGCCGTCCGCCGTCCGGACAGGGCGGACCCCGAAAGCGCGCCCCCGCCCCGCGCGGCGGCCCGGCGCTGCACCGCCGGTGCCGCCACCACCATCACGAGTCCGAGGAGGATCAGCCCGGGTACGACCGCCCGGAACGCCTCGGGCGGCAGCACCAGCAGCAGCACTGCGCCGGTGACGCCGCCGGCCGTTGCCGCCGGCAGCAGGACCCGCGTCAGCGTCCGCTTCTCCGCGAGCTCCCGCCGGTAGCCGAACGTCCCGGACAGATTGCCGCCGACCAGGCCGATGTTGTTGGAGATGTTGGCCACCAGCGGCGGGTACCCGAAGAGCAGCAGCACGGGGAAGGTCACCAGGGTGCCGGATCCGACCACCACATTGATCATGCCGGCCCAGAAGCCGGCCCCGAGGACGGCGACCCACTCCCACCCCATCGTCGCTTCCCCCTCTCGTCCGGACCGCTCGGCGACCCGGGCGCCGGCCCGTCGGGGAGTCGGCTCCCCGTCGTCCCGTTCGGATTCCCGCCGCCGGCGCCGCCCGATACCTGCCCGTGTCCTGCCGTGCCCGGGATGTTCCGGGGCGAGCGGAGGGCCGGCCCGGCGTCGCACACTACCCGGCCAGCGGGGCCGCCACCACGACGACGTCGCAGGTCCGCGCGGTGCGCCGTGCCACCGGTGCCGGGCGGGCCGTCCCCGTCCGCCGGGGAGCCGGGCGCACCGCGCCCGGGCGGCGCGGCCGGCACCGGGCGCTTCCGGTGATCTCATCCCGGAGTCGGTCGTCCGTGGGCATTCCGCCCGGCTAGTGTGGGGCACGCCGCGCGCCAAGCCCCTGTCCCATGGCCGCAGACGTCCTCCCGCCTCGGGAGGACGCCCGACCCGGACGGGTGGGAGCCTCCTTGACCACAGCCAGCAGCCGTGCCGACGAGGCCGACCTCTCCTGGCCGGCCCGGCTCCACCGCCTGTGGCTCTCCGCCCAGGACGTCGAGAACGTCGAGGAGATGGCGCAGCACGTCTACGCGGCCATGCTCGCCGAGGACGAGGTGGTGGCCGTCACCGGGAGCCGCTGGGAGGGCGACCGGCTGCGCTACCTCCGCGTCGCGACCGGCACGCACTCGACGACGACCACCACCACCGGTGCCGGGACCGCCGCGGGGCGGCCGGTGCCGGCACCGGAGCCCGGCCGGGCGATCGGAACCCCGCAGGTCCACTTCCACGAACTGGACGCCGGGACGGACGGGTTCGCCCCGGAGGGGCGGGCGCTGGCCGACGCGGGAGCCCGCTACGCGCTGGAGTCGCGCTTCCGGCTCGGTGAGGCTGACTGGGCGTCGTTCTCCGTCGGGCTGCCCGGACCGCCCTCCGACCCCACCGCGTTGACGCGGCAGCTCATCCAGCTCTCCGAGGTGCTGGTGGCCAGCAACCGACGCATCGTGGAGGCGCGCGAGTACGAGCGGCGGCTCATCGAGGACGCGTTCCTGGCCGAGGCGTCGCTCCAGATGGACGCCAGCCTCGACGTACAGGAGACCCTCTCCCGCGTCGCGCGGCTCGCGGTCCCGGCGGTTGCCGAGGGGTGCGCGGTCCACCTCTTCGCGGACCTCGGCGGACTCGCACCGGTCGCTTCCGCCCACGTCGCCGCGGACGCCCAGCCCTGGCTGGCCGACCTGGCGCGCGACGACCCGTGGTTCGCCGACCTCGTCGACCGGGCCGTCCGCAGCGGCGAGTGCGTGGTGCTGAGCGGCGAGGAGCTGGAAGGCGCACCCTTCGGCCCGCACGCCGACGGCCCCGGGCAGCCCGTCAACGCGGTGAGCGTCAGCCCGCTGCGCGCCCGCGGCAAGGCGCTCGGCACCCTCACCTTCATCTACCACCGGGGCGAGGACGCCATCGCCGGCACGAGGCTGCTCGACAACCTCGCCCGCCGCGCCGCCCTCGCCATCGACACGACCACCGCGTACGAGCAGCGCCGCCGCCACGTCGAGCAGTTGCAGCGGCACCTGCTGCCGAACGCGCTGCCGGTCTGGCCCGCCGCCGACCTGTACGCCGCCTACGAGGTCGCGGACGACTCCCTCGAAGTGGGCGGCGACTTCTACGACGCGGTCGTGGACCGAGAGGGGCGACTGGCGGTCGTCATCGGGGACGTCTGCGGCCGTGGTGCCGAGGCGGCGGCGCTCACCGGTCTGGCCCGGCACACGCTGCGGACGCTCCTGGAGGACGGCGTGCTGCCGGAGGTCGCCCTCCAACGCCTCAACACGATGCTGCTCGACCAAGGGACCACCCGGTTCGTCACCGCGCTGGTCGCCGTCCTCGCCCCCGACGGCGGGGGAGGGTGCCAGACCCGGCTGGCCGCGGCCGGGCACCCCTCGCCCCTGGTGCGTCGCCGGGACGGAGCCGTGGAGGAGGTCGGGGTCGCCGGTCTGTTCCTCGGAGTCCTGCCCGACACCGACCTGCAACCGACCTCCCTGCGGCTGGGACCGGGGGACTCTCTCGTCATGTTCACCGACGGTCTGACCGAGGCGCGTTCGGCGAGCGGCGTATTCTTCGAGGAGCACCTGCCGGAGGTGGTCCGCGACTGCGTGGTCCAGGAGCCGGAGACGGCGGCGGGGCTGGTGGCGCGCATGTCCGCGTTCCGCGCCACGGGCAGTGACGACACCGCGGTGCTCATCGCGCACGTGAAGGGGGCGACAGGGTGACCACGGACCGGGGACGCCGGATCGACCTGGGCAGCGTCCTCGTCGTCGAGGACAGCCTGGAGGACGCCGAGGCGATCGAGCGCGCACTGCGCCACACCCACCCCGAGATCCGACCGGAGTTCACCACCCGCGGTGACGGCCTGGTGGAGCAGCTGCTGGCGCGGGAGGCGCTGCCGGGGCTGATCCTGCTCGATCTCAATATGCCCGGACTCGACGGCCACGGCGTCCTGTCGGAGCTGCGGGGCCGCGCCGAACTCGACGACGTGACGGTCGTCGTCTTCACCTCATCCACCTCCCCCGCGGAGGTGGATGCCTGCTACGCGGCCGGCGCGGACAGCTACGTCTACAAGCCGGTCAACTTCACGCTCTTCCGGACGGTGCTGAAGGGTGCGATCGACTACTGGCAGGCGTCACGCTCGGTGGCCTCCCACGGCCCGCCCCCGCCGGCGGCCCACGGGCAGCCCTGAGAGCGTGTGTGTGACCCCACGCCGGGCCCGCGAGGCCGGCTACGGCCATCTGCTGCGTTGTCAGGAACACCCGACTACAACCCGGTATGAGGGTGCCCCTCCGCCGTGCAGCTGACCGCATCTGACGCCGCGAGCTGAGCCGACACGGGGTCTCACACACGCTCTGAGCGGTGTGACACCTTCCGGCCGCCCCGTGGTCCGGCTGTCACGGCACGGCCCCGGGTGTGCACGCCCACGATCGGCCGATGACCGCCACTCCTGGCCGGCGCCTCGCTCGACGCCCGGTCTCCCGCCTGTGCGTCGTGGCGGTCCGCTCCGGCGGTCCGCGGGCGTCCCGCTCAGCCGGCGGCCTTCGGCTCCCCCGCGACCGCCGGGCCCAGCGTGAACGAGAAGGTGGCGCCCCGCCCCGGGGCGCTCTCCAGCCACAGTCTTCCGCCGTGCCGTTCCACGACGCGCTTGACGACGGCGAGGCCCACGCCCGAGCCGCCGCCGTGCTCGCTGGGCCCGTGCAGCCGCCGGAAGAGGTCGAACACCTCTTCCTGCAACCCGGGAGCTATCCCGATCCCGTTGTCCCGCACCGTCACGACCGTCTCGTACGCCTGGGCGCCGGACGACTCCCCGGGAACCGGCAGCCGGTGGCCGGCGATCTCCACCCAGCGGTCGTCGCTCTCCGGGGCGGCGTACTTCGCGGCGTTGACCAGGAGGTTGACCAGGATCTCGTAGAGCCGGTCCGGGTCGGCGGCCAGTACCGGGAGCTCGCCACGCCTCACCCGTACACGCTCCTCCGCCAGTCGCCCGCCCGCCACCTCCAACGCGGAGTCCAGCGCCCGGCCGAGGTCGACCTCCCGGAGGCGCAACCCGGCCCGGCCGAGCCGCGAGTAGTGCAGCAGCGAGTTCAGGAGCTCGTCCATCCGGCCGGCCAGCTGCTGCATCGTCAGCAGCCGCCGCCGGGTGGTCTCGTCCAACCCCGCTGCCGCGTCCTCGATGACGAAGGTCGCGGCGTTGGAGATGCCGCGCAGCGGCTCCTTCAGGTCGTGGGCGGCGGCGTGCGCGAAGCCGTCGAGGTCGGTGTTGGTCATGCGCAGCTCGTCGTTGAGGGCGTCCACCGCGTCGGCGTGCCGCAGCACCAGCCCCGTCAGCAGTCGCCACAGCTCCCGGGCTGTGGCCAGATCCGTGGTGGTCCACGGCAGACTGCGCCCCCGCATCATCGCCGCGAAGACCGCGCCCGAGCCGCGTGGGGTCAGCCGCTCGCCGCCCGGGCCCACCCGGACGGGGGCGGCCGGGTCGGTCGCCCAGCGCCGGGGCACCGGGCGTTCCCGTCGCGACCAGGCGAGGAAGTCGCCCGAGCGACTCAACGGCAGCAGCAGGACGCCCGCCGGCCCCTGCACCGACTCCTGGGCGCCGAAAGCCGCCTCCTCACCGTCGCTCTCGGCGAGGCGGTCCGTCTCCCAGACGGTCCCCGGCGCGAGCAGCGCGGCCCGGCTGCCGAGAGCCCGCAGCAGTCCGGGAGCGAAGGTGTCCCCGCTCCCGGAGACCCTGCCGCCCCGGCAGAGCACCACCGAGTCGGCAGCCAGCAGGTCGGCCACCGCGTCGCCCCGCCCGGCGACGCTCACCTCCAGGCCGTCCTCCAGCAAACGGGCCACCGTGGCGGCGCGGCCCCCCGACTCGACGATGGCGTCCGCCCGCTCCCGCTCCTCGATCGCGGCCAGCTGGAGGGAGAACGCCGCCCCGAACATCTCGCAGGCCGAGCGGACCTCGGGGGTGGGGCGGAGCGGGCGCTCGCCGTGGCAGGCGATCAGTCCCCAGAGGCGGCCCTCCCGGAGGACGGAGACCGACATCGACGAGCGGACGCCGATGTTGCGCAGGTACTCCAGGTGGAAGCCGGAGACCGTCCGCAGCGCCGCGAGTGACAGGTCGAGCGGGACCCCGGTGTCCGGCCGCACCGGCGGCACCAGCCCCACCGTCTCGTCGTGGGCGTCGCCGATCACCCGGATCCAGTTGTCACGGTAGAGGCGGCGTGCCTGCGGCGGCACGTCGGTGGCGGGGAACCAGAGACCGAGCCAGGGCTCCCAGCCGGGGGTCAGGTCCTCGGCGACCACCTCGCCCGGCCCGGCCTCGCCGTCGAAGCGGTAGACCATCACCCGGTCGTAGCCGGTCAGGGCGCGCACCTCGCGCGCGGCCACCTCGCACGCGTCCGCGACGGTCGACGCGGCGCGCAGCCGTGCCAGCACCCGGCGGATGCCGGTGTAGAACGTGCCGAAGGCGGGCGTCTCGTCGCGCCGCGGCTCGAACTCCAGGACGAGAAGGCCGCCCCGGCGGTGCGCCGAGACGTCCATGGGGCGCTCGGACCCCGTGCCGCCGACCGGGACGGGGAAGGTGACGGGCGCGGGGTCCTCGCCGGCCGTGCCCGCCAGGGCCTCCTCGAACTCCGCCGGGGCCAGCACCCGGGTCACCGGCGTCCCCACCAGCTGCTCGGCGGCGATCCCCAGCAGCTCACCGGTGTTCGCCGCGGCGACGGCCACCAGTCCGCTCGCGGGCTCCACGGCGATCAGGGTGCCGTGCGACTGCACGCCGCCCAGCAGGTGGATGGGTTCACGGACGCACGCGGAGAGGCCGAAACCGCCTGGCACCTCGGCCTCCGCCGCCCGTGCCCGCTCCGTCAACCACCGGTCCACCATCGCGCCCGCCCTCCGCCCTCCGCGCCCGGCCCTCCGGGCGCTCGTCCTCTCGTACGTCATACTCCCACCCGCACCCGGCCGCCCGACTGTGCTGCCGGCACGGGGGGCGGACGCCGCGCCGGGCGGGGTGGGCGACGGCGCTCCGAACAGGTGCCGGACACCTGCGCGGGCGGTGGCAGCGCCCGCACACGCAGCGCACACGCGGGCGCGGAGAGCGCACACCACGGCAGCGCCCGCCCCCGATATCACGGTCACGAATCGTGGTAATCGCCTCACGGTCGGCGATGCTCCCGCACAATCGCCTACGGGATCTGTCCGTGCGCGCCGGGAGAGATGAGATCGGCTGTGACCACTGTGCTTGTCGTCCACGACGTCGTCCTGTGGCGAAAGGCGCTGCGCTGCCTGCTGCACCACGCGGGTGACTCCCTCAACGTGCTGAGCTGCGGCCGGGAGGAGCTGCGCCGTGCGGCCTGCGACGAACGCCCGGAGGTGTACGTGCTGGACCTCGACTGTCCGGGTTCCCACAGTCTTCTGGAGGAGCTGGGAACCGTCCGACGCCCCGGCCCCGACGGCGGTCATCTCGTCGTCCTGGGCAGGGGCGACCGGCCCGGAGCGCTCCGCACCGCCGCCGTCGCGGGTGCACGTGGCTACGTCGACAAGTACGGCGGCACCGACGACCTGCCCGCGGTCGTCCGCAAGGTCGCGGACGGAGGGCGCTACATCGACGAGTCGCTGGCCTTCGGGCTGCTCCAGGCGAACGAGATACCGCTCTCCGGGCGCGAACTGGGCGTGCTGTCCCTGGCGGCGCAGGGCGACTCCGTCGCGTGCATCGCACGCCGCCTCAACCTCACCAACGGCACCGTGCGCAACTACCTGGCGGCGGCGGTCCGCAAGAGCGGCGGGCGCAACCGTTCGCACGCCATACGCCTCGCCCACGAGGCGGGCTGGATCTGACCCGGACGCCCTGCCGCCTCCGCACCACGGACGGCCGCACCACGGACGGCCGCAGCGCACCGCCCTCCGCGCCTCAGCGGCCGTCGGCGGAAGCGGGGGACGACGATCTCGGCTCGCCGGTCAACTCCCGGTACAGCGCGCTGCTCGCGGCGAGGCCGGCCGGGGTACCGAGCGCCACTTCGGGACCGTCGAGCACCAGTACCCGATCGGCGCGCCGTGCCGAGGCCGGGCGGTGCGCGATCACCACCAGGGTGCCCGCCCGCGCCGCCAGCGCAGTCTCCGCCCGGGCCTCCGCGGCGGCGTCGAGGCGCCCGGTCGCCTCGTCCAGCACGAGCAACGAGGGAGCGGCGACGAACGCCCGAGCCAGGACCACGAGTTGGCGCTCGCCCAGCGACAGAGCCCCCGGGCGGACCGTGGCGTCGAGCCCCCCGAGCCGGTCCGTCAGCTCCCGCATCCCCAGGGCGTCGATCGCCGCCGCCGTCTCCGTCTCACCGGCATCGGGGGCGAGGTACCGCAGGTTGTCCCGGAGCGAACCGGTGAAGACGTAGGGGTGCTGCGGGAGCAGCACCACCCCCGGCGGGACGGCGTCCGCCGGTCCCGTCCCGTCCGCCCGCTCCCAACTGACGGAGCCCCGCACCGGTGACCGGTCGCCCGTCAGGAGACCCGCGAGCGTCGACTTCCCGGTGCCGCTGGGACCGATCACCGTCAGGTGCTCGCCGGGCGCCACCCGCAGGTCCAGGCCGTCGAGCACGGGCCGGGCGCCGGGGCCGTAGGTGAAGCGGACACCGCGCAGCGTCGCGCCCGTCACCCCGCCGGGACGCCGGGGGTGCCCGGTGCGGCGCCGTCCGTCGCAGCCCGGTGCGCCCTCCCGTGGCGCCGGCACACCTGCGGCCCGGCCAGCCGGAAGCTCGGCCGGCCGCTCGCTGAACCGGTCCAGGACGACCAGCAGCCGCCCGCCGGCTGTCCCGAGGGCGGTCATCAGCGCCTGCACGGCGGGTGCCAGCGACTGCGTGAGGTAGGCGAGCGCGCCGACGAGCGCCCCCGCCGTCATGCCCCGGTCCAGCAGCCACGGCGTCGCCGCGAGGAGCGCGACGGGCGGGACCCGCCCGCAGAGCGAGAGAGCCACCACCCGCACCGCCGACCAGCGGGCGAGGGCCCGGGCTGCGTCGCACTGCTCGTCGGCCAGCTCGGAGTAGCGGGCCGCCACGCTCGCGCCACCGCCGGTCGCCGCGAGGTCCCGGAGCCCGCCCGCCACCGCACCGGTGTGCTCCGCGAGCCGTTCGTCGGCCTCCAGATAGGCGCGCTGCCGGCCCGCCATCGGCACCAGGGTCGCGAGGAACAACCCCCAGCCTGCCAGGATCGGCGGAACCACGACCAGCAGCAGCGGCGGCGCCAGCACCGCGAGGCCCACCAGCGCGCCGGCGCCGGTGAACAGGCACGACCTCGTTGCCATTACCAGCCCCGCCCACCCGTCCCGGGCGATCTCGCTCTGGTGGGTCGCGCGCGAGACCGCACCGGTGTGCGTCCACTCCGGTCGCGCCAGCGCCTCGTGGAGCGCCCGCGCCGACGCCCGGCGTACCAGCCCGTCCCGCAGCGGCTCGACCAGGTCCCCCAGCCGTCCGAACAGGCCCCGTGCGGTGGCGGCGGCGGGGAGCGCGGCGACCGCCGCCACCGTCAGCCACGCCAACCCGACCCCCGGCCGGCCCGCGAGGAACCCCTGGTCGAGTGCCTGCGCGATACCGAAGCCCGTCAGGAAGGTCTGGGCGAACTCCACCAGCGACCAAGCGGCGAGGCGGAGCACCGCCCGCCGCCGCTGCCGGAGGAACGGCACTCCCTCGCGCCCCACCCGGCGCAGCGCCCCCCGGGCGGCCGACCGCCCCGCTTCGCGCCCGCCCGTTCCGTCG
>NZ_JAAVJB010000109.1 GCF_012034385.1 Streptomyces spiramenti
GGGCCCGCGAGCCGCAGCGCGATGCCGGTCGACCAGTCGGCGTCGCCGTGGGGCGGGCGCCGCAACAGCGCGTCGTCGGCACCGCTCGCGGTACCGGCGGGCAGCTCACCGGCGTCCGCGGCGTCGCGCACGGAGCGCAGCACGGCGTCGGCGAGCTGGGTCGGGGTCATGTGGGGCAGCCTACGAGACGCACCGCGTCACCCGGCGAGCGATCTTGCCAACCGGACGGGTGCCGGGCGGGCCGCGCCGCGCGCCAGGTGCCGCGCGTGACCCAGCAGCTCGTGCGGGTCGAAGGGCTTGGGGACGACCGCGTCCACCGGGAGCGGCTGCGGACCGACCGGGGTGGCGGTGACCAGCATGAGCGGGATGGCACCGGTGTCGGGGGCGTCGCGCAGCCGTTCGGCGGTGGTCAGACCGTCGAGGCGCGGCATCACCACGTCGAGGGTGATGAGGTCGGGGCGCAGTCCGCGCACGTTCTCCAGGCAGTCGACACCGTCGTTCGCGGTCATGACCTCGAACCCGTCAAGTTCGAGGATGACCCTCATGAGTTGCCGGATCACCTGGCTGTCATCGACCACCAGCACCCGGCCGCAGGCCCCAGGCACATTCCTCAGGTTAGGTGGGCTGCTCGTCCCTTGTACGCGCTTTCCACCAACTGGTGAAACCGTGGTGCGGGGGGCCGTGGACGAGCTGGTAGTGTTCCTTCCGTCGCCGCGAGAAGCGGTGACGACGCCCCCGTAGCTCAGGGGATAGAGCAACGGCCTCCGGAGCCGTGTGCGCAGGTTCGAATCCTGCCGGGGGCACTTCGCAGGAAGTGCCCAAAGACCCCGCAATCAGCTTTCCGCTGAGAGCGGGGTCTTGGCGTATGTTCGACCGTTCCCCGGGGAACGGCGGGGGTGGGCGGCCTCGACCTCGCGGGGACCGGCGGAAGACCGTGACTCCCCAGTCGGCCCCGTGGAACACCAGCTCACCCGTGGTCGCCTGTGCCGAGGGCGCGCGCCGACTGCCCGGTCACTCTTCCAGGCGGACCGGCATCAGGATCGAGAAGGCGTTCTCGTCGTCGGGTCGGCGGATCGCGATCGGCGCGGTGGGACCGCCGACTTCCAGCAGCAGTCGATCCCTCGCTCCGGCGGCAAGGGCGTCCAACAGGAAGTCGCGGTTGACCGCGACACGGCTCGGGTGGTCGTCGCTGTCCGAGCAGACCGCCACCGTGCCGCCCTGCTCCACCGTGAGCACGCTGAGGTCGGCCCCTCCCGCCTCACCGGAACGTACCGGGCCGGTCTCCAGGGCCGTTCGGAAAGCCGCCACCTCGACGTGGGCACGGCGACCGCCTGCCGCCGGCAGGAGCACGCGGTAGTCCGGGAAGCCACCGTCGAGGCACTCCCCGGCCGCTTCCCTGCCCCCGGCCTCCAGCGTCAAGCGACCACCGCCGACGGCGAGCCGCACGCGCCCCTCGCCGTCCGACAACGCCCGCATCGCGTCGACGAGCGGGGCCGGCACGACGACCTGCGCGCGGCTCCCGTCGTGTTCGTCGACTGCGGCCCTCGCGACAGCCAGTCGGTACCGGTCGGTGGCCACGACGCGGAGAGTCGCCCCCTCGATGTCGAACAGAACGCCGCCGAGGATGGGCAGCTCGGGGTCGGTGCCGACCGCGAAACGGACGGCGTCCAGCGCGGCTGCGAGCTCGGGCGCGGCAACGGACAACCGGGCGGTGGGGATGCGGAGCGACGTCATGGTGTTCTCCCTGTGGTCGAGTAGCGCTCGGAGTGAGGAGAACTCGCTGCGGGCCTCGGCCAGCCCTCTTTCGAGGCGGCGCTGATGCGTCATGAGCAACTTCCGGACCAGTTCGGTGTCCGCACCGGACCAGCTGGCCAGCGTCAACCGGATGTCCGCCAGCGGCATGCCTGCCCGGCGCAGGCGGGCCAGCACCCGGGCCTCGTCGAGCTGCCCGGGTGCGTACCAGCGGTAGCCGCTCACGGGGTCCACCCAGGCCGGGACCAGCACACCGGCGCGGTCGTAGAACCGGAGGGCGCTCACGCCCAAGCCGCTGTCGCGGGCCATCTCGCCGATGCTGCACAGTTCGTTCTCCACACCCGGCACTCTGGGCCCTGCACATGGTCGAGGGTCAAAACCCGGCCCGCAGCGCCGTCTGCGCTCAGCGGCACCTCACTCACCTGCACCCGCCACCCGCAGGCGACGTGACGCAGCGCCCCATGGCGACGCCGCACGCGAGAGACATGAGCGGAGCCGTCGGGCCGGCGGTCCCGGTCGGTCGCGACATCGATCCGGGGCGCCCCCACCGCACCTCACGAGCGGGACGCCTCTCCCCCTGCGTCCGCCGCCCTGTCCGCACGGCCGGTCAGGGGGCGAAGGAAGCCCTCCTCGCGTCTACGGCCGACTCGCGCTCCGGTCCGCGGAGCTGCTGATCTCCGCCATTCACCACTGTGCGCCGCATGTGCGCGCCGTTGTGAAATCGGTGTCATTGCTCGGCGGGCGCGCCGGGGGAATCGGGAATTCACGGACGCGCACCACCCGGCTCGGTTCAACGGACCATTTTTCGGAACTGCCGCCTCTTCGGAGCGTATGGGATACGATCTCGTGGGGAATCTGTCGTACATCAGCACGGAAGATACCGGTGGGGGCGTTGATGTCCGGCGGGTCCTGACGATCACCGCTCTCCACCGCGCATTCCGCGACGATGATTGACGGGTGGGGGAATGCCATGCGGCACGACACGGTCGCACGTAATGACGAACGCATCATGCGCGCCGTGCGTCAGGCGTCGGCGTGGGCCCGAGACGGCTGGGCGGAGATGGACGTCGACGCGCTCGCCCGCGAGACCAACACCGCACCGCACCACTTCCGGCGGATCTTCCGTAACGCCACGGGGGATCCGCTGCTGCGGTTCGTTCGCCGACTGCGTCTCCAACTCGCCGCCTACCGGCTGGTCTTCACTCAGGAACCGGTCATCGACATCGCGCTGGCGGCAGGGTACGGGTCCTCGGCGGCGTTCAGCAGGGCGTTCCGCGACACCTACGGCAGCTGCCCCGCGAGCGCACGGTCACGGCGCGCGGAGAGCCCCTGGCCGGAGAGCGGGGTGTCCTGCGACGGGTTGAAGACCGTGCATCAGCCGCCGCAGACCGTCGCCTTCTTCCGGCACTTCGGCCCGCTCGACGAGGCACACCACCTGTGGCGGCGGCTCGGCCGCTGGTCCGGCCGGCAGGGGGACGCGGGCGCCGCTCCGGAGCGGCGCCCGGTCCTGCTGTGCCACGACGACCCGGGCCGGTTCCTCGGTGAACCGGTCCGCTGCGACCTGGGCCTGGTCCTGGAGGGCGGCGTCAGGCCGGGCAACGGGGTCGGGGTCCAGGTCGTCAGCGAGCAGCGACTGCTCCTCTCGCGCCACTCCGGCCCGCTGGCCTTCCTCCCCTTCAGTTACATGCACCTCTCGGTGGCGGCCGTGATGACCGGGCTGGCGGAGCCCGCCGCGGCGCTGCCGTTCTTCGCGTACCCGGACGGCTGCCCCGCGGCGGACGGCCCGCGGCTGATCGCGGAGGTCGGCATCCCGTTGCGGTGAGCGGCCGGGACGGCGGGGGTACCCGCGCGCCGACGCGCCCTCCCCCGTCCCCGGGCCCCGGCCCTCCGGGCCGCCGTCCCCCGCGCCCTGCCGGCCTCGCGGGCCGGGGCGCCCCGCGGCCCGCGCTCCGGCCGTCAGCGGCGGACCGGCTGGCGGATGATGGTCCGGAGGCGTTCCGGGGCGGTGCGGTCGGGGCTGTTGAGGTAGATCTCGTGGTGGGTACCGGCCGAGCGGGCGCCGTTGTCCAGGATGAAGGCGTGGAGCGCGTCGATGACGGGGTCCTCCTCCTCGTAGGGGCCGACGTACAGCACCTGCGCGGCGGCGCCCTCGGCAAGGTCGCGGCGGACGGCGCCGTCGGCCGCCGGGTGCTGCCCCTTCGCGAGGACGGCGTCCCGGGCCCGGCCCAGCACCTCCTCGTCGACGGGCTCCGGCTGCATGATCATGGCCGACCAGCGCCAGGAGCCCTTGCCGGTGTCGGCGCCGTCGGTGTGCCAGAGCGTCTCCAGCGGCATGACGCCGAAGTCCACCCCGGTGTCGCCGCGGACGAGGAACTTCGCCTTGTAGGAGATGGCGAAGAGGGACGCGACCGCGTCCCGGTAGGCGTCCCCGTAGGGGCCTCCCTCGCCGTCGACGGTGAGATAGCTGAGCGGCGGCACCTCGACGATCGCAGGATTCCTGCGCGCCGAGTAGACCTCCTTGAATTCGCGCTTGTAGTCGATCTTCTTGGTGGCACTGGGCATGTCGCTGATCCTCGCCGGTACGGAATGGGGACGGTCATACCATTCCAGACCGGTGGCGCGCGGCGGCGCCGATCCGGGCCGAATCCACTCGGCGTGCATCCGATCGCGGGGCGCGCGACATTGCCGCGCGCCCCGGTTGGTATCAGTCCGTGGCGGCGTTCTCCGCGGAATCGGCTCGCTCCGCCCAGAGGTATTCACTGGCCGGGCGTCCCGCCCTGCCGGTGGTGTACGCCTGGGTACGGCGCCAGAGCGCGTTGACGCTTCCGTTCATGAATGCTTTTCCGGGACCGGTCGGTTCGTACCAGTCGACGACCGAGATCGAGAACGGACCGTGTTTGTCCTTTCCGAGATAGGCCTGCGGGCGGTGGCGCGGGACGAACCCCTCGGCGAGCAGCACCTCGTACTCCTCCGCCAGCAGCCCGCGCATCGACTCGACGTGCTCGGGGCGGATCTGGTGAACGGCGACGCCCGTGGCGTACGGCCCGTCGTGGCGCTGGTCCGGCAGGTCGGCGAAGGCCGGCAGGGCGGTGACGGCGGGGTACTCGACCCCGTCCCGACCGTTGCGGTCCGCCGTGAGCTCCTTGATCTCCTGCCAGATCGCGGTGACCTCCGGCAGGGAGAACGCCGAGTGGAGGGCCTCGTCGCTCTTCCACGTGGCGATCTCCAGGGCGAACCGGCCGTCGCCCCAGTCGCCCACATAGACCCGGGCGGGTGCCTCGGTGACCAGGCCGTGGCGGTCGAGCGCCGGCCAGTGGCGGCCGATCGCGGCGAGGATCTCGGCCTCCTTGCCGGGCGCGATCTGGTACAGGCCGACGACGGTCGTCCCGGTGGTGTTCTGCTGCTGCACGGCTTTCCTCTCCTCGTCGCGGCGGGCCGCGGTGCGGGGCACGGCTCCGGGCGGGGCGCCCGGTCCGGCGGGTGCCCCGGCGGACGCCGCCGGGGCGAGACGGACGAACAGGACGATCGCGATACCGACCAGCAGCACCACCACCGGAGCGGCGTACGCCTCACGCATCGCGGAGACGAAGGCGTCCGCGAAGGCGGTCATGGTGGCCTGCACCTGCTCGGGGTCGGTGCCCTCGGGCACGGCGCCCGGGCCGGAGGTGGTCAGGTCGACCCCGCCGCTGACCAGCGGATCGAAGGCGGCGCGGAACTCCTCGCGGCCCGCCTCCGGGACGGCCTGGGCCTGCTCGTCCACCCAGGCGCGCATCCCGGCCACCAGCCGCGCCTGGAGGATCGCGCCGACGATCGCCGTGGCGATGAGGCCGCCGAGCTCCTGCGCGGTGTTGATCACTCCGGAGGCGGCCCCGGAGAGCCCGGGGTCCAGGCCGGTGAAGGCGACGGCGAAGAGCGGCGCGAAGATCAGGCCGGTCCCCAGCCCCATCACCGCCAGCGGCCCGACCAGCTGCCAGGTGGTGGCGTCGGGTGTGCTGACCGCGGCGAGCAGCACGATCCCCACGAGGAACGAGGTGAGGCCGCCGAGCAGGAACCTCCGCCCGCCGTACCGGTCCGCCAGGCGCCCCGCGATCCCGGCGACGAGGGTGGAGGTCAACGGCATCGCCGCGATGGTGAGTCCGGCCCGCAGCGGGCTCATCTGGAGGATGGCCTGGAGGTAGATGGTCAGCGGCAGGAAGGCGCCGAGCATGCCGAAGCCGGTGACGGCCAGCACCGCGGTCATCGGTGCGAAGTTCCGGCTGCGGAACAGCTCGAAGGGGACCAGCGCCCCGCGTCCCTGGCCGCGGCGCTGCACGAGGCCGAAGAGCGCCGTGAGCGCGACGCCCGTCACCAGCAGCGTCCACACCAGCGGGGACCAGTCCAGGCGCTCCCCCTCGATGAGGGCGAAGCAGCAGGCGCCGAGCCCCGCGATGAGCAGCGCCGTGGAGCCGAGGCCGAAGGAGTGCCGTCGGCCCGGCCGCAGGTCGGGGACGACGCGCAGTACCAGCACCAGGGTGAGCAGCCCGATGGGCAGGTTTATCAGGAAGATCCACCGCCAGCTCAGGTAGTTGACGATGACGCCGCCGAGCGTGGGGCCGGCGAGGATCGCGAGCCCGGACAGCGCGGCGGAGAGGCCGAACGCCGCGCCCCACTTCGACGGCGGGAAGACCGCCGCCGTGATCGGCAGCAGTTGGGGCGCGATCAGCGCGCCGCCGAGGCCCTGCACGGCGCGCGCGGCGATCAGCACGGCGGCGTCGTCGGCGATCCCGCAGGCGAGAGAGGCCAGGACGAAGACGACCAGGCCGACGAGGTAGATCCGCCGGGGTCCGAAGGTGTCGCCGAGTCTGCCGCCGAGGATCAGCAGTGTCGCGAAGACCAGGATGTAGGCGCTGAAGACCCACAGCCCCTCGTCCAGGGTCGCCCCCAGGTCGGTGATGACGCTGGGGAAGGCGATGTTGACGATGGTGAGGTCGAGGAGGGTCATGAAGAGGCCGATGGTCAGCACGCCGAGGATCGGCCACGGGTTGCGCTCGACCGTCTCCGGCGGCGCCGCGGTCTCCGGGCCGTCCGGCGGGGCGGGTTCGGGGCGGCTCCCCGGCGCCGCGTCGGGCGTCACGAGCCGCCGCCCGCGGCGCCGGTCGCGGCGGCATCGGCATCGGCGCCGGCCTTGTGCAGCAGGCAGACGTTCTTCTCCAGTGAGGTGGCGTCGGTGGTGAGCAGGGCAGGGACGACCCGGTCCACGACGAGGCCGACGGGCGGGAAGACGGCCGCCAGCGACGCGGCGGTGACCGCCTTGAAGGGGAAGGTCGTGTACCGCACGCCGCGCAGGAGGAGTTCGCCGCCGGGGCGCAGCACCCGGCCGACCTCCGCGGCGTACCGTGCGCGGTCCTCATCGCCCAGGTGGTGGAAGCAGCCGCGGTCCACGACGAGGTCGACGCTGCCGTCGGCGAGGGGCAGGGCGAGGACGTCCGCGACCCGGTACTCGGCCTGGACCTGCTGCTCCCGGGCGCGTCCGGTCGCGATGCGGACGGCGGCGGGGCTGAGGTCGAAGCCGGTGGCCCGGTACCCCTGGCGGGCCAGCTCGATGACGTCGCTGCCGGTGCCGCAGCCGAGGTCGACGGCGGTCCTGCCGTCGCCCGCCGGGCGTGCGGCCAGGAAACCCACCAGCTCCTGCGAGGGGTGGGCGATCTCCCAGAAGTGGGCGTACTGCCCGCTCTCGTAGGTCCGGTTCCAGTCGATGCCGGTGGTGCCGAGCAGGTGCACGGCTCTCTCCTCACGGTCCGGTCGGTCGGGCGCTGGGCCCTTCTCTGGTGCGTCCCCTCTGGCCTCGGCCCGTTGCCGGGCAGGCGTCAGAAGGTCTCCTTCAGTTGCCGCCGGAAGTAGTCGGCGAGGACCGGGCCGAGCCCCGTGACGCCCTCTCCGTGTGCGGTCAGCGGCTCGTAGAGCTCGGGGCGGCGGCCGTGCAGGCCGAAGTAGGCGGTCTCCTGGAAGGAGAGGTCGATGCGGCGCAGTTCGGCGAGCCGTTCGAGGTCGAGGTCGGCGTAGAGGACGGCTTCCTCCTCGTCGAGTTCGGCGAGGATGCCGTCGGGGGTGGCGACGGTGCTGTGGCCGGCGAGGTCGATGGTGACGGTCCTGCCGCCGCGTTCACCGGCGGCCGTGCCGACGCTCCCGACGTAGAGCACGTCGGAGGCGTTGAAGACGGCGGTGGCCAGGACGCACGGCTTGGTGGCGGGCAGGTTGCCGCGGAGCGCGGCGGCGGGCACCGCGATGATCTCGGCGCCCTTGAGGGCCAGCAGGCGGGGCATCTCCTGGATCCAGAAGTCGGAGCAGACGCAGATCCCGAGCCGCCCGAACGGGGTGTCGAGGACCACCGCCTCGTCGCCGGGGCGCAGCGCGACGAACTCCGCGGAGAACAGGTGGACCTTGCGCACCTTGGCGACGACGGCGCCGCTGTCGTCGAGGACCACCGCGGTGTTGTGGTAGGTCCCGTCGTCGGTGCGTTCGATGACGGAGCCGCAGATGATCCAGCAGCCCTTGCGGCGGGCGATGTCGCCCAGCAGGTCGAAGAGGGGGTCGGGGATCGGATGGTCCACCACGCCACGCAGGTGCTGGCGGCCGGGGAAGTAGAAGGGTGGGCCGAGGAAGAACTCGGGGAGGACGGCGAGGTGGGTGCCGTCCTGGAGTGATTCGAGCATCTCGACGGCCTGTCGGAGGTTGGCGTCGGGGTCGTCGCGCCAGCGGGTCTGCAGCAGGGCGACCCGGGGGTGGCGTGTCGGTTCCATGCGGACTCCCGTGTCGGGTCGGCTTGGAGGGGCGGGCGCGGCGCCGGGCAGGTACGGGGAGGGGTCCGCCCGGCGGCGCACCCGGGCCTGGTCACCGCTCGGTGAAGATGTCCTCGTAGATGCCTGGCTCCCCCACCGCGTAGTCGACGCCCAGCGGGCGCGAGGAGACGACGAGGTTGATGCCCTCCCGGGCGACGGACCAGTCGTCGAGGCCGAGGCCGGCGAGGAGTTCCCGCATCTCGGGGACGGTGTAGCCGCTGCGCAGCGAGCGCATGAACTGGTCGGCCTCACCGGCGGAGTACTGGAGGACGAACGAGATCATGCCCTCGTCGGCGTCGCGGGCGAGGTCGTAGACGACCACGGTGCCGCCCGGCCGGCAGACGCGGGCGCACTCGGCGATGGTCATCGCCGGGCGCGACCAGCGGGGCACAGCGCAGAAGCTGAAGACGACGTCGAAGGAGTCGTCCTCGAAGGGCAGCCGGGTGCTGTGGGACCAGTCGCAGGTGAACCGGCCGCCGTAGTTGACGAGGTTGGCGAAGACCGCGTTCTCGCGCGCGACCTCCAGGAACCGGTCGTTGGCGTCCACGGCGGTGAACTCGGCCTGCTTGTGGAGGGCGGCGAGCCGAAGCGACACCACGCCGGGGCCGCAGCCGACCTCCAGGACCTGCTCGGCGTCGGAGACGTAGGGGGCGAGCAGCTTCATCAGGTGCTGCATCGGGATGATCAGCTGGGTCCGCATGGTGCGGTCGAAGTCCCGGCACTTCTCGACCTCGGTGAACGGGTCCGGGCCGCTGACCCGCCGGTCGAGGTCGAAGATGCGGGTGGGTTCACCGGACAATGTTCAGCGACCGCCTTCCGTGCTCGGGTCGGACCTGCCAGTTGAGGATCTCGGTGCTGGCCGAGGAGGGCTGGGGCAGCCGGTGGTTGGCCTCGGAGTAGAACGTCTTGGAGATGTTGTCGATGTAGTGCCAGCCCTTGGGGTAGGTCACCTGGAGGGTGTCCTCGGTGACGGTCAGCAGCCCTTTGGCGACGAGGTCGTCGATCTTCTCCGTGAAGTACTCGTAGGGGTCGACCCCGTGGCGGTCGCGGTACTCGGAGCGGCTGACGCGCAGCAGCTTCAGCCCCAGGACGAGGCTGCGGCAGCGCCGTTCGTGCTCGTCGGTGTACGCGCCCATGACGGCGGGGATGCGGCCGGCGCGGACGGTCTCGATGTAGCGGTTGATGTCCGGTTCGGTGCAGTACAGGTGGTTGTTGAGGTAGCCATAGGCGCCCGACCCGATGGCGACCATGTCGCCGCAGCGTCCCCAGACCTGCGCGAGGTGGTCGGTCAGGGAGAGGGTCTCCGCCCGCAGCCCCCGGTAGGGCTTGGAGCCGTCGGGGAGGATCGGGAAGGTCCGCGCGCCCTTCGCCTCCCACTCGGGCCGCATCGGCTCGGCGAAGTCGTTGTACGTCAGCGCGAGGTAGTTCTTGGAGAGCAGCTCCTCGTGCATGTAGTGGTACATGGCGTCGGCTTCCTTGGTGCTCGGGCACGGCGGGGTGATG
Organism: Streptomyces spiramenti; assembly: GCF_012034385.1. GTDB lineage: Bacteria > Actinomycetota > Actinomycetes > Streptomycetales > Streptomycetaceae > Streptomyces > Streptomyces spiramenti. The sequence goes on from NZ_JAAVJB010000109.1 coordinate 10,074, forward strand.
CCGCTCTGCACCGCGAAGAACGCCTCGGAGCCGGGGAGGACCGCGTAGTTGTACACGGAGAACGAGGTCACCGGGATGCTGGTGAGCGTCTCGATGTCGGCGGCCCAGAGCTCGGGGGTCTGCCCGGGGATGCCGATCATGAAGTCGATGCAGATGTTCTCCATGCCGTTGCGGTCCAGCAGTTCGATGGTGCGCAGCGCGGATTCGCCGGTGTGGGCGCGAGCGCGCCCGAGGTAGCGCAGCAGCGGGTCGTGGAAGGTCTGCACGCCCATGCTGACGCGGTTGACGCCGTTGGCGAGGAGGGCGTCGATCTTGCGCTGGTCGATGTCGACGGGGGTGCTCTCGATGGTGACGGTGTAGTCGTCGGTGAACTCCAGGTGGCGACGGAGGAAGCCGAGGAGGTCGTCCAGCTGCTCCGCCCGCAGGGTGGTGGGGGTGCCGCCGCCGAGGTAGCCGGAGGAGAACTTCACGCCGTCGAGGTAGCCGAGGCGGGAGTACAGCAGGATCTCCGCCTTGAGCGCCTCCAGGTAGTCGGTGACCAGGGTGTTCCTGGTGTGGAGCTTGTTGTACGGGCAGCTGGTGCAGACCTGGTTGCAGAAGGGGATGTGCAGGTAGAACGAGACGGTGCGGGGTCGCTTCTCGACCTTCGCGAACATCTGCTCCGGGGTCAGCGGACCGATGTCGCACGGGTACCAGCGGACGAACTCGATGTCCCGGTCGGGGTACTGGCGCCAGAAGCTGGGCGTGTCCAGGAAGTTGCGGGTGATGGTCTCCTGCGACGCGGTGGCGCCGGTCTGGTCGGTCATCGCTGCCCTCTTCTCGTGGTGGGGCTGATGGGGTCGGCTGACGGCTCAGACGCGCAGCAGCGCCCGGGCCAGGGTGTGTTCGGTGCGCAACAGGTGCCGGAACGCGGCGCCGGTCTCCTCGGCGAGGCGGTCGCGGTGGGGCCCGACCTCGTCGGCGGCGGCGGCCCGCAGCTCCGGCAGCCGGGCGGTGTGGCCCGCGGCGCGCCGGAGGCTGTCGGTGGTGCCGCGGCGGAGGTAGCGTTCGCGTCGCCGGTAGGTCGCGCGCAGCTCCCTCCCGGCGGGGCCGGTGTCGGGGACCAGCAGGTCGTCCAGGGCCGCCCAGGCGGCGCGGGCGTCGTCGGCGGCGGCGAGGGCGTCGGTCAGCGCGGGCCCGTCGAGCCAGGGGCGCGCCTCGGTGAGGAACTGCCGGTAGAGGTCGCGGAAGCCCCGGCCGCCGGTGCCGGCGTACTCGAAGTCGATGTGCGCCGCGGTGAGTCTGTCGACGACACGGTCGGCGGGCGCGGTGCGGATGTCCCGGGTCAGTTCGGCGGCGAAGGCGGCGAGGCCGGCGAGCCCCTCGTTGGGCGGTGCGGGCCGGGTCAGCGCCTGGGCGCAGCGGTGGACGGCCCGGCGGAAGCCGTCGGCGTCGGGGAGGCGTGCCGCGGCCCAGTCGGCGGAGAGCCAGGCGTGGGACGGGGGGAACGGGTGGTGGCCGGAGGCGCGGGCGGTGGCGAGGGTGGTGGCGTCCACGGCGAGCGGGCCGGGACAGCGGTCGGAGAGCCAGGTGGTTCCGGTCTCCTCGTCGGTCGCGAAGACCACCACGGCGTGGCCGCCGAAGTGGCGGCTCGCCTGGAACCAGGGCAGGTGGAAGAGGTCGACGTAGGCGATGACGGGTCGGCCCGCGGCGAGTTCCTCGTGCAGCCGCCGCCGTGCCGTCGCGGGGTCGTCGGTGCGGTGCACGGTCAGCTCCAGGCCGAGGGCCCGGCACATGCGGGTGGTGAAGACCGGGAAGGGGCCGTTGCGGGTGGAGGTCATGCTGCGGGAGGGCCCGCCGGGGGCGGCCGGCTGGTACCAGAAGCCGATGCCGCCGCCCAGGCCGAGGAGCAGCGGCTCGCTGATGTCCACGCCGTGGGTGAGGAGTTGCTTGCGCAGTGCGGCGGTCTCGCAGTGGGCGCCGCCGAACTCGCCGGGGTCGGCGACCAGCGGCCCGCCGGCGCCGGGGGCGGTGCGCCGGCCGGTCATCGGGCCGCATCCAGGTCCGCGAGGGTGAGGTTGCCGGGCTTGAGCATGGCGTCCATGGCGCGGCCGACGGTGGCCCGGTCGACCTCGGTGACCTCGGGGGTGACGCCGAGGCGGACGTGGACGCGTTCGGCGACCTCGGCGCACACCTGCCGGGCGGGGCGGTCGGGGCACTCGACACGCAGCCGCAGCCGCTCCTCCTCGACGCCCGCGGCGTAGTAGAGGCCGGTTCCGGGTACCGAGAGCACCGCTTCCTCCAGGTCCAGCCGGTCCAGGGAGCGGCCCGCGACGAGGAGCCGGTCGCCGACCCTGCCGTGGTGGCGGACGGTCGCGCGGACGCTGCCGCAGGGGCAGGGGTCCGGGTCGCGGGAGACGAGGTCGCCGGTGCGGTAGCGCAGCAGGGGCATCGCCTGGGCGACGAGAGTGGAGAGCACGAGCTCTCCCGTCGCCCCGGGGCGGAGCGGGGCGCCGGTGGCGGGGTCGAGCACCTCGAAGAGGTGGCGGTCCTCGGTGAGGTGGGCGCGGCCCCGCTCGCAGCTGAGGGCGAGGGAGTTGGTCTCGGTGGTGCCGTAGGCGGGGACGAGGTCCGCCTGCCAGAGGCGGGCGATCTTCGCCAGCTTGGCGGGCGAGCAGGTCTCCCCGACGTAGAGCACGGTCCGCACGCCGAGGGCGGCGGGGTCGTGTCCCGCCTCGCGGAGGAGGTCGTGGAGGCGGAGCGCGCGGGTGGGCGAGCAGACGATCCCGGCCGGCCGGAGGGTGGCGATCATCCGCGCGGTGCGTTCGACGGGGCAGACCGCGGAGAGGATGCCGGTGCCGACGACGGCGGCTCCCACGGTCTCCAGGGCGCGGTCCAGATCGTAGGCGGCGAAGGAGAGTTCGTAGGGGATGGCGACGAAGACGAGGTCGCCGGGGCCGAAGCGGTGGGCCAGGGACCGTTCGGTGGAGACGTTGCCGCGCACCCAGTCCTGGTAGGTGATGGCGGAGGAGGTGGGCGAGCCGGTGGTCCCGGTGGACTCGCCGTAGCGGGCGACGTCGGAGGGCGGGACGGCGAGGAGCTCCAGGGGGTAGCCCCGGCGCAGGTCGTCCTTGGTGGTGAACGGCAGCAGCGCGGGGTCCTCGCCGCCGGTGTCGGCGGGCAGGCCGGCGAGATGGTGACGGTAGAAGGGCGAGTTCCGCCGGGCGTGGGCGACCTGCTCATGGAGCCGCGCCAGCTGCCAGGGCCGGACCGCCTCGCGGCCCAGCCCCTCGAAGGCGTCGAGTTCGGCCAGAGCGGCGTCGCGCAGGGCGCAGTACCGGTCGCGGGGCGACGGCGGTGCGGCCCGTCGGGGGGTGGTGGTGCGGTCGAGGATCGCCATGGCGCTCAGCCCTCCTGGAGCACGGTCTTGAGGACGGACTCGGGCACCGGCGTCTCGACGTCGCCGTCGGGTCCGGTGTGGACCCGGCCGACGGCGGCGAGCAGGATCAGCCGGGTCTCCTCGCTGGAACGGCGCTTGTTGTCGGTGCGGATGATGCCGAGGACGCGTTCGGGTGTGCACCGCGGCGGCAGCCGGACGGGCAGCCCGAGGCGTTCGCCGAGCACCCACTCCTGCCGGTCGAGGACCTCCGGCGGGGTGATGCCGAGCCGGACCCCGACGCGGGCGGCGGCGCACATCCCGATGCCGACCGCGACGCCGTGCGGCAGGTCCCCGCAGAGGAACTCGACCGCGTGGCCGACGGTGTGGCCGTACTCCAGGACCACGGCGCGGGAGCGCTCGGTCGGGTCGGTGGCGAGGACGGCCAGCTTGGAGCGGACGATCAGGTGGCAGGTGTCCAGCAGGTCGTCGTGGACGGCCCGCAGGTCGGGAGTGAGCCGCCCGGCGAGCCGGTCGAACCAGTCGGCGTCGTGGACGAGTCCGTTCTTGACCGCCTCGACCAGGCCGCTGCGGTGGCCGGCGACCGGCTCGGACCGCAGGTGGGCCACGTCGGCCCAGACGAACAGCGGCGGGTGGTAGAGGCCGAACTGGTTCTTCCCACCGCGGCCGTTGACGGCCTGCTTGTTGCTGAGGGTGCCGTCGGTGAGGCCGAGCAGCGTCGTGGGGACGTCCACGTAACGGATGCCCCGGTAGAGCAGTCCCGCGGCCATCCCGGTCAGGTTGCTGACCATGCCGCCGCCCAGGGCGAGGACGACGGACTGCCGGGTGGCACCGGCCTGGACCAGCCGTTCGCACAGCTCCGTCAGGCCGGCCCAGCTCTTGTTCCGCTCGCCCTCCGGGACGACGAGGAGGGTGACCGGCAGCCCGGCGGCCTCCAGACGCCGGGCCAGCGGACGGGCCAGCAGGTCACGGACGCCCTCGCCGCACACCAGGAAGAGGTCGTCGAACCGGTGGGCGGCGAGCTTCTCCGGCAGCAGGTCGGTGATGCCCTCGCCGAGGTAGTAGGGGCTGCTCGGCGTCACACCTGTGGTCAGTTCCTGAAGCGTCGGGTGTGCCACGTGCCGTACCTCCTCGTGGTCTCGGGTCAGCTTGGCGGCGCGCGGTGCGGCGGGACTACGGGCGGGCGGCGGGATGACCGGCGCCGCCAACGGAACGCGGCGCGGCGGCGGGTGTGTTGATGGCGGTGACCGCGGCGGGGGCGGCCAGCTCGCGCAGCAGCGCCGCCGTGTAGCCGTTGCCCGGGTCGGGCGGGAAGTCCAGGGCGGTGCCGGCGAGCACGTTGCCGACGGCGGCGTCGACCACCTCGGGCGCGGTGGCGAGCGCCGCGAGTTCGGCGCGGAGCGCGGTGCAGGCGCGCAGCGCGGCGAGGGTGGCGGCGCGGTTGACGGCGCCGACGGAGTCCTCGGCGTGTTCGTCGGTCAGGAGGACGGGGCCGAGGTCGCCGACGGCCGCCCGCAGCAGCGGGAGGTGGTCGGCCGCGGCGGTGAGGAAGGGCGTCGGCACGCCGTGGGCGACGGCGGTGAACTGGCAGACGGGCTTGAGTCCGACGACCGTCGCCCGGTGGAGGACCGGGTCCCGGCGCAGGGTGCCGGTGGGCAGCGACGTGGCGAGGTTGGCGAAGACGGTCCCCGCGGGGCGGGGGGCTCCCCCGCGCAGGCAGGAGGCGATGGCGGCGGCGACGGCCGGTGGCGGCACGCAGACCAGCACCACCTCGCTCCGGTAGGCCAGTTCGTCCGGTGGCAGCGCCGGCACTCCCAGCTCAGCGCCGAGGGTCGTCGCGGTCTCCCGGTCCCGGTCGCCGACGGCGAGTCCGCCGCGGCCGGCGAGCCGGGCCGCGAGGGCTCGACCGAGGCGGCCGGTGCCCAGGACGCCGACGGCCGGGCGGTGGCGCGGTGGACCGTCGAAGGCGCGGCGGGCGGGCGGCGGGGGCGGGGCGGTCATACGTCCTCCAGGTCACCGGGGTGCAGGCGGCGGCGTCCCGCGCGGGCGGCGGCGGCGAGGAAGGTGCCGCGGTCCGCGGTGCCGACCTCCCACGGGGCGCCGGTGAGGGCGCGCAGCGCGCGGGCCACGTCGCGGCGGGTGTCGTCGGTGGCGTCGTCCAGGAGCGCGGTCGGCCGTCCGGCGGACCGGCCGGTGACGCAGTACAGCCCGGTCCCGGGCGTGGTGAGCGCGGTCTGCTCCAGCTCGACGGCGGTGCGGGCCGGGCCGGTCGACGGCCGCCACCGGTCCTCGACCCGACCGTGCTGCTCCAGGGCGGGGCGCGGGTCCCCGCAGCCGCAGCGCGCGAGGCGGACCAGGTCGCCGGTGCGGTAGCGCAGCAGCGGGGTGGCCTCGGCGGCGAGCGTGGTGAGGACCAGTTCGCCGCACGCGCCGTCGGGCACGGCGGCGGTCCCGTCGGGGTCGACCACCTCCGCGTGGTAGAGCGCGGTCGTCAGGTGGGCGGTGCCGGCGGCGCAGGGCAGCCCGGCTGCCGGGGTCAGCGCCGACCCGTAGGCCCAGGCGGCTGTGGCGCCCCACAGCTCCGCCACCCGGGCGGCGCGGACCGGGGCGCAGGCGCCGCCGAGGTAGAGGTGGACCCGCTGGCCGAGCGCGCGGGGGACGTGCCCGGTGGCGGTCAGCCGGGCGTGGGTGGCCAGGGCGCGGTCCGGGGTGGTGGCCAGGACGCTCGGCCGCAGCGCGGCGACGAGTGCCGCGGTGCGTTCCGGTGGGCAGACCGGGGAGAGCGCGCCCACGCCGACCACGCCCGCTCCGAGGGCGGCCAGCGCCCGGTCGGTGTCCTGCGCGCCCCCGGACAGCTCGTAGGGGACGGCGACGAACGCCAGGTCCGCGGGGCCCGCGTGGGCGCGGAGCGCGTCCGCCATGGCGGCGGTGACCCGGCGCAGGTCGGCGGCGGTGGCGGCTGCCCCCAGGACACGGCCGAGGTGGTCCCGTGACTCGGCGTACCGCGCGATGCGGGGGTGCTCGACGGCGTTCAGGCCGAGCGGTCCCGCCGCCGCCACCTCCTCAGGGGTGGTCAGCGGCAGCTCGTCCAGGGCCACGGGGTGCGTACCGGCCCGGTCGGCTCGGACGCGCCGGTAGTACGGGGACCGGTCGAGGGCGTACCGCAGGTGCTCGGCGGCCGGCCCCGCGGCGGGGCGTTCCGCGGCGGTCATCGTCCCCGGCCCCCGTCCCCGTCCTCGCGCGCGGGTCCGGGCGCACGCCCCTCGCCCGCGGCGTCGGGCTCGACGCCGTCG
>NZ_JAAVJB010000010.1 GCF_012034385.1 Streptomyces spiramenti
GCCCGCGCCGCCGCGCCCGGCGGCGGACCGGCCGCCACCGCACGAGAACCCCGGAGAAGCAACGTGTCCCACGTCGATGAGCACGTCCCCGCCCACGCCCACCTGCTGGCGCTCGCCCGCGAGGCGGCGGCGCGCGCCGGAGCGCTGCTGCGCGACGGCCGCCCCGCCGACCTCGGCGTCGCCGCCACCAAGTCCAGCCCCATCGACGTCGTCACGGAGATGGACCTCGCCGCCGAGAAGCTCATCTGCGAGTACGTCGCGGAGCATCGCCCCGACGACGCGATCCTCGGCGAGGAGGGCGGCACCACGGAGGGCACCAGCGGTGTCCGGTGGGTCATCGACCCCCTCGACGGGACGGTCAACTACCTCTACGGACTGCCGAACTGGGCCGTCTCCATCGCGGTGGAACAGGACGGCGAGACCGTGGCGGCCGTCGTGGACGCGCCGCTGCGCCGCGAGAGCTACCACGCGACGCTCGGCGGCGGCGCCTGGCGGATCCGTGAGGGCGGCGCCGCCGAGCGGATGGCCCCCCGCCCCTCGCCGCCCCTGGAGCACGCGCTCGTCGGCACCGGCTTCAACTACGTGACCGCCGTCAAGACCCACCAGGCGGCGGTCGCGCAGCGGCTGATCCCCGCAGTCCGCGACATCCGACGCTCGGGCTCCGCCGCCATCGACCTCTGCGATGTGGGCGGTGGGCGGCTCGACGCCTTCTACGAGCGCGGGCTCGCCCCCTGGGACCTTGCCGCGGGCGACCTCGTCGCCCGCGAGGCCGGCGCACTCACCGGTGGCCGCCCCGGCTCCCGGCCGAACGGCGACCTCACCGTCGCGGCCTCCCCCGGAGTCTTCCCGCTCCTCCAGCCGCTGCTGGAGGAACTCGGCGCCTGGCACGACTGAGCGGCGCACCCGGACGCCGATGTGCCCCGGACCGGGAAGGTCCGGGGCACATCGGGCGTGGATCGGGGAACGCGGGTCGGGCCGCGGGGCGTGTCAGGCGGGGGTGCCGACCTCGACACCGTGGTCGGCCGCGATCCGGCGCAGGTCGTCGAGCTCCGCCTGTTCGACGTCCACGGTGTACACGTCGCCCGTCTCCCGTGCTTCGTGCAGGCTCGATTCGGCGTGCCGTATGCGCTGGAGGATGCCGGTGGTGAACGCGTCCATGGGGGTGCCCCCTACTCTCGGGTCGGCGGCACTGAGTGCCGGTGGGTGTGCGGCCACGGATGCGTCCGGCGGGTCGGCAGCGACACGGCTTACCGCCCGGAACGGCCGTTCGTGGGGTGTCCAGGGGTCTTCCCCCCGCCGTGAAAGCGGGAAACCTCGCGACGCCACGGAAATCCCACTGTCTCCGACGGTCACCGGACCGCCACTGCGCGGCCACCGTCCCGCGACGTACGACCGGCCCCACGGACCCCGCCGACCGGCCCCGGCACGGCGCAGGGCGGCCCCGGGAGCCGCCCGCGCGGCACTGAGCGCCACCCGCGGGCCGGGGGCGCACCCGGGCCCCGCGCGCCCGTCGCTAACCGCCGGTTTACCCGGTGGCAGGAGAGGATGACGCCGGGCAGCCGCGCCGCGGCTGCCGGAACCGAGGAGGAGCAAGGTGCGCGTACTCGTCGTCGAGGACGAGGAACTGCTGGCGGACGCGGTCGCCACCGGGCTGCGCCGCGAGGCCATGGCGGTGGACGTCGTCTACGACGGCGCCGCGGCCAGGGAGCGTGTGGACGTCAACGAGTACGACGTGGTGGTGCTCGACCGGGACCTCCCCCTCCTCCACGGCGACGACGTCTGTCGCCACATCGTCGAGCTGGGGCTGCCCACCCGCGTGCTGATGCTCACCGCCTCCGGTGACGTCAGCGACCGGGTGGAGGGACTGGAGATCGGCGCCGACGACTACCTGCCCAAACCCTTCGCCTTCGCCGAGCTGGTGGCCCGGGTGCGCGCGCTCGGCCGACGTGCCACCACCGCGCTGCCGCCGGTGCTGGAGCGCGCAGGTATCCGGCTCGACCCCAACCGGCGCGAGGTCTTCCGCGAGGAGCGCCGGGTGCAGCTCGCGCCGAAGGAGTTCGCCGTCCTGGAGGTCCTGATGCGCGCCGAGGGGTCGGTCGTCTCCGCCGAGCAGCTGCTGGAGAAGGCCTGGGACGAGAACACCGACCCCTTCACCAACGTGGTCCGCGTCACCGTCATGACGCTGCGCCGCAAGCTCGGCGAGCCGCCCGTCATCACCACCGTGCCCGGCTCCGGCTACCGGATCGGGCAGTGAGCGCCGCCCCGCCGCCCCCGCGCCCGGCGGCGCCCCCCAAGCCCCACTGGGACCCGCAGCCGACCGGGCGGACGCCCTGGCTGCGGCCGACGATCCGGATCCGGCTCACGCTGCTCTACGGCGGCATGTTCCTGATGGCGGGCATCGTCCTGCTCGCGATCATCTACCTGCTCGCCGCCAACGCGCTGCACGACGGCAGCGCCGTCCCGTTCCGGTTCACCAGCCAGGCCGAGGTGGAGATCACCTCCGACGCCTGCCGCAGCATCAGCGGCCAGGTCGACGCCGAGACCTTCCGCGCCTGGTACGCGCAGTGCGCCGACGTGCAGAGAGCCGCCGCCCTGGACGTGCTGCTCAGCCGGTCGCTGCTCGCGCTCCTCGGCTTGGCGGTCGCGGCCTTCGCGCTGGGCTACGTCATGGCGGGCCGGGTCCTCTCCCCGCTGGGGCGGATCACCCGCACCGCCCGCCGTGTCGCCGGCTCCGACCTGCACCGCAGGATCGAGCTGGACGGCCCCGACGACGAGCTGAAGGAGCTGGCGGACACCTTCGACGAGATGCTGGACCGCATCGACCGGGCCTTCACCGCCCAGCAGCGGTTCGTCGCCAACGCCTCCCACGAGCTGCGCACCCCGCTCGCGATCAACCGGACGCTGCTGGAGGTGCAGCTCTCCGACCCGCAGGCGTCGCCGGAGCTGACGCAGCTGGGGCGTACCCTGCTCGCGACCAACGAGCGCAGCGAGCAACTGGTCGAGGGCCTGCTGCTGCTCGCCCGGAGCGAGAACGAGATCGTCGACCGCAAACCGGTGGACCTCGCCGAGGTGGCCGACCGCGCGGTCGAACAGGCACGCGCGGAGGCCGCGGCAGCGGGGATCACCCTCAGCGGCGTGCGCCGCGCGGCCTACGTGCGGGGCAACGGCGTGCTGCTGGAACGCATCGCGCTGAACCTGGTGCAGAACGCCGTCCGCTACAACCTGGCCGCCGACGGCTGGGTCGAGGTGCGGACGGAGGTGCGCGGGAGCGTCGCCGAGCTGGTGGTCACCAACACCGGGCCGGTGGTGCCCGCCTACGAGGTGGACACGATGTTCGAGCCGTTCCGGCGGTTGCGCACCGAGCGCACGGGCAGCGACAAGGGAGTCGGGCTCGGGCTGTCCATCGTCCGGTCGGTCGCCCGGGCGCACGGCGGCTCCGTCACGGCGGAGCCACGAGAGAACGGGGGACTCACGATGCGGGTCTTTCTGCCGGTCTGAGATGATGTAGCGGCAGGAACCGGCAGATGTGACCAATCCCATACGCCCGCCTTCGGCGGGTGGCAGGGGACGGCCCCGACCGGCCGTTCCGCCTGTGCGGCGCCCGGCCGGCGGCCCGAATCATCACCTCTTCAGGCGTCCGGCTACGTGTCGGTTGAATAACAGGGCTTGAAGTGAGGCAAAATCTCCGCCTCAGGTCGGGCACAAGACCGGCCTCTCGCGCGTTACCCGCGCTGGAGACACCAGACACCCAGAGGGGGAGAACAGACATGGCTACGGATTACGACACTCCACGCAAGACCGAGGACGATGTCAACGAGGACAGCATCGAGGAGCTGAAGGCCAGGCGGAACGACAAGTCGGCCTCCAACGTCGACGTCGACGAGTTCGAGCAGGCCGAGGGCCTGGAACTGCCCGGCGCCGACCTGTCCAACGAGGAGCTGTCGGTGCGGGTGCTCCCGCGTCAGGCCGACGAGTTCACCTGCATGAGCTGCTTCCTCGTTCACCACCGGTCGCAGCTGGCCGCCGAGAAGAACGGGCACCCGATCTGCCGCGACTGCGCGGCGTGAGGCCGGGCGGCGGAACCACACGACAGAGGAACGACGGGCGGGACCCACGGGGTCTCGCCCGGACGCTCGTCAGCGCTCCGCCTCCCGGACCTCCGGCCGTGCCGCCCCGGCGGCGGGTACGGCCGACAACGCACGCGCCAGCCGCAGCGGGTGGCGCGTGGAGAGGTACAGATACGGTGTGGGGTCCTGCGGGTCGGTGACCTCCACCCGTACCGCGGTGGCGACGTAGCCCCGCAGCAGCAGGTGCGCCCGGGCGTCGGCCCTGTGCGTGCGCCAGGCCCGCGCCTCGTCCGCGTCCAGGGCCCGCGCCTCGCCGAGGGCGCTCAGCGGCAGCCGCGCGGAGCCCGCGACCAACGAGTCCCCGACGACCCGGATGCGGGCCGATCCGTAGGAACTCAGCGCGGCAGCCGCGGCAGCGGCGGCAGCGGCGGTGCCCGCGAGCAGCGGGATCACTCCCAGTGGCAGCAGCGTCACCCCCACGAGTGCCGAGCTGAGCAGACCGAGCAGCCACCAGCTGCGGGGGACGTGGAGTCGTTCGTCGTACTGCTGCATGGGACCAAGCATGGCAGGCGGGACACGCCGGGCACCGCGCGGCGGTATGGTCTGCACCGTGAGTGCTGACCGGAAGCCATCGAGGTGACCTGAGAGTGGACCACGCGCCCGTGGATGTCCTCATCCGCCGGACCGATCCCGATGTCCCCCTGCCCGCGCGGGCCCATCCCGGCGACGCCGGGTGCGACCTGGTGACCACCGAGGCCGCGGAGCTGGGGCCGGGCGAACGCGCGGTCCTGCCGACGGGGGTGTCCATCGCGCTGCCCGACGGTTACGCGGCGTTCGTCCACCCCCGGTCCGGGCTCGCCGCCCGCTGCGGGGTCGCGCTCGTGAACGCCCCGGGGACCGTCGACGCCGGGTACCGTGGAGAGATCAAGGTCATCGTCATCAACCTCGACCCCCGGAAGAACGTGCGCTTCGAGCGGTTCGACCGGATCGCGCAGCTGGTCGTCCAGCGGGTCGAGGCCGTGCGGTTCCACGAGGTGGCGCAGCTGCCCGGTTCCGCGCGTGACACCGGGGGCTTCGGCTCGACCGGTGGCCATGCCGGTGAGCACAACTCCTACGCCCTGAAAGGACAGTGACGTGTTCGGACGTCGCCAGAAGCGGAACGCGGAGCCCGAAGAGGGCATCGACCCCACCGCGCAGGAGGCCCCGGACGAGGCCGAACTGCGCCGCGTCAAGCTTGAGCCCGCTCCGCGGCCGGACGGCCCCTGGGACATCAGCGAGCTGAGCGAGCCCAACAAGGGCCGCGTCGACCTCGGCGGGCTCTACGTCCCCGGCGTGCAGGGCATGGAGCTGCGGGTCGAGGTCGCGGGCGACTCGATCGTCGCGGCGACTCTCGTCCTGAAGGACAGCGCCATCCAGCTCCAGGCGTTCGCCGCCCCCAAGCGCGAGGGCATCTGGGGCGAGGTGCGCGAGGAGATCGGCGGCGGTATCACCCAGCAGGGTGGTGTCATCGACGAGACCGAGGGGCCCTTCGGCTGGGAGCTGCGCGCGCAGGTCCCGGTGCAGCTGCCCGACGGCAAGCGCGGCATGCAGGTCGTGCGGTTCATCGGTGTCGACGGCCCGCGGTGGTTCCTGCGCGGCGTGATCTCCGGCCAGGGTGCGGTGCAGCCGCAGGCCGCGGGGCTGCTGGAGCAGATCTTCAAGGACACCGTCGTCGTCCGGGGCGACACCCCGATGGCGCCGCGCGACCCGATCGTCCTGAAGCTTCCCGAGGACGCCAAGATGGTTCCCGACGGGGTACGCCAGCAGCAGGCCGACTCCGACGACGCCGCTCCGTCGCGGTTCGCCGGCGGTATGGACAAGCTGCGGCGCGGGCCGGAGATCAGCGAGGTCCGCTGAGCCTCCCGCAGCGCGGGACGCGGGACCGGTCGTGCCACCGAGCGCGGTTCACCCCTGGCACTGGTGTGCCGACGGGCCGGTGCCGGCGCCCCCGCGTCGTCGCGCGGTGGAGCCGGGCTCGCCCGGGTTCGCCCCCGGTGTCGGACGGTTACGCTGAACGTATGACGCGCGACGGCCGGAACACTGCCCGGCCCGGTTGGATGTGGTGGTTGCCGGCCCGGCCGGAGCCCGCCTCAGACGGCCTGCCGCCCCAGGGCGACGGCCTCTCCGAGGCCGACCGGCGTCGGATCTCCGAATGCCGGGCCACGGCGGCCGGCCGTCCGGTCGTCACGGTGAGCGGTACGCTGCGTGCGGTCAGCACGCAACCCGTCGGTGGGGCGCCCGCACTGCGGGCCGAGCTCGACGACGGGTCCGCCTCGCTGGACGTGGTGTGGCTCGGCCGTGATCGGCTCTCCGGGGTGGTGCCCGGCCGCTGCCTGACCGCGTCCGGCCGGATGGCGAACCTCGACGGGCACCCGGTGCTCTTCAACCCCAGATACGAGCTACGACCTCCCGGAACGGAGGAGTGCGGGTGACCTCACTCGACAAGCAGGCCAACGAGACCCTTGCCAAGGGCCTCCCGGACACCGAGCGGGTGGACGCACCACCTGTCGCCGACGAGCAGGCCACGAAGGCGGCGTTCTTCGACGCCTTCGGCGGCGTGCGCGGGATGGTGGAGACGACCGTCCCGGGTCTGGTGTTCGTGCTCTGCTACACCATCACCCGCGACATCCAGCTCTCCGCGATCCTGGCGCTCGCCATCACCGGCGTCATGTTCCTGGCCCGCGTGGTGCAGCGCGGCACCACCAAGCACGCCTTCACCGGTGTCTTCGGGGTGGTGTTCGGCGCGGTCTTCGCGATGATGACCGGCGACGCGAAGAACTTCTACCTGCCCGGCATGGTGTACACCCTGGGCCTCGGCATCGCCTACGTGGTGACCGCCGCCAGCGGTGTGCCGCTGCTGGGCCTCGTCCTCGGCCCGGTCTTCAAGGAGAACCTCTCCTGGCGGACGCGGAACCCCGGCCGCAAGCGGGCCTACGTCAAGGCCAGCTACGTCTGGGGCGGCATCCTGCTGGCCAAGTCCGCCATCACCTTCCCGATCTACTTCTGGGGTGACGCCACCCAGCTGGGCTGGCTCCGGGTCGCGCTCGGCATCCCGCCCTTCCTGGTCGCCGTGTACTTCACCTGGGTCATCCTCGTGAAGGCGCCGCCGCCCATCGACGTCATCGCGGAGATGGAGGCGGAGGAGGCCGCGGAGGCGGCCACGGCCAAGGAGCAGGCGGCTCAGCGCGTCGCGACGGCGGCCCAGTCGGCGGAGACCGGCCCCGTCGGGGGGCCCGCCGCCGAGCCGTCCGCCGCCGAGGGGCCCGAGCACCGTCCCGGGCCCCCGGGACACCACGGGTAGCAGGGCGGGAAACCGCGCGAAACCGCGCGACGGATCATCCGACGGCCTGGGGCCCGCGAGGCCCCGGGCCGTCGGCCTGTCCTACCGGCCGGGCGTGCCGCCCGCCGTGTCGCGGTCGCCCGGCTCCCGGCCTGCCCCGGGCCGCCGGGTGCTGCCGGTGCCCTCGTCCCCGCCCTCCTCGGCCGATCCGATCTCCGTCGGGTCGGCCACCGTCGTGTTCGGGGTGCCCGCGTCGGAGGGCACCCCCGCCGGCTCGGCCGCCCCCTCGGCGGCTCCGCCCTCCACCGGCCCCTCCGGTTTCGCCGCGGCAGAGTGGCGTGCCCCCGTGGTGTGGCGGGGCGGGGCGAAGAGCCCGGCGATCAGCTGCTCCCCGTTGGTCGTGGCGACCAGCAGCAGCTCGTCACCGGCCGCGAGCCGCTCGTCCCGCTCCGGCACCAGCACCCGCGAGCCGCGGACGATGGCGACCAGCGCCACGTCACGCGGCCACGCCACCTCGCCGACCCCGGATCCCACCAGCGCGGCGTCGGCCGGCAGGGTCACCTCGACCAGTCCGGCGTCGCCCTGGCTGAACCGCAGCAGCCGGACCGGGTCGCCGACGCTGACGGCCTCCTCGACCAGCGCGGACATCAGCCGGGGGGTGGAGACTGCGACATCGACGCCCCAGCCCTCGTTGAACAGCCACTCGTTCCGCGGGTCGTTCACCCGGGCGACCACCCGGTCGACCCCGAACTCGGTACGGGAGAGCAACGAGACGACCAGATTGACCTTGTCGTCGCCGGTGGCGGCGATCACCGCGTCGTAGCGCTCCAGTCCGGCGTCGTCCAGGGTGGCGATCTCGCACGCGTCGGCCAACAGCCATTCGGCGCGCGGTTCCCGCTCCACCCGCACCGCGTCGGGGGAGTGGTCCACCAGCAGGACCCGGTGGCCGTTGTCGGAGAGCTCGGAGGCGATCGAGACGCCGACCGCGCCCGCTCCGGCGATCATCACCCTCATCGTGCGTCCTCCTTCGGGCCACGCAGCGCGGCAGCCTCCACCTCGGCCACCCGGTCGTAGTGCATCAGCACGTGCACCAGGTCCCCGTCCTGGAGCACGGTCCGCGAGTGCGGCAGCATCGGCTCACCCAGACGGGTGAGGAACGCGACCCGCACACCCGTGCGCTCCTGGAATTCGCTGACCCGTCGGCCGAACCACGAGTCGGCGACAGGCAGCTCGGCCAGCTCCAGCGAGCCGCCCGGATGGCGCCACAGCGGTTCCGCCCCGGAGGGCACCAGCCGCCGCAACATCTGGTCCGTCGTCCAGCGGACGGTGGCCACGGTCGGGATGCCCAGCCGCTCGTAGATCTCCGCTCGCCGTATGTCGTACACCCGGGCGGCGACGTTCTCCACACCGAAGATCTCCCGCGCCACCCGCGCGGCGATGATGTTCGAGTTGTCGCCGCTGCTGACCGCGGCGAACGCCCCGGCCTCGGCCACCCCCGCCGCCAGCAGCGTCGCGCGGTCGAATCCGGGCCCGGTGACGGTCCGGCCGGCGAAGCCGGAGCCCAGCCGCCGGAAAGCGGCCGGGTCGCGGTCGACGACGGCCACCGAGTGCCCGAGGTCCTCCAGGGCGGCGGCCAGCGAGGCGCCCACCCGACCGCATCCCATGATGACGATGTGCACGCGACCCCCGTGGCCGATGGTCCGATCCCCGCAAGCACACGGTAAGCCTCGCCCGGCCGCCCCGCCGCCCCGCCACTCCCTACCGTCCACCGCGCGCCCCGGCGCCCACGCCGGTGGAGGCGCCGGTGGCCGAGGGCCCGGCCGTCGAGTGGGCCGCCTCCGGCCGTCTCCGGTCACCTCCCGTACCGCCGACCACCTCCTTCGCGCCTCCGGCCCGGACGTGACGGGCGTCGTGGGGCCGCGCCGGTCGCCGCACCCGGCCGAGGCCCTAGACTGGGGCGTCCCCCGCGTCAGGACCGTGCCGAGAGCCACCCGTGACGTCGGGCGAAACCCACACACCGCCCCCGCCCCCGGCGAACGCCGTGCTGTGCGCGCCCGCAGCGCGCGCCGTGCGCATCGTGCCGGCCGGGGCAGACGCAACGGAGCCCCTCCCGATGACTTCCGACCGTGACACCGGAACCGACACCGTGACGCCCGCCGAGCAGGCCGCGTCCCTGGTCGGCACCGAGTACGAGGTGGAGGTCGGGCCGGTCGCGCACGGCGGTCACTGCGTGGCCCGCACCCCCGGCGGCCAGGTGCTGTTCGTGCGCCACACCCTCCCCGGCGAGCGCGTCCGGGTGCGGGTCACCGACGGCCGGGAGGACTCCCGCTTCCTGCGGGCGGACGCCGTCGAGGTCATCGAGGCCGACAAGGACCGCATCGAGGCGCCCTGCGCGTTCTCCGGGCCGGGGCGCTGCGGCGGCTGCGACTGGCAGCACGTGAAGCCGGGACGGCAGCGGAAGCTCAAGGGCGACGTCCTCACCGAGCAGCTCGGCCACCTCGCGCGGATGACTCCCGAGGAGGCCGGCTGGGACGGCACCGTCGAACCGGCACCCGGTGACAAGCTGCCCGCCGGCGAGGTGCCCGCGTGGCGCACCCGCGTCCAGTACGCCGTCGACGCCGACGGCCGCGCCGGGCTGCGGCGCCACCGCTCGCACGAGGTCGAGCCGATCGACCGCTGCCTGATCGCCGCCGAGGGCGTCAGCGAGCTCGGCATCGAGGCCCGGGAGTGGCCGCAGATCGCCGCCGTCGACGCCATCGCGGCGACCGGCTCGCAGGACCGCCAGGTCGTGCTCACCCCCCGCCCCGGCGGGCGGCTGCCCATCGTCGAGCTGGACCGCCCCGCGTCGGTCATGCGCGTCAACGAGAAGGACAAGAAGGTGCTGCCCGTCCACGGCCGCAGCTTCGTCCGGGAGCGCGCCGACGGCCGGACCTGGCGCGTCGGGGCGGGCGGTTTCTGGCAGGTCCACCCGCAGGCCGCCGAACTGCTCATCGACGCGGTGATGCGGGGGTTGACCCCCCGCAAGGGCGAGAGCGCCCTCGACCTCTACTGCGGCGTCGGCCTCTTCGCCGGGGCGCTCGCCGACCGGGTCGGCGAGGAGGGCGCCGTGCTGGGCATCGAGTCCGGCAAGCGCGCCGTCGAGGACGCCCGCCACAACCTGACCGACTACCCGCGGGTCCGCATCGAGCACGGCACGGTCGACAAGGTGCTGCCGCGCACCGGCATCAGCGAGGCGGACCTCGTCGTCCTCGACCCGCCGCGCGCCGGCGCCGGGAAGCGCACCGTCGAGCGCGTCGCGGCGCTCGGCCCGCGCCGCATCGCCTACGTCGCCTGCGACCCGGCCGCGCTCTCCCGGGACCTGGCCCACTTCCGCACTGCCGGCTACCGCCCCCGCTTCCTCCGCGCCTTCGACCTCTTCCCGATGACCCACCACCTGGAGTGCGTGGCCATCCTGGAGCCGGTCAAGAAGGACGCCTGACCTGCTCGTCCCACCACGCGCCGTCGTCCCGGAGCGGCGCGTGGCTCGGTCCGGAGGGGAAGAGGACGACTGCCAGGCGCTCCTGACGCGGACGGGCAGGAGCCCCCGGAGGTACCGGTCAGACAGCGATCACGGTGACCCGTGTTCCGCAGAGAGCGGCCAGGTCCTCCGGGTCGGAAGTGAGCACGGTGGCAGGGCCGGGGGCCGCGAGCGCGGTCGCAGCAAGCATGGCGTCGATCGCGTGCTTGTGGCCGTGGAGTCCGGCGTCGGCTAGCAGCGCGGCGGCGTGCCGGGCGAGTGGGTCGGTGACGGGCTCCACGACCAGCCGGGAAAGGGTCCACTCCAGAGCGGGGCGGTTGATCCGCGGGTGCACGACCTCGACCAACGTGGCCGCGGAGGTGATGACTCGGAGGTCGTCCGCCCTGGCGAGCGCGAGCCAGGTGGTGGCAGCACGATCGCGTTGGACAGCCTTGGCCAGGCCTTCGCTGTCCAGTACGAGGGTGCCGCCCGGGACCGCGGCCGGAGTGCGGGTCACGCGGCATCCGCCCGGCCCGGATCCTGCTGCAGCCGGGCCCGGTGGAGCTTCTCACGCAGAGCCTGGATCTCCTCCTCGGTGACGGGGCCGTGCTGCGCCTCGCCGACCGCGATGAGCTCGTTGAGATTGTCGCGCTCAATCTGACGCGCGACCGCTGCGGCGACATAGGCGGAGAGGCCCGACGGCCCGCTGCGCGCGCGTGCGGCCTCGGCGATGTCCTGCGGCATGGTGATGGAGTACTTGCCGGTGGCTTCACTCATGCGATCCATCCTACCGGTGGTGTGCTGCCTGGTAGGCGAATCGGGCACCACATTCCCCGGGCCGGGGCCGGCGTGGCCGTTCGTGCGGCCGGGCGTCGACGTCGCTCTCTGCGGCGGGGGTGAGGCCGGTGGGGAGACGAGTCCCACGCCGTGCTCCCCTGCCGGGCCGTGCACAACTTGCTCCGGCCGGGCCCCCAGCAGCGGACCACCGCGCTCGCTCAGCTGCTCGGCCCGGGCGTTCCTCGCTGGTTCTGGGGAAGAACCGCCGGGCCGCGCCTCGTCCTCACGACGTGGTGGCAGTCGGCTGAGTCCCGGGCCGTCTCGGCGTCCCGCGGGCGGCGAGGGAGCCCGCCGCGCGTCGAGCGTGCAGCAGGGCCCGGACCGGCTGTCGCGGTCCGGGCCCTGCCCGTGCGGTGCCGCCCCGGGGCGGCGGTGCGTCAGTTCTTCTCGGTGCCGTCGTCCGCCTGTCCGGCGTTCTCGGGTGCGTTCAGCTTCTCGCGCATCTTGCGCACCAGCTCCGCCTTCTGGTCGGCGGCGCCCTGGCGGTCGAGATTTCGGTGCGGGCCGTTGTTCTGCTGTTCGGCGCGGGACCGCCGCTTGCGCTGGCCGCCGCCCTGGCCCACGGGGTTGTTGATGTTCTTGCTGTCGGTCACGGGTTCTCCCGGTGGTGATGTGAAGTGATCTGCGGATTCATCGGTGGGGACGGGCGGCGACGTCGGAGGACGTCAGCGGGGGCCCGTCACGCTCACTCGTAGACCGGCGTCTGGAAGAACATGGCAATGACGGTACCCGGTCCTGCCGGCCCCGCGCGCCACACTTTCGCCGGCCGACCGGGCGGGATGCCGGCGGGCTACGGGGTGACGCTCGGGACGAAGACGGGGACACGGGTTTGTCCCGGCGTCGTGCGGGTTCGCCGTCCGATACGTGCGGGGCAGACCGAGGGCGGTGCTCGGTGTGCGCGGCGGCAGGGGTGCCTGCCATGGCGCGCGAGGGCCTACGCGGGTGACGAGTTGCCCCGGCCGCGCGCGAGACGCCGTCAGCTCATTACGGCGCCTTCGGGCAGCGCCGTGCGGTACGGGGGCCTGTCGTCAGCCGCGGCCGGCGACCGGGGTCGAGGAGAGTCTGGGTTGGTCGGATTCGATGTGCTCACACTTATACATCAGTCTGGTACATACGTTATCGTTGGTACATGTCCATGAAGCGAACCAACGTCTATGCCGACCCGGAGGACCTCGCCATCATCAAGGCGGCGGCCAAGCGGCGCGGCATCAGTGAGGCCGAGATCATCAGGCAGGGTATCCACCTCGCGGCCATGGCGAACCGCGTCTGGGACGAGCCGCTCTTCTCCCGCACTTTCGAGGGGGCCGGTCGCACGCTGGACAGGGGCGAGGTGCGTGACACGGTGGCCGATGCTGTATGCCGCGAGACCGAAGCAGGCACCGCTGCGTGATCATCGTCATCGCGGACACGTCCGGGCTCCTCGCTGCGCTCGACTCCACCCACCCTGAGCACCAGGCGTCGAACGTAGCGATCATGGCCGCCGGTCTGCTGGTGATGTCGCCGCTTCTGCTTGCGGAGATCGATCACGTGGCCACTCGCGAACTCGGTCGTGAAGCCGCGCTCAGCGCCGTCGACGACATCCGGAACTGGATGCGTCGCGGTCGTGTCGCCGTCCCCGAGATCACGGAGGACCACCTGGGGGTCGCCCAGACCGTGCGCGCCCGCTACCGGGACCTCGACCTGGATCTGACGGATGCTGTGAACGTGGCCCTCGCCGCCGACTTCGACACCGACGCGGTGCTCACTCTCGACCGTCGTGACTTCCGCGCGGTGCGCCCGCTGGGTCACCACAAGGCGTTCCGGCTGCTCCCGGACGATCTTCCGCTCTGACGTCCAGGCAGATTGCGTCCGAGGCGTCGTCCTTGCTGAGGTTCTTCTGAACCATGTCCGGGTCGGGATCGGTCCGTTGACTCCTCATCTGGATTGCGCGGTGATCCTGGAGGCCGCCGACAAGGGGTGCTGACCTACAGGCGCTGTCGCGTGGCGCCCTAAGCTTCGGCCTGCGCTCGTCCAGGCGCGCGACGCCCTGGTGCCCGCCACCGCCCGGGAGGACCAGCCGGCTCCCGCGCTGACCTCGCCCACCCGGAACGGACCACCCCCCCACACCACCCGCCGAGTCCCGGCGGGCCTGGCAGCGGCGCCTGGCAGAGACCTGGAGTGCTAGGACCGGGGCCCCGAGTTCACATTCCCCATTCGAGCCGTACCGGCTCTCGCGCCGCGGTCAGTGCCCCGTCGAAGTCCGCGAGGCGTTCGGCCAGGGTGGCGGTGGCCACGCGCGGCGGGAGGGCAGCGGAGAACTTCAGGCCGCGGACGGCGCGTGGGTCGACGGTGGGCAGCGTGAGAGCGTCCGGGAGTTCGGTGCGGGCGGACTTCCAGTCGGCGGGGGAGAGGTCCTGGCGCAGGCGGAGATGGGTGTCGGTGGGCCGCTGGACGGGGTCGGCCAGATTGCCGAGGGACGCGGCGAGGGTCGCGTTGGCGCGGTAGCCGGCCCAGGTCCACCAGCGTGTGGCATCGGCGTCGCGGATCACGAGAGTTCCGGCGGGGTGGACCTCGTGGGGGGCGCGATCGGTGCGCAGCTCGGCGAGGGCAGCGGTGGCGCGGCGGGTGAGCCGGACGTCGGGGTCGGTGCCGAGCAGGACGTCGCGCATGGCGCGGGTGAGGGTGAACGACAGACCGCGTGGCTCGCCGCCCTGCCATTTGGCCACACCACCGTCCTCGACGGGTTCGACGAAGGCACGGCGACGGGCCCAGTCGATGAACGTGACCTGCCAGCTGCGTCCGGCAAGCAGGAGGCGGCGCGGGCCGGGGCGTTCCTCGGTGAGCACCGTGGGGTCGGTGGTGCCGATCTCGGTGCGCCCGGCGAGGACCGTGAACTCGGGCGGCGCGGTGAAGGAAGCGGTGAGCTCCATGAAGTGGCGGCGGCCGAAGTGCTTCTCGGCCTCGGGGCCGATGAAGAGCATGCCGTTGTCGCTGTCCAGGAAGCCCTCGTCGATCAGGTGCTTCAGGAGCGGGGCGGCCGACCGGTCGAAGGGCGCGAGGCCGTTCCACCGGTCCGGCCAGAGCCGGTCACCGATGCGGTGTTCCTGCAGGGTGAGCGCGAGCAGCTGCTGGGCGACGAGGTGACGGGGCGATGGTGGCGGGGTGACGGGCTCGACCCAGCCCCGGGCCCAGAGGGTGAGCAGCCCGGCGGCCTGCAGCAGCGACTCGGGGCGGGTGGCGAGGAAGAGACAGTTGCGGGAGGTGTCGGCGCGACGGCCGGTGCGGCCGATGCGTTGCAGGAACGAGGCGACGCTGCCGGGGGAGTCGATCTGGATGACTCGGTCGAGGTCGCCGACGTCGATGCCGAGCTCCAGGGTGGAGGTCGACACGATGACGCAGTCACGCGCCTCGGCGAACGCCTGCTCGGAGCGGGCCCGTTCATCGGTGGAGAGCGAGGCGTGCGAGAGGAACACGGTGACGTCGCGGGCCCGGAGCGCCGCGCCGAGTTCCTCGACCTGCTTGCGGGAGTCGCAGAAGACCAGACGCTTCTCGCCGCGGTGCAGGGCGGCGATCACCCTGGCGGCGTTGGCGAGTGAGCCGACGTAGTCGAGTTCGACGTCCCCCGCGGGCCTCGGCAGCGGGGTGTCGCCGGCGGCGTCCGGCAGAGTCACGCCGGGCGCGACGACCCGGCCCGGCCGTTCGGCGGGGCGTGCCCCCTGCAGCCACGTGAGCAGTGTGTCCGGGTTGCCGACGGTGGCGGAGAGCCCGATCCGCTGGATCCGGTGGCCGGTCAGCCACTCCAGCCTCTCCAGCACGGCAAGCAGGTGCCACCCCCGGTCGTCACCCGCGAAGGCGTGCACCTCGTCGATGATCACGGCACGGACCCGGCCGAGCATGTGCGCGTGGTCCGTCTTGACGCTGATCAGCATTGCTTCGAGCGACTCGGGTGTGGTGAGCAGGACGTCGGGCGACTCGGTGCGGATACGGCGGCGTACGGACTCCGGGGTGTCGCCGTGCCAGAGCGCGGCGCGGCGACCGAGCCACTGGGCGTAGCTGTCGACGCGATGGACGAGGTTGTTGAGGAGGGCTTTGAGCGGGGCCAGGTAGAGGACGGAGGTGCCCGTCCAGTGCTGCTCCCGCATGGCGGACAGGACAGGGAAGGTGGCGGCTTCCGTCTTCCCGCCCGCAGTCGGCGCGAGCAGGATCGCGTCCTCGCCGTCCATCAGTGGTCCCACGGCGGCCTTCTGCAGCGGGCGCAGATCAGGCCATCCGAGCGAGTTGACGATGTGGTGCAGGACGACCGGATCGAGGCGTTCGAGCGGGTCGGGGCCGGGCGGCTGGTCCTGCACGTGGGTGGCTCCCTGCGCTTGGCCTTCCGGGAATGGGAGGGGAAGGCGACAGATCAGAGGTCGAGATCGAGGTCGTCGGCCGATGTGGCCGCCGGGGGCGCGGCGAGGTTGCGTTCGGTGGCCGTGAGATCGCCGCTGCCGAGGGTCAGGGTGTAGTGCGCACGCGGATCGAAGTCGTCGAACTGGTCGATCCGGTCGAGGACGTCCCCGACCAGCTTCTTCAGGTAGAGGCGCGGTGCCACTCCGACTCTGCCTCCCAACGCCCCGCCCACGGCCCGTGCCAGGTCCGCCAGGTACGCGTCGTCGGCGAGTCGCTTGATCCGCTCGGCGGAGTCGGGGGTGGAGACGCCGTCCGCGTACAGGTCGCGGATGGTGGCACCCAGAGCGGTCAGGGACTCCTCGGTGAATCCGGGGAGCCGGATCTGCACGGCGCGCGGGTTGTCGAAGCGCGGGTCGGTGGTGAAGTCGGTGGCCAGGCGCTGGGCGAGCGGGGGGAGGCGCTGGACGCCCTGCTGTCCGTCGTAGAAGGCGGGCGTGCCGGTGATGACGAGGTAGAGGCCGGGGAACCGACCGGAGTGCACCTCGTCGATGAGCTGGCGCAGGGCGTTGAGCGCCTTGTCACGGGCGTCGGAGCGGACCCGCTGCAGCGTCTCCACTTCGTCCAGGACGAGAACGAGCCCGCCGTGCCCCGCGTCCTTGAGCATGGTCAGCAACCCCTGGAGGAAGCCGAAGGCGCCGAAGTGGTCGAGGTCGCCGCGGACCCCCGCGCTGCGCCGGGCGGCGGCGGCGACGTGCGGCTGGCCGCCGAGCCAGGCCATCACCGCGGCGGCGGTCGCCTCGTCACCGGCGTCGAGGGACTGCTTGTACCCGCGCAGGGCGGTGGCGAAGGCGGGGGCCTGGCGGGACACCTCGGCCAGGCGGGCAGTGAGCAGCCGTTCCACGGCCTGCGGCAGGTCGCTCTCGGCCGCGCCGTCGGCGAGCGCGTCCTCCTCCAGGGCGTAGAACCAGGCATCGGCGACGGGCCGCAGCGCACTGGGCGGGAAGCTCGGGGTGGTCAGGCGTTCGGTGAGCCGTCGGTAGACCGTCTCCAGCTTGTGCAGCGGGGTCTCGGTCTCCGACACCTGTACCTCGGCCACGGCGAAGCTGCGCCGTTTGGCCCGCTCGCAGAGCCAGCGGGTGAAGAACGTCTTGCCGGAGCCGTACTCACCGCGCACTGCCTTGAAGACCGAGCCGCCGGCGGCGACGGTGTCGAGTTCCTCGTCGATCGCCTGCTCGAAGCGGCCCAGGCCGGTGGCGAGCAGGTCGAGGCCGCTCTCGGGGACGGCACCACGTCGCAACGCGTCCACGACGGCACGGCGGCGTACGGCGCCGACGGGTACACCGGCACGGGGAGTTGAGGATCCGAACGAGTTCACCCGGACAGTCTCCCATCGGGGAGGCGGCTGGAGGGCCGGAGTGCCGGCAGGCGGATCGGGTTGGTCGTGCTCATGGGGTGCGCAGTCCGAACTGCTCGATCAGCTGCGCGCGGTGCAGGCGCAGGGTGCGGTTGTCGGGGAGGATCTCCAGGATCTGGGCACCGTCGTAGTTGAGGAGCTGTGCCAGGGTCGCGGCGAAGCCGTGGGCGCGGCTGGCGGGCTGGCCCGCGCGTTCGGCCAGGGCGGTCAGGGGCAGGGTGCCCGCTTCGACGAGGGCGACCAGCGCCTTGGGGAGGGAGGACGGCTCCCGGGGCTTCCGGGCGAGCAGCTCCAGCTGCGCCGCGTACAGCTCGGTGGCGACGAGACGTTCCACGAGCGCGACGGCAGGGGACTGGGCCTGGGGGGAGGGTGCTTCGGGCTTCGTCGCCGGGTCGGCAGGGTTCGGGGAGGCGAGCGGGGCGAGCGGGGCGAGCGCGTCCTCGCCGAAGAGACTGATGACGCCCTCCGCCGGGGGCGGGGCGGCCTTCCTGGACTGCCTGGCGCCCGGACGCGACGGCGTGGCGGCGGGAGCAGCGGCGCCGGAGGCGGCGACGGCCTCGGCGCCGGGTTCCGTCTCGATGCCCGTCCCCTCGGACCACCACAGCGGAGCCGGATCGCCCAGCTCCCGCCATCCCGGGGGCGGTTCCGCGCCGAAGGGCAGCAGGGCGAGCAGCGGGACGGTGAACTCGGCCAGCGTCGCCCCGCCGTGGTAGCCCGCCTTGAGGGCGGTGTACCGGGCGTCGTGGTCGCGCAGCGCGACGATGTGCGCGCCGGGCTCCGGCCAGACCACGCGCGGCCCGGCCAGTGCGATCTCGGAGGGGGCCACCGGATCTCCGGGGCCGCGGTGGCGGGCCGAGCCGATGGCTCCGGCAGGCGCGTCGAGCTTGCTGCTCCGTCGTTCGACGACATGGCCGTGGTCGGAGGTCAGGAGCACGGTCATGCCGTTGGCCCGCGCGGCTCGCAACAGCGGTTCGAGACCGCTGACTTCGTTGGCGCGCCAGGCTCCGTCGCCGAGCTTCTGCTCCTTGGCGAGCCGGTCGTCGACAGTGTTGAGGACGACGGCGACATGCATGCGCTCGTCGGCGAGGGCCTCGCCGAGGGCGGTGGAGAAGGGGGAGCCGGTGTCGGGGCCACGCAGGTCGTCCTTGTGAAAGACCGCCGCCGGGGCGCCCTGCCAGCAGGCGTGGAGCGGGAAGAGCCGCTTCTCGTCGTTCTGGTCGCCCTTCATCAGGGTTCCGGTGAAGAGCGAGGTGCGCGAGACGGCGGTGAGGGTGGGCAGCGCTGCTGCCACGCCACGGCGCTCCGGTGCGCCGTGCGCCCCGGGAAGCGGGTCGAACTCGGCCCACTGCCGCCGCAGTTCCTGCCCCAGCTCGGCCGCGACGGCCGCGCTCATCCCGTCCAGGAGCAGCAGCAGGACCCGGCGCCCCGGCTCGGCGACGACCGGCGCGACGACGCGCGTCAGGAGCGACTCGACGGTGAGCAGGGAGCCGGGGGAGCCGGCGTCCGCCGTCCACACGGCGAGCCGTTCGCTGAAGGCGTGGTCGAGCGCGCGGCGGGTCCGTCGCACCTGGTCGCCGATCCGGTTGTACGCGCCGGCGAGGACGGCGTCGGGGTCGCCGCCCGCCTCCAGGTGTTCCAGCGCGCGGTCGGCCCAGCCGAGTTCGCGGATCTGGCGGTCCGTCCCGTCGGACACCGAGTCGATCTTCTCCGACGGGTTCCCGGCCAGCCAGCGCCGCAGCCGGACGGCCATCCGGACCCGCTCGATCCGGGCCCGGGTCTCGCCGTCTCGGCGGGCGAGGGCATGCGCGCGAAGCGCGGTGACGGAGTCCGTGACCACCTCGGTGGAGTCGCCGGCCAGCGCGTGGCC
Source organism: Streptomyces spiramenti (assembly GCF_012034385.1). GTDB lineage: Bacteria > Actinomycetota > Actinomycetes > Streptomycetales > Streptomycetaceae > Streptomyces > Streptomyces spiramenti. Next base: position 19,369 of record NZ_JAAVJB010000010.1, read on the forward strand.
GGCGGCGGTGAACCGGGCGTCGAGCCCGGCGGGCAGGAGCGGACTGGCCGTGGCGGCTGCCTGCGCCCCGAACTGGGCGACCAGCTGTGCGGCCCGGGTCAGGACCGGGTCGGCGAGGCGGTGCTCACCCCGGTCGAGAAGATCGCGTACGTACGCCTCGCCGCTGCGGGCGAAGGAGGCCAGGAGGCGGTCGAGTTCGTCGCCCTGGGCGGGCGGCTGCTCGCCGAGCCACCGTTCGGCCCGGCCGCGTGCGCGGTACAGGTCGTGGTCGGCCTCCGCGTGGCCCCACAGGGCGGCGCAGACCACCGCGTAGGCGGCCGAGTCGGGGCCATGGTCGGCATCGACCAGCGCGGTGATCACCCGGCCCGCGGCGCCGCCCTGCTCGGGGGCGGCGAGGAAGCGGGAGAGGCCGGCCTTCTCCGGGCCGCGCAGCTCGCGCAGGAGCTCCGGGCCGCCGGGGGTGAGGGTCCACCGGAACAGGGCGACGGGGTCGACCCGGTCCGACACTCCCGGTGGGACGCGGCCCGCCGGTGTGTCGCCGCTGTCGTCGTCGAGACGGAGGCGCCGCCGGGTCAGCCGGGCGAGGGCCTCGTCGCGGGAGAGCACGCCCCTGCCGATCGTGCGCCAGCCCCGGGTGCCGGCCGCGTCCAGCAGCGCCTCGGCCGCCCAGGTTTCGCCGCGCAGCCGGGTGTCGAGGCCGCTCGCCCCGAACGCCTCCTGCACCACCTCCCAGTTGTCGACGGACCTGATGCGGTGACCGTAGACGCGGGCGAGCAGACCGGGGTCGAGCTCGGTGTTCTCCCGGTCGGTGAGGACGACGAGGACGCGCGGCTCCGGCGGTGCCGGCGCCTCCAGGTGGCGCAGGATCTGCTCGTGCACCGCCAGGACGGACGGCGCGACGACCACCCGCACCCGCGTCCCGTGCGCCGCCGGCTGCTCGGCGGGCCCGTCCCACTGCGGGGCGGCCCGCAGCAGCATGACGCGGACCGTGCCGTCGCAGAGCTTGCTGCGCGCGGCGACGAACTGGCGGACCGTGCTCACCGAGAGGCGGGCGGGACCCGCGGCGGACGGGCCCGGCCCGGCAGCGGAGGCGGCGATCGAGCCGGACATCAGTCGACGACCTTCCAGGTGACCTCGACGGTGGCGTCGGGGTGGGCCGCGGCGAGTGCCGCGATCTCGGCCTGCAGCTCCACGACCGCCTTGGCGGCCGTCGTCCGGCCACCACCGGATCGGGCTACCGGGCGAGACGGATCACGCGGCGCGGGCGGCGTCGGCAGCACCTGCGGATGGGCGGAGCCGCCGTCCAGGGGCACTGCCTCGGCGCCGAGCCCCGCAGCGGCGGGCTGCGGCTCCGGGGCCGGCGTCGGGCTCTGCCGGGACCGGAGCAGCGCCATCACCTCCCGGCTGCCCTTCTTCAGCACGGACGGCAGGTCGGGGTAGTCGCCGGGGTCGCCGGCGGCGGCGTCGCGCACCCGCTCCATGATGGCCGCCCCGTCCCGGCCGAGCGTGTCCGCGAGTTCCAGCTGCTCACTCCAGCTGGTGTTCTGCAGCGCGTCGGCCACAGCCCGGGCACCGGTCAGCGACATGCTGTACCGGTGGGCGGTGAAGCCACCGAGGTCGAAGCCGGCCAGCCGGTCCACCACGGCCTTGGCTCCCAGGTTCTCCTCGCGCACCGCGGCCACCAGCTCCTGGGCCCGCCGGGCGAGCACGAGGCGGGGCGAGGCGTCGTCCAGGTGCAGGAACCTCCGGTGCTTCTCCAGCTCCGTGACGAGCCGTTCCGCGTCGGGCGCGAACCCGTTCGCGGCCTTGCGGATCTGCCCGGCGAACTGGTTCACGATCCGCCCGCGCCGCAACTGCGGCGCGGGGGTGCCGAACACCGTCTCGTACCGCTTGCGCGCCTCCGCCCAGTCCGCCTCGGTGGGCAGCGGCTGCTCCCGCAGTGCGTAGTCACGCTTCAGGTCGCTCGGCAGCGGCGCGGGTTCGACCGCGACTCCGCCGCGCACCCACACGCGGTCGGACATCTCCGCGTACGCGGCGGCGAGCAGCCGACGCAGCGGCTCGGGCAGACCGCGGGGGTCGGGCCGGTCGGTCCAGTCGGCAAGTTTGACCAGGGTCGGCTCGGCGACGCCGTCCCGGCGGGCCTGCGCGGTGAAGTGGTCGAGCCAGAGGGTGGACTGCCGGTAGTACGCCTCGTGCATCGCACCGAGCCCCAGGCCGCCCGCGATCCGTGCCATGACCTTGCGGTCCTTGGCCTCGACCTCCACCTGCCCGTCACGGTCCTCGGCGGCCTTGCGCACGTACTCGAAGACGGTCTTGATCTCGGCGGCCCGCAGCGGCTTGCCGGTGCCCTCCGGGTCCAGCTCGGGGTGGGCGGGGAACTGGTGGCCGAGCAGCTTCCCGGCCAGCTGACGTGCGGCGTCGCCCAGCTGCGCGCCGATCGGCAGCTGGAGCCCCGCCACCTGCTGCTGGGCCTCCAGGTGGCCGGCGAAGCCGAGGTCGACGATGCCTTCCTGCTTCTGCGCGAGTCCGTACGCTTGCTTCAGCGCGCCCAGGACCCGCTCGGTGAGGACCTCCCGCTGCGACTGCAGCATGCCCTTGGCGCGGGCCTTGTCGTCGGCGTTGAGACTGCGCGCGAACTCGGAGTCGAAGCGGGCCTCGTCGGAGAGTGCCTTGGTGATGACGACGAGACGTTCGAAGTCGCCGCGGGTCGCGTCGGTGAGGTGGGTGGGCAGCCAGGCCAGGGTCCGGGAGGCGCCGCCCGTCTTCTCCCGCAGCGTGCGCAGCCGCTGCAGGTCGTCCATCGGCCCGAACTCGCCCTCGTCGTACGGGAAGCCGACGACGAGCCGCCAGGCGTCCTCCTGGCTGGGCCGCAGCGCCGCGTCCGACAGCGAGTCGACGTCGGCGACGTTCCCGAAGACCACCTCGACCTGCCGCTCGGTGCCCTTCCACACCAGGTCGAGGGTGTCGTACGGGTCGAACCCGCCGGCTCCGTCGGTGACGCCGAGCGCCTCCTTCAGCAGGGTGCGCATGGTGGTCCGGCGGTTGCCCAGGTTGTTGTGGACCTGGGCGTTGGCGAGCACCGCGTCGAGGTCGACGCCGGTCAGCTCCAGGCGGACGACCGCGCCGGGGCCGGTGCCGGCGACCTTGATCTCGGGGAAGGTCGCCGCCCATTCCTTGGTCTTCTGCTCCAGGCGGCCGATCTCGGTTCCGGCGATCCGGGTGGTGATGGATCCGTGGTTGAGCGCGTTGAGCCGGGCCAGGGTCAGGTCGGACAGGGCGGGGACGCTCGGCGCCAGCGCGGAGAGGAGCAGCGTCTGGACCAGCCGGCTGTCACCGGTGAAGTCCCGGCAGCGGGCCTTCAGCTGCGGGTCGTCGATCGATTCCGGACGCCGCCGGTACGTCTCCACGTCGTCCTCGGTGACCTGGTTGGTCTTCAGCAGGTACGGGCGCAGCTTCTCGCGGTACAGCTTGTCCGCCGCCTCGAAGTGGACGCTGGTCTCGCCGCTGAACGCCTTGTCGCCGCCGCCGACGATCGCCGGGTACAGATCGCCGAGCGGTACGAGCTGGCCGAGCCGCCAGTCGTCCCGGTGGTCGACCAGCAGCTGGCTCATCAGCTTGAGGCCGGTGCGCGAGCGCTGCAAAGCCCCGGAGATGTGCACCAGGGTGTCCATGAAGGCCGGCGGGAAGGGGTAGGTGCGCCGGAAGGCGTCCTCGTCCGCGCCGGTGGTGGAGTCCTTGTGGCCGAGCAGGGTCTGCCAGACGTCCGGGCCGAGCTTCTTCGCCTCGTCGAAGGCCGCCGCGACCTTCGCCTCGGCCTCGTCGTCCACGGGGTTCAGCAGCCGGGCCCGTGCGATCGTCGGCAGGTTGCGGTCCTCCAGGACGATCGAGTCGTACCGGCCGCCGTTGAGCTTCAGCGTGTCCTGCACGGCGGCCTCGGCGGCGCCGGACATCTCCTCGCCGACCAGCTCGCGCAGGTCGCGCTGGCGCGCGATGAACGAGACGACGGGGATGGCGCGGCGCTCGTCGGCGCCCTCCACGAAGTTGGTGACCTTGCCCGCCTCGCGACCGAGCGCCTTCTGGTCGTGGATGAGGGTGGCCAGCCACAGGATCAGCTCGTCCATGAAGAGGACGAGGCCGTCGTAGCCGAGGGACTTGGCGTGCGCGGCGATGATGCCGAGGCCCTTGTCCAGGGAGACGAAACCGTCGGAGTTCTCCGAGGCGTTGCGGGCGAAGGACGGGAAGAGGGTCTTGGTCAGGTCCTGGACGAGCCGGGCCCGCAGCTCCTGCGGGGTGGTCGGGTTGTCCAGGTCGAAGCCCTTGGTGTTCTCGTGCTCCTCCTGCGCGGCGACGGCCTGGTCGAGCAGCTCGGTGGTCCAGGCGAACGCCTCGCCCCACTCGTCGCCCTCACCGCTGTCCGCCTCGGCGAGCTGCGCGATCACCCGGTCGTCGCCGCTGCCACGGCGATGGGCGGCGAAGTCCTCGAAGAGGCCGTCGGTCAGATAGACCTGCGGCAGATCGCAGCCCGGGTGCACCTTGCGCACGTGCTCCACGTACTTGCCGAGGATGCGCTGCTCAAGGGACTTGGCGCCGAGCATGTGGTACGGGACGAGGAGGAACGTGCGGTCTCCCGCGTCCAGCCAGGAGTGGTTGCCGCGGACGGGGTCGAGGCCCGTCTTGGAGCGGGCGGCCTGGTGGCCGGAGAGCAGGGCGTAGAGCACCGCCATGAAGTGCGACTTACCGGAACCGAACGAGCCGTGCAGGTAGGCGGCCTTGGAGGAGTGGCTGTCGAGCGCCGACTTGATCAGGTCGAGGGCCTCGTCGAAGTTGCCGCGCAGGCGGTCGGTGACGACGTAGTCCCGCAGCGCGGCCTCGGCGCCCTCGGGCGTGACGGCCTCGCCGAGCTTCAGCACGAAGTCGGAGGTCGAGACCCGCTCCGGGATGCGGATCAGCTCGCGCAGGAGAGGGCGGTCCTCGGGGCGGGGGGTGTTCCTGCTCATGAACGCCATGGTGTCTGTGAAGCTCCTCGCCCGGCCGGTCCTCGGGCAGCTCGATCAGCTGAGCTGCCCGAGCAATCGTAGTGGGCGCCACCGACAGCGCGCCGTGCGATTCACAGCATCCGCGTAGCACGGTGCGTGATGTCGGGGACGCAGCTGCGACCACGCGTTTCACCGGCCGCACGGACCCCGCGTGACACGAGGAGGAGCCACCCCGGTCGTCGAGCCGGGTTACGGCGGTGCCCGTCGTGCCGACAGGGACGCCACCCGTACAGATCCACCTGTGCGGGTTCACGCTCTGGACCGGGCGGGTGCTGATCCGGTCGCGTCTGCGCACCGCGGTGGGGTGAAGTTGCTCCATGACCGCCAACCCTGACTCCATCGCTGGCGAAGGCCCCGCCCGCCCGGTCTCCGTCTGCTCTCCCGGCAGCGTCATCGCCGCCCTCGGGGCGCGCACCGGCACTCGCGGGAGGTCCGTGTCCGCGGCAGCCCTCCTGCAGCGCCGGCTCGAACGGGAGCGGCTGCGCGAGCTGATCGCGGAGGCCGAAGCCGAACACGGGCCCGTGGGCCAGGCGGCGGTCGACGCCAAACGGGCACTCCTGCGCGGGGACGTGACCGACGCGGCGGAGGAAGCATGAGCGGCACGCTCGCCGCTGCGAGGGCCTGCCCAAGCTGGTGAGTCGTGCCGCCGACCGAGACCGTCGCCTGCCACGCGATCGGCGGATGGTCCGGGGCGGTGTGGCCTGGGATGCGTCGTGCGCATAACCGTCCGGGAGGGCCTGCTGTGCCTGCCGTTCTACCAGGACGGTGCCCATACAGATGCGTCTGTCCTGGTTCACTCTCGGGGCTGACCGGGTGACCCAAGGTAATTTTGGGCTGGTTGGCCGACGCGGCGAACGGGGCGCATGGCACAGAGCACGGGAAGCGGGGCGGCGATGACGGCGGACCAGGACGGCAGCGGCACGGCGGTGTGCGGGGAAACCGAACTGTCGGACAGTCTCCAGACGTTCGGGGCCGTCTTGAAGGCGTTGCGGGAGGCCGGAGGGTTCACGCAGGAGGAGCTCGCGGCTCGGGTGCGGTACTCGCCGGCGTACGTCGCGAAGATCGAGCAGGGCAGGCGGTTCCCACCGGAGACGCTGCCGGGGAAGGCGGGCGAGGCGCTCGGACCCGTCGCGGGCAAGGTTCTCGCGGCAGCCGCGAAGACCCTGCGGAGGAAGGCGGGGCTGGCGTCATGGTTCCTGCAGTGGGCGGGGATCGAGGAAGAGGCGATCACGCTGTACGCCTACGAGTGCCGGGGGATCCCGGGGTTGTTGCAGCCGGAGGGATACATCCGAGCACTGTTCGAGCGGCAGTTGCCGCCGCTCACGCCGGACCAGATCGAACGGCAGGTGGCGGCTCGCACCGAACGGCAGCGGCTGTTGTCCGAACGCCCGAACACCGCCTTCAGCTTCATCATCGAGCAGTGCATCTTTGAGCGGCACGTGGGTGGGACGGCTGTCACCAAGGCCGTCATCGACCACCTTCTTGAGCTTGGGCGGCGCACGAACATTGAGATCCAGGTCATGCCGACGCGGCAGGAGGATCACACGGGGGTCGATGGTCAGATGTACTTGGCGGAGAGTGCTGGTAACCAGTGGTTCGGTTACGTCGAGGGACACCGGTCGAGTGCCCTGATCACCGCTCCCGGCGAAGTCAGCATCCTGCTCCAGCGCTATGGCAAGCTGCGTTCCCAGGCCCTGGATTGCCGGGCTACGGTGGGCTTGCTGGAACAGATGCGAGGAGTGCTATGAGCACCACGGAAGACCTGAGCTGGTTCAAGAGCAGCTACAGCGGTGGCGACGGTGACAATTGCATCGAGGTCGCGCTGGGCGCCGAAGCAGTCCGCGTCCGGGACTCCAAGGACCTCGACAGCGATTCGTTCGCCGTCGCACCTGGCGCCTGGGCAGCTTTCACCGCGCACGTGTCGGGTGCCTGACCGGCGTCTGTGAGGCGGCGGATCAGCCACCTCACAGACGCACGGTTCAGTCGGACTCTGCGGAGGCCGCTGCCTTCTTCTTCGGGGCAGCGGCCTTCTTCGCGCGGGTGGCGGGGGCGGGGCGCCAGGCGCGCAACGTGTCGTCGCTCAGGCCGAGCTCGCCCTGCTTCTGCTGGCGGAAGGCGAGGATCTCGGCGGCAGGGGAGGCGCTGAAGTCGGCGTCGTACTCGCCGTACCACTGCTCCAGCCAGGGCTGGAGCTCCAGCAGGCCGGCCAGGAACGGCACGATCTCCTCGTTGCCGAGACCGGCGGTCTGGATGTACGAGGCGAGCGCGAGCGCCTGCTCCAGGTGGTCCCAGCCGGCCCACCCGTACAGCTCAGGCGACTGCGCGTTCACCGTGCCGTACGAGACGAACCGTTCCTTGGGCACGTCGAGCTTGCCCCGGGCTCGCCAGTAACTGGGCTTGAGGAAGTCTGCGGACGTGTACTTCGGCGGTACGGGCGTCCGCTCCCGGATCTTCCGCTTGGCTGGCTCGTCCGGTGCGGCGTCCTCCTCCCGCTGGAGATCCCAGACATGCTCCCAGTCGGCCCGCTTCTTGAGCGCGGCGGGCTTGTAGCGAAGGGCCGAAACGAAGGGGACGTGCTCCTCGGAGAGCAGATCGCGGACGGTCTTGGCGAGGTCCTGCCGGGGTGCGTAGAGGTCGGCAACGGAGGTGAAGTCCTCATCGGCGGAGAGGGCTTCAGTCAGGCGGGCGAGGGTGGTGACAGTGGGGTTGTCGTTCGCGTCGAACCAGTAGGTGCGGTTCTCGATGCGATCGAGCAGCCAGGACTTCAGCGCCTTCTGCCGCATCGAGTCCCACCCCTCGGTTGCCCAGCGCCGCTTGTACTCCGGGCGCTCGATCATGCCGATGGCACGGTTCGACTCGATGACATCGATGCGCTTCTGGACAAGAGCGCGGTAGTCCTCGGGCCAGTGAGTGGGAATCTCGGTGATGGGGGTGGACCCGTGCCGCTTGAACCATTCGCCGCTGGCCTCGCCGACAGCGACGCGGCGCGCGAGCACGATCTCGAAGGCGCGCTCACCGAGGGCAAGTTCGGGCACAGCGGAGGAGTCAGGCAGGCGCAGGTCCTCTGAGTTCAGGTTGTAGAGGGAGTACACCTGCCAGTCGAGTTCCTCCTGGAGGGCGATCATTCGGGCGCGGGTGGAGGCGTAGCGGGTTTCGGCCTCACGGAGAGTAGGGGCGGCGGGGGTGGCTTGTGTCGCGAGGGCGGCGGGGGTTGCGGCGGAGAGCTGCTGGGCGAGATTGTCGATCTTGATGGCCAGAGTGGTGGGAAACTCGACAGGAAGGGGAAAGTTTTGCAGCTTGGTTCCGGTGAACTCATAGAACTGTTCCCAGAGTTCCGTTTTGATTCCCGACTGGTGCCCCTCGGTTCCCTTGCTGTGGCTCACCATTTTGAGCCACAGCCCCGCCGTCGAGCTGTTGAGCAGTCCGAGGAGTTCCGCGTGATTCTCGTCGGTTGCGCCATCCCGGAGAGTTACTACAGGTGCGTGACGGTTGTAGACGCGTCCTGGCCCGGCCATGGCGAAATGGTTATGTGTCGCAACGAAAGGGAACGTGATCAGGGACTTTGCTCGTAGGCGTGAGGGAATCTCAAACGAGTAGTTCGACCAGGGAAGGCCCCGTTCTTCCTTGGTCTTTGAGAAAACCAAGCTTCGTCGAAGGAGGGTTCGGCCCGGCCAAAGGGTTCGGGCCTCAAGGGAGAGGCGTTGCTGCGCGGTGCCATCGGGAGCAAAAATGGCATTTGCGGCCAGATGGCAGCACCAGTCGCGCACTTGGTCGCCTGTGACGAAGGGGCGCGCGGGTACTGGACGGGCGTTCAGCCAAGTTGCCCCAGGGCTTTCGTACACGAACAGGGCGTCGTCGCCGGTAAAGGCTGCAATTCCGATAGACTCGACCGATTCCGAGATCGTCTTGGTAGATTTTTTGGAGATCTGATCAAGCATTTCCTGGCCACTGTCAGTGAGCACCCATGGCTGATTTTGGAAGTAGCGATCTCGCTCCAATTCGCCCACGGATACCCACTGGCTGGTCGATCCAGGCTCGTCGATCTGATTCGTGATGGCCCGCCAAACCACCCCGTCCTCTGCGTTCTCCGGCGTGCTCGGCTCGCCTTGAACGCTTCGGGCGGTTCGGACCGTCGTTGATCGAGTGTTACCGTCATTCGGTTTGCCTACCAAGATAACAGTCGGAGTTCCATGGCCTGGGATGAAAGCTCCTGAAGTGTCGATCACCTCAGTAAGCTCGGCTTTACTCCTGAAGAAGTCATCGATAAGCTTGGTTCCAAATTCACGCTTCATGAAGGAGTTTGCGGTGATCTGGCCGACCATGCCACGGTGGTCTCCGTTACGCTTGCCCCGCTTGGCCAGTTCAAAGAATCGCTGCATGAAGGGAACGGACAGCGCGTACTTACCTGAGCAGGCGTTATAAAGTCTCCGGTACAGCTCGTTGAGCTTTTTGTCCTTGACCGTGATGTACGGCGGGTTCCCCACCACCACGTGGTACCGCCCCTGCTGCAGAATTCCCGGGTACTCGTGCACGTCCTCCGTCGCGTACGAGAACTCCGCCAGCGGGTCACCAGGCGCGCCCTCCTCCCCGAGCCCCAGCTGCAGCTCCAACTGCCTGTCCTTGATGAGCGAGTCGCCCACCGCCAACTGGATTGGCCACTCGTAGTCCCGCGCCGCCGCGAACGTCCGCATCCCGCTCGCCGCCATCGCTGCAACGAGCAACCGGAACCGCGCCACCGCCACCGCGAACGGGTTGAGGTCCACCCCGTGCACTGATTCCAGCGCCGCCCGCACTCGCTCGTACGCACCGACCTCCGGCCGCTCCTCGGCCCACAACCGCACCATCCGCCGGAATGCCCCCAGCACAAAGTGCCCCGACCCGCACGTCGGGTCGATCATCTTCAGCTCTTCGAAGCCGAACTCCCGCACCGCAGGCGTCATCGTCCGGTCGAGGATGAACTCCTCCACGAACTCCGGGGTCTGGAGCAGCGCGTACGTCTTTCGCGCCGCCTCGCTCAGGTCCTGGTACAGGTCGCCCAGGAACCGGGTGTCCCAGCCCTCCGTGCCGTCCTCGCTCAGCGGGTCGGTGAAGTCGTGCACCAGCACCGACGTGTTGCCGGAGCCCTCCTCGCCCTCCACCGACTTCTGCTCCCGCCAGAACGCCAGCAGCGCTCCCGCCCCGTCGTGCGACAGCGGAATCTGGTACAGCGGGTTGTGGTCCTGGTCGAACAGCAGCCGTCCCGCCTGCCCTGCGCCCAGCTCTGCGAACGCCCTCTCCAGCCACCCGCGATACGTCGGGTTGGCGTCCTCCGCCATGTACTCCTCGTACCGCGCCTGGGCGACCTCCCGCCCCGCCACCTCCGGCGCGGTGATGTACGGCTCCGCGATCAGCTGGTTGTCCTCGCTGAACCGGACGAACACCGTGCCGAGCACCCATGCCACCGCGACCTGCGTGACCCGCTCCCCGAGCCAGGAGTTCCAGGTCGCCGCCGTCCGCCCGAGCTTCTTCGCCTGGTCGTACTCGCCGCGCAGCCGTGCCCCGACCTTCGGAACGGCCTTGACCTGTGTGTCCAGGTCGGTCTCTGCCGCCTTCACCTGCTTCTGCAGGTCGCTGAGGAGGCTCTTGCGGTCGATCACGGACTGCTCCCGAAGTGGTGACTGGGTGGTGGAAGGCGAGACGAGAAGGATAGAGAAGGGACGGCGATCCGCCGTACGTCAGGCGGCGTCCGGCGGCAGGTGCTTCCGCGCCACCCACGCGTCCGGCACGACGATCCATTCGTCGAACCCGGCCTGGTACGACACGTTCTGCCCGGCCAGCCTCGGCGCGCGCGCCGGGTCGGACTGGGCGACCAGCAGCCACAGCGGGCTGCCGCCCTGCCGGGACTCCTCTGCGAGTCGACCCAGGAGGTCGAAGGCGTCGTAGCGGGCGAGCGCGGCCGTGTCGGTGAGCAGCAGCGGACCGCCGGCCTGGGCCAGACGCTCGCGAAGGAGCGGCTCGACGCGTCCCCACGCCTTGTCCGTACGGACCCGCAGCTGCTGGTGGTGCCGGGTGCCCGCTTCGGCGGCGTCCGCCTTGAGGACGGTCTCCCAGGTCGGCTTGGCCGCCTCGGCGATCACGGCGCGCAGCTCGGCCAGGAACAGCTCGGTCACCGAGACGACCGCCGCCCCGTAGGGCGGGTCGGCCAGCCGTCGTACCGCCGTCTCGGCGCCCTGCTGCGGCACGGTCAGGACTCGGAACCCGTCCTGCCGCGCCGAGTGCACGAGCCGCTGCTCGGCCTTCACCGCCGCCGCGACCGCCGCGTCCGCGTCGTACTGCGTCGGCGCGGCCCGCCGCGCCGACGAGGTCGCACCCCAACTCGCCGAGGTCAGCCCGCCGGTGAACTCCCCGGCGGGCAGCTCCGGGACGAGCCGGAGGGTCTTGTCGTAGCGGGTCGCCAGCTTCAGCTCGAAGCCGGCCTCCTTCAGCAACCGCACCAGCGCGCTGCCGTCCGGCAGTTCGCGCGGAACGAGGGGATCGTCGCCCAGGTCGGGGAAGCGGGTCGCGACCCGCTTGTGCAGCGCGTCGACGGTCAGTCCTGGCTGGCGCTCCTCCTCGACGCCCGGTTGCACGGCGACCACCCCGGCCTGGGTGATCCGCAGCGCGCGCACGAGGTCCAGATCGCGCGGATAGATCTCCAGGCGGGGTGTGAGCGCGGCCCCCGGGGACGCCGCGACCGCGATCTCGGCCGTCCGCCGCTCGTCCCAGCCGAGCGTCCCCGGCGGCTGCCGGATCGCGGCCAGCTTGGTGAGGACCGTGCTCGCCGTCGGCAAGGACTCCAGACCCGCCAGCTCGTCCGCCTGCGCGCCCAGCTTGAGCGCGTACTCGCGGAGCGCCGGCAGGGTCGGGGTGTCCGCTCCGTCGTCACCGTCCTCCCCGTCGCGGACGTCGATGACGATCAAGCCGAGCACCGGGTCGGCGCCCTTGGGCAGCCGGGCGTGGAAGTAACGGAACCGCGGCGGCGTCTCCTCGATCTGCTCCCGGAACTGCTCCCGCTCCACCACCGCACGCAGCAGCGACAGCGCCAGCGCGCGCCGGTCCCGACGCTTCGCCACCTTGCTGCCGCGCTGCGCGAGCAGCGCGTCGGCGAGTTCCAGCACCGGCACGACCCGGCCGCGCTCGGCGACCAGCTCGACCAGGTCGTCGCTCAGCGGCCCCAGCGCGGCATCGCGGTACCAGCGTTCGCGCGCCTTCTTCACGATCTGCGGGATGCGGCCCACGGTGAGGCCGAGGGCCTTGGCGACGTCCGCCTGCCGGACCCAGGGCAGCCCCTCGGGCAGCTCGCCGTTGTCGTCGGGAAGCCGGAGCAGCAGCCGGACAGCCTCGCGCTCCGTCGCGTTGGAACGGGCGTTGCCGCTCGACGGGCGCGGCACCAAGCGGGAGGCGAGGGCGTCCAGGCTCAACCCGCGCAGCACCTCCTGGCCGGTCTCGCCGCCGTCCGCCGCGACCGACTCGGCGACCGCCTGCTCCAGCTCGGTGGCCTCCTCGCGGGCGGCCTTGAGCGCCTCGTTGCTCATCGGCGCCGGCGTTCTGCCGAGCCGCAGGTTCCACTGCTTCTGCCGGTTCTGGATCTCGGTGCGGGTCCGGGCGCCCATGCCCGGCGCCGTCAGGAATTTCCGCACCGAGTAGTCGAGGACGTCCCCCACGGTGTTCAGGCCCAGGTCGAACAGCTGGGACTGCGCCGCCTGCGTCAGGCCCGCCACCGACAGCGGTGTGGAACGGTCGGCCTGCTCGGCCTGCTTGTCGCGGATCTCCTCGGCCGAGGCGTCGTCGTCGCTCTGGCCGATCCGCGGCGCAGCGCCCTCCACTGCCGCCGTCGTGTTGCCGTGCCCGGAGCTCGGCGCCGTCGTCCGCCGGGCGTCCAGGAAGATCGCGTTCCAGGCGCGCACCATCGGCTTCAGGTCCGGGAAGCGGTCCTTCACGTCCCGGGCCAGGGCCTTGCGGAAGAAGGCCACCAGGCCGTCCCGGACCGGGTCGTCGAAGGCGTCGGCCACCAAGTCCGGGTACGGCCACTTCTTCGCATCCGTCTGGCGGGGCGTGACCGATCCGTCGCCCCAGCGGGGCAGCTCGCGGGAGGCCATCTCGTGCAGCGTGACGGCCAGCGCGTACCGCTCGGCGTGGCCGTCGTACGAACTGCGTGTGATGACGCCGACGAAGGGGTCGAGATAGCCCTCGGTGCCCGCCTCGATCTCCTTCGCGGGATATCCGGCCAGCGAGAAGTCGATCAGCACGAGCTGGCGGGTGCCGTTGGGACGGATCCGGATCGCGATGTTGTCCGGCTTCAGGTCCCGGTGCCAGATGCCCTCCGCCTCCAGGTGCTCCACCGCGCCGAACAGATACGTCCCGTACGCCTCCAGCTGGTCCATCCGGAGGCGGCCGTAGTCCCGCAGCTGACGGGCGACGGTCTCCTCGCGCCGGTGTGCGGGCTTGCCCGTGCCCTCCGTATCCAGGGCGCGGCTGTCACCCACGTACTCCAGGGCGAGCACCCGGCGGCCCGCGAGGGTCAGCGGTTCCCGCTCGTACAGCGCGATGATGCTGGAATCCCGGTGGATCCGGGCCAGGACATCGGCCTCCCGGTCGAGCACCACGTGCTTCGCCTCGCTGAGCGCGACCTTGAGCACCGCAACCGGCAGGCTGCCACTGCGACGCGGCTCGCCCGCCAGGTCGCGGACCAGGAACGCCCGCGCGGTCGAGCCCGTGCCGAGCCGGCGCAGGACCTCCCAGCGCCCGGCGAGCAGATCACCGGCGCCGGCCTCCAGCGGGTCCTTCTCCGGATCGGTCTGCTCGCCGCCGGCCGCCGAGGCCGGGGCAGCGCCGGAAGCCGAGTCGCCGTCCGCGGCGTCCTTGACGTCCTTGGCGGCGAACGACTCCTCGACGAACTCCAGCATCTCCAGGAAGTCATCGACGGTCGAGAGCCGGCGGCTCGGCTCGTACGCGGTGGACGCCTCCACCAGGTCGTCGATGTCGGGATCGAGGCCGTCCACCAGCGCGCTCGGGGCGAGCGTCTCACCCGCCTCCAGGCGGGCCAGGACCTCAGCCTGGGTCGCACCCGGCGGCTGCCCGGTGACCAGGAGGTACGTGAGCACGCCGAGCCCGTACACGTCGAGCCGGACCGGGTCCGCCTTCGGGATCCGCAGCTCGGGTGCCAGATACGGGTCGGTCTGCTGGGAGAGGTGCACCCCGGAGACGCCGGAGGTGGCGTGCGGCAGCGGCTTGCCCTGGCTGCCGCTGTGGCCGGAGGCGATCTGCCAGTCCGCGATCTGCAGCCGGGGGCTCAGCCAGCGCTGCTCCTCGCTCAGCTCGTGCCCACGCGGACCGCGGTTGCGCGGGATCACGTGCACCGCGTGCGCCGCCAGCGTGCGGTGATGCAGTCGCTTGGAGTGCGCGGAACGGAGCGTCTCGGCGAGCTGGCGGACCAGCGCGAGACGGCCGGGCAGGTCGAGGCGCTCGCCGTGCTCCACCAGGTAGTCGTCGAGCCTGACGGTCTCCGGGTGGTAGTCGAAGAGGATGGTCGGGCCCGCGGGGTGTCCTGACGGCAGGTAGCTCTTCAGCTGGACGGCCCCCGGGTGCCGGAACCGGTTGAGCACCGCGGCCTCACGCGCGGCGGCCTTCTCCACCGAGGCGCGCGCTGCGTCCGAAGCACCCCGTTCGCTGAGGAAGACCCGCACCCGTGCCAGATCGTGCAGCTGGGTGTGACGCCCCAGGTAGTCGGCCCAGGTCGGACCGGAGTCGAACGACTTCGACTCCAGGAGGTACGACCCCACCTCGTGCTGACGTCGGACGGGAGCGATGTGGAGCTTCTTGAGGGCCGCGTCGACCCGGAGCGAGACCGCGGCGGTCACCTGCCCCCGGTCGCCCTCCGGGGGACGAGCGAGCATCTCCACCAGCTGCCTGATCGTGAAGACGCCGTTCAGGTCGGCGCTCGCCAGATTCACCCGGAGCTTGTCGTGGGTGAAGCAGACCGCCTCACCCACCCAGATCCCCGGCTGTCTACGGGCGCCCTTCTCGACGCCCTTGATCAGGCCCGCCAGCTCCTTGGCCTTCTTGTTGGTCAAATGCAACGGGTTGCCGTGCCGGCGCTGGGCGCCGCTGAGTTTCGTCTGCACCCAGCTGCTCCCACCACCGCTCACCGACCCGTGCCAGTCCTTCAGCTCGATCAGGAACACACCGGCCGGCGCGGTGACCATGAGATCGACCTCGCGGACGTGCCCCCTGTCCGCCGTGAAGGTGAAGTTCGACCAGGCACGCCAGGGCTCCTCGTTCGGCAGGAGCCTCCGGATGGCCTCAAGACCGCGGCGCTCGTGCTCGAACTCGGACTCGGTGACCGTCGTCCACCGGCCATCCTCCATGCGGCTCCCGCCCCGTGTCAGCTCATGTCCGTGCGCGCCGGTCGCCTGCTTGCTGGTGCGTCCCGGGCCGCCCGGCCGAATTCCCGGAAGAAATCCTAGACGGTGACACCGACAGCCAGCGGTCCAGAAGCGACAGCGGCCGCACAGCGGCAGGCCAGGGAGCGGACGCCCGACCGCTGCGGCGACGTCGGCGGAGAGGCCGGGAACGGCCCGCTGCGAACTCGCGCTGCCTACAGCATGGTGGCGCATCATCTGCCCGTGGCTCCACTCGCGCGAACCGTCCTACCGACGGTGTCCTTCCTCGTCGCGAGTGTGCGGGTGGCGACGGCACCCTCGCCGAGGCCGACACCGCCGTTCGTGCCCCGGGTGTCGGTGTCTCCCTCTACGGTGGGGTGAGACAGGTGGAGAGACGAGGGGCGAGGGACGTGCGCAGGGTTCCGCCGGAGATGTTCCGGTTCACCACGGTGGAGAGGTCCGACCTCTACAGCGCCGTGGTGGAAGTCTTCGGCGTCGCAGGTGAACACCTGGAGACCGCCCTGGGACTCGACACCGTGCGGGAGCGGCTGCGCGGGGCCGGCTGGCTGGCCGCCGTGGAGGACGAGGAACTGCACGACGTTCTCCGGAAGCTCGTGCAGTGGGGCCTCCTGGACGTGGTGCACAACCACGCGGAGAACTACCGGACGGCAGAAGAGTACGAACGACGCAATCTCCAGTACTCGTTGACCCGCCGAGGCGAGGCCGCTCTCACGGCGGTGCGGCACGCACTCGACGCCCTCGCCTCCACGGGGGCGCTGCAGACGGCGGTGCTGGAGGCGATCGCCGACCGGCTCGACGAGCTGTGTCTCCTCGCGGAGAAACCCGCCTCGGCCGATCGGCGGATCTTCACCACGCTCCGCGAGCTGGAGGGGCATCTGGACGCTCTGGTCGAGAACACCAAGGCGTTCAACGCGGAGCTGCAGCGTCTCCTGCGGGCCGAGGGCGCGGACCCGGAGGTGTTCCGAGAGGTCAAGGCGGCCACCGTCGCCTACTTGCAGGAGTTCCTGGTCAACCTCGACCGGCGCGGGCAGACGGTCGGCGCCGCCGTGGCCCGCGCCGAACAGCGGGACGTGCCCGCCCTGCAGGAAAGGGCGTTGCGAGGGGCGGAGCTCCCGCCCGTGGCCGGCGAGGATCCCGCGGCCGGCTGGTTGGAGAGCAGGCGAGCGCGGTGGGAGGGGCTCCGCGCGTGGTTTGTCGAGGACGGAGGCGCACGCCCCCGGATCGAGCAGCTCCACGACATCGCCAGGCGCGCCATCGTGTCGCTCCTGCAGGTGCTGGAACGGATCAACGAATCCCGACGCCGCTCCTCCAGCGCGGTACAGGACTTCCGGGAGCTGGCACGCTGGTTCGCGGCTGCCCCCGCCGAGGACGACCTCCATCGGCTGTGGTCGGCGGCGTTCGGTCTCGGGTCGGCGCGTCACGCCCATCTCGCCCACCCCGACCCCGAGCTGATCCCGCCGTCCGAGAGCTGGGCCCAGTCCCCGCCGGTCGAGGTGTCGGCGCTGCTGCGGAGCAGCGGCCGGACCGAGCGGTTCACCCGCACGGCCAGAGTGCGGGACGTCGCGGCCGTCAGAGCCGAGCGTGCCGAGCGCGCTCGTGCCGAGCGGGCCGAACTGGCCCTCGCCTGGGAGGTCCTGGAGACCGACGGCCCCGTACGGCTGTCCGCCTTCGGGACTCTGGAGCCCGCCGTCTTCGACAGGCTGCTCGACCTCGTGGGCCGTGCCCTCGCCTCGAGGCCGTCCGCCGACGGTTCCAGGCGAGCCACGACGGGAGACGGCCGGGTGGAGATTGTCCTGATGCCACCTCCGGACGAGCGCAGGGCGGTGCTGCGCACAGCGAAGGGCGCTCTCACCGGGCCGGACTACGTCGTCCATGTCACCGCGGCCGGGGCCGCGCGCCTTCCGTCCCCACCACCCCCCGCGCCGCGGGGGGTGGTGGTGTGAGCACGCTGGCCAATCAACTCGCCGCCGCGGAGCGGGAGGAGGTCGCCCGAGCCGTTCGGCTCCTGCTGGCCCGGCCGCTGCTCACGGCGACGGCCGATCCGTCGGGGTTCGAGCTGGTACGTCGCCGACGCGTGCCGTTGGCCCGGTGGTTCGACTACGCCGTCGGCTGGAGCCTGGTCGTGGAGCCTCGTCGAGGCTACGCGCGGCTCGCCAAGGTGCGGGCCGATCCGGACGGCTCCCGCCCGGCCCGGAGGCCCCGCTCCGGACGGGCGCCGTTCGACCGGCAGCGGTACGTGCTGCTGTGCGTCACGGCGGCGGAGCTGTTGCAGGTGCCGATGACGACCATCGGCATGCTGGCCGACCGCGTCGTGCAGGCCACGGCGGCTGACCGGGCGCTCGCCGCGTTCGACCCGGTCCGGAAGCCACAGCGGATGGCGTTTGTCGATGTGCTGAAGCTGTTGGAGAAGTACGAGGTGCTGCGTGCGGTGGACGGTTCGACCGACGCCTATGTCACCTCGGCGGACGCCAAGGTCCTCTACCGGGTCGACGCGACACTGCTGCTGCGGTTGAGCGCCGCACCGGTGGGCGCGTCCCGGCTCGCCGTTCCGTGGGAGGAGGTGCCCGGACGGTTCGAGGAGTTGCTCGCCGGCCTGGTACGGGAACGCCGGTACGGTGCCGCGGTGGTTGACGACGCCACCGAGGCGGAGCAGGGGGAGAGCGCCGCCACCGAGGCGCAACGCAACCTGAGGTTGCGGCACTCCGTCCTGCGTCGGCTCTTCGATGACCCCGTGGTGTACCGGACGGACCTCAGTGAGGAGGAGCTGGGTTACGTCGGCTCACTGACCGGGCGCCAGATCCTGCTGCGGACGGTGGAGCAGGCCGGTTTCGTGCTGGAGGAGCGCGCGGAGGGCTTTCTGCTGGTGGACCCGGACGGGATCGCCACCGACACGCGATTCCCCGACGACGGGTCCACCGCCAGGGTTGCCGCGCTGCTGCTGCTGGAGCCACTGTGTGCCGCCCCCGCCGGGCTGCTGCCCGAGCAGCTCGCGGAGGCCGGAGCGGGATGGTTGCGTCGCTTCCCGCGCTGGGCCAAGGCCTACCGGTCCGAGGAGGGAGCGGTGCGATTGGCCGAGGACGCGGTGGCGGTTCTCCGGGACGTCGGCCTGGCCGGCCTGGTCGAGGGCCGGGTGGTGGCCCGCCCGGCCGCCCACCGGTATCGCCTGGCAGAGGCGGCCGCACCGGATCGGGACGACGGGTGGTGACCGGGGCTGTGGGCTGCGGTGAGCGGCCGGGCCCGTGTCCCACGGCAGTAGCATCGACGGAGGGTGACGAGGAGTGGGTGTGACAGCGATCCCGGCCCAGGGGCAGCCGGAGCACGTAGGGGTGCGGGCGCCGGCCGCGGAAGCCGGTCGCGTCCGCTGGCAACCGCACCGCGCCGGCGTCCTCAACGTCTGGCGCTACTACGACGAGACGTTCACCTTCCACGACGGACGCCTGCTGCTGCGGGGGCAGAACGGGTCGGGCAAGTCCAAGGCCCTCGAACTCCTCCTGCCCTTCCTCTTCGACGCCAGTCTGCGTCCCAACCGGCTCTCCACATTCGGCGGTTCGGAACGCACCATGCACTGGAACCTGATCGGCGAAGGTGCTACGGGCAAGACCCGCGTGGGGTACGTCTGGATGGAGTTCCGCCGCTTCGACGACGACGGCGGCGAGCAGTGGTTCGGGTGCGGGGCTCGCCTGCAGGCGAGCGTGCACACCACCGGCGTGCAGGCCGACTACTTCACCACCCGCTCCCGGATCGCGGCTCCGGGAGGTGTAGCGCTCGTCAACGACGCGGGACAGCCGCTGACCCGCGCAGCTCTGGTCGACGCGGTGGGTGACCATGGGGAGGTGCACGCATCGGCCGGCGATCATCGTGCGGCCGTCCGGCGGGAGCTGTTCGACGGCATGGGGGAGCAGCGGTACGAGTCGTTGCTGTCCGCCCTGCTCCAGCTGCGGCAGCCCAAGTTGTCGGAGCGCCTCGACCCCGCGTTGCTCTCCACCCTGCTCTCCCGTGCGCTTCCACCCCTGGGGGAGGGGGAGGTCGCCGAGCTCGCGGAGGGGTTCGAGCGGCTGGACCGCCAGCGTGAGCACCTCAGGCGACTCGACGACGAAGTCGCGGCGGCTTCGGCGGTCGCCGCCCGGCAACGCGCCTACGCACAGCGCGTGCTGCGGGCGGGTGCGGCCGTGCTGATCTCCGCGACAACGGAGATGGACGACCTCACCCGCGCGGCGCGCCGGAGTTCCGAGGAGCTACGGGAGGCCCTGACGGAACGGGACTCCGTCGGGGAGCGACGCCGGGAACGGGAGCTGACCGAGGTGGCGCTGGAGGAGACGGTGCGCACGCTGGTCGACAGTGACGAGTTCCGGCACGGGAAGGGACTCGACCGGCTTCTCCGGAGTGCGCAGGAGGCGGAGAGGCGCGCTCGGACACAGCACGAGGAGGCACAGGTCGCCGGGGCCGCAGCGGGGGAGGACGAGCGGCACGCCGAGGCGGCGGCCACCCGGGCGGAAGCCCTCGACCAGCACGCTCGCGAAGCAGCCGTGGCCGCGGGCAGGTCGGCCCGGGCCGCGGGGGTGGAGTCGATCCACCACGAGATGAGCGTGCTGCTGGGGGCGTCCCACCCCCCGGAGAAAGGCGCGGCCGGTCGGAGCGAGGAAGGTGTCGAGGACGGCCCCGCCGATGCCTCCGGCGGCCCTGCACCGGCCAGCAACGCGTCGCGCGAGGCGCGCGGACTGCTGCGGGGTGCCGTGACCGCCCGGCGCCAACAGCTCGCCCAGGTCGCCGGGGCGCTGGACGAGCACGAGCGGGCCGTACGGGACCGGGGCTCCGCCGAAGCGTTGGTGGAGAAGGCCCGCGGTCGGCTCGCCCACGTGATCACCCGGCGGGAGGAGGCGGCCGGCGCCTGGGAGTCGGCCCTGGCCGCGCAACAGGACCGGCTGCTCGCCTGGGCAGGTGGCTGTGCGGAACTGCGCTTTGCCGACCCCGAGGCGCCGGCGGCCGCCGCCGCGCACGAGGCCGAGGTGACCGCGCTGATCGAAGCCGCCGCGCGCCCGCTGGAACAGGAGCTGGCCACCGCGGAGGCCGCCGCCGACGCGACCGGCCGGGCGCTGCGGGAAGAGCGGGACCGGCGCGCTCAGGAACTCCGGCGGCTGAGGGAGGAGAAGGATCTGTCCCCACCGCTTCCCGCTCACCGCACCAGCGACCGGGCGACGGCGGCCGGCGCACCCCTGTGGCGCCTGGTCGCTTTCCGGGACGGCGTTCCCCTCGCCGTGCAGGCTGCGGTGGAGGCGGCGCTGGAGGCCTCGGGGCTCCTCGACGCCTGGGTCGACTCCCATCACGGGATCGTGCTGCCCGGCCACGACACCCGGGCCGAGGCGGCCTTGGCCGTGGCGGCCCCCGGGGCGAATCTCACGGAGGTACTGAGACCCGAGGAAGGCGCCTCGGTTCCCACCGAGGTGGTCGACCGCATCCTCTCCGGTATCGCCTACGGCACCTCGCTGCCCGGCGAGCACCCGGCCGAAGTCGCCGCCGACGGCGCCTGGCGACTGGCGCTCACCGCGGGAAGCTGGAGCAAACCGGAGCCGGTGTACATCGGCGCGCCGGCACGGGAGCGCGCCAGGCAACGCAGGATCGGCGAACTGGTCGGCGCTGTCAACGAGGTTGACGCGGCGCTCGACGCCCTCGCCGACCAGCGGCAGGAGCTCGGCAGCCGCCGAGCCCGGCTGGACGCGGACCGCGCGGCCCGACCGGACCACCGGGAGCTCGACGCCCGCCGTCGTGGCCTGGAACGCGCCGAGACCGAGGTGGCGGTCCACGACGACGCCGTCCGGGACACCGCGACCCGGCTGGCCGAGTCCGAAGCCGCGGTCGTGGCAGCGCTGCGCACCCTCGGGGCGCAGGGCGCAGCGCACCGGCTGCCGACCGACCGGGGCCGCCTCTCGGAGCTCTCCTCGGCGGTCGAGAACTTCCGGGACGCCGCCGACAGCTGGGTGGACGCACACCTCTCGGCCTCGGCCGCCGGCGGCAGGTCGCGTGACCTCGCCGAGCAGGCGGCTCGCTCGCGGCACGCCGCCCGGGAGCTGGACCGCGACGCCGCCGCAGCGGAGACCGAGGCGGTGGGGGCGAGAGCACGCTTCGAGACGGCCGACGCCACCGTCGGTGAGGACTATCGGAAGCGGCTCGCCCGGGTCCACGAGGCGCGCACCCAACTGGCGCGCTGCCGTGAGGAGGAACGTGAGGCGGCTGGTCGTCTCGTACGCCTGGAGGGCCGCATCGGGGGGCTGCGGGCGACCAGCGGCCGGGACGCCGAACTACGGGAGCAGGCCTTCGTGGCCAGGGACGCTGCGGCGCGCCGCTTTCGACACCTGTGTCTGGTGGGGTTCGCGCAGGACGCGGGGATCGCACCGGAGCTCGACGCCGAGGACGGGGCGCGAGCCACGCTGGAGTCCGCCCGCGCCGTGGCGGCGGCCTGGCCCACCGTGCCGCACGCGCCGCGGAACCTGGGCGACGCCGCGACGCGGCTCTCCGAAGCGGTCCACGAGGCCCGCCAGCGCCTCGGTGCCCGCGCGGACCTCGACCTCGAGCCCGACGAGGACAGTCAGCTGTTCACCGCCACCCTGGACGGGGTGCGCGTGGGCGCGAGCGGACTGCTCACCGCGCTCACGCAGGAGCGAGACCGCAGCAGTCAGGACATCACCTCCGCCGAGCAGCATCTGTTCGATCAGATCCTCACGGGTGACATCCGCCGCCATCTCGCCACCCGTATCCGCAGGGCCGGCGAACTGGTCGACCGGATGAACGGACATCTGGAACGGGTCCGCACCGCCTCCGACGTCGCCGTGCAGCTGGTCTGGGACGTCCGTCCGGATCTTCCCGAAGGGACCCGAACGGCCCGCCAGTTGCTCCTCAAGGATCCTGGACGGGTCGACACGGCGGACCGCGAGGCGTTGCACGCCTTCTTCCGTACCCGGATCGAGGAGGCCAAGAGCAGCGACACCGCTGCGAGTTGGGAGGAACAGCTCGCCCAGGTGCTCGACTACACCGCCTGGCACCGCTTCACCGTGCGGCTCGATCGGGCGAAGGGAGAAGGCTGGCAGCTGCTGACCAAGAAGCTGCACGGCGCGCTCTCGGGTGGCGAGAAGGCCATCGCCCTCCACCTGCCGCTGTTTGCCGCGGTCGCCGCGCACTACGAGGCTGTGACCTCGGCGCCCCGCCTCATCCTTCTCGACGAGGTCTTCGTGGGAGTGGACGCGGTCAACCGCGGTCAGGTCTTCGCGCTGCTGGCCGCTCTCGACCTCGATCTGATGGTCACCTCCGACCACGAGTGGTGCACCTACGGGGAGCTCCCCGGTATCGCGGTCCACCAGCTGCTGACCGACGGTGACGACGACGCGGTGACGAGCGCGCGGTTCGTGTGGAACGGCACCGATCTGGCGGCAGGATGACGCGCGCCGAGCCGGCCCCGGGGGAGTCTTCCCTCAGACGGCCCGAGCTCTCTTTCCTCTGGCAGGCGCTCCACCGCCGCCTGTCCTCAGGACGCACCGTGACGCGGGTACGTGTCGGGCCGCTCGACGAGGCGCAGCGCGAGGCCCTGGCGGATCTCCTGGGACTGGAACGCTTCCCGGGAGTCGACGCCTCGGTCGCGCTGGCCCGGCTGGAGACCGCCGTCTCCGAGCTGTCCGGGCGGTCGGTGCGGGAGACCGTCACCGAGCTCGTCGGGCCGCTCGGCGACCGCGCCGCGCAACGGAGCCGTGAGGGGGAGGATCGTGCTGAACTGTGGGCGTGGCTGGACGCGCACGCCACGGTGCGGGCCCGGCCCGCCCTGGCCGGCTGGGCCGGGGCGTGCCGGAGCACCGGTCTGATCGAGGGCTCGGTCGAGCGGACCCGCGCGCTGCTCGGCGACGCGCTGACGGTGCTCGCGGTGCTCCCGGCGGAGGCCGAACCGCTGCCCGTCATCGCCGCGCGAGCCCTGCGGGGTGATCCGCACGCACTCGACGACGGAACCCGCCTGTCCGCGCTGGTGCTACGTGCCCTGGCCGCGCTGTACGAGACGGCGGTGCCGGAGTCCGCGGCCGACCGGCGGGCGCTGTGGGCCCGTGCGGGGGTCGCGGACGACGACCTGTCGTCGACTGTTCTCGTCGGGGGACTCTGCCCGGTGGGAGCCGGCGCGCTCGCCCGGGTGACACGGGCGTGTGCCGAGGCCGGCCAGGCCGCCAGCGTGACTCTCGCCCAACTGCGTGCCCCCGGCGACTTCGCGCTTCCCCCGGGTTCGGCAGCGTTGGTTCACGTCGTGGAGAATCCGAGCATCCTCGCGCTGGCGGTACGGCGCTTCGGCCGGGACTGCCCGCCGCTCGTCTGCACCTCCGGCTGGCCCAACGGCGCCGCCGTGGCTCTGCTGCGGCTGCTGGCCGAACGCGGTGCGGCTCTCCGGTACCACGGAGACCTCGACGGGGAGGGCGTTCGCATCGCCGCGCACCTCTTCGACCGGACGGCTGCCAGGCCCTGGCGAATGGCGGTGGGAGACTACCGCGCGGCGGTGGCGCGGGCAGGGCACGGCCCCCCGCCCGGCCGGCTCACCGAGGCGCCCTGGGACCCCGTGCTGACGTCGGCCATGGCCGAGCACGGGATCGCCGTGGTCGAGGAGATGGTGGCGGACGTCCTGCTGACGGATCTGGCCGAGGCACTGGGGTGAGGAAACCGTGTCGGCCTCGTTGTTCACCGGCAGAGGCTCTCGGCGCCGGGCGCGTTAGGCCCCGCCGGACCGACGCACGGTGCAGGCGGACACCGCCCGCGCCCCCGGGCAGCGTCACTGCCGGGACTCGCCTCCTCCGCCCGCTCGGTCGTGGTTGCAGTGCCCGTCGAGTCCTGTGGAGAGAAAGCGCAGGGGACGGCCGGTCGGTGGAGGCGCTACGCAACAACGGCGAACTGGAGTGTCCCGGAAGGGCGTTCCTCCCGGAGGCTGCGTGGGCCCAGGGAACGGGGGCGGGGGCGACCGTGCAGGATGGCCTGCATGGTGGCGATCGTGCAGTGCTGGGATCATGAGGCCGACTTCCTCCGGCAGAAGGAAGATCTGTACGCCTTGCGGCGGTGGGACTGGAACTGGTCGTTCACCCGGCCGCGGGCCCCGTGGGCCAAAGGCAGGAGCCGCCGGCTGCTGCTGATCGCTGCGCGGGACGACGACGGGCAGATGTACGTCACGCACGTGGGGAAGTCCGTCCGAGGCAAGGCAGCGAAGGACCAGGACCAGCAGCTGACCGTCTCGCTGGTCTTCCGACTCGCCGAACCCTTGCGGCTCACCGAACTGCTGGCGGTGCTGGCACCCGTTCAACACCGTCGTCTGGCCGAGCAGGGCCACCAGACCGACGGGGTGAGCAAGGCGCTCCGCGATGGGCTGCTGAGACTGCGGCCGGCGGCCACCGAAGCGGTGAAGCTGATCGAAGGCGCGGTCGCCCCGTGGACGTTCGGCGAGAACCGCGCGGCGCAGGAAGTGGCGCTGCAACGCGACGCCACGCTGGGGGCGGCGAGGATGGCGGGGTTCGACGCCACGGAGCTCGCGGAGTGGGACCCGCCCGCGGGTGAGCTGGACGTCGATCGGCCACCTCCCACCTTCCTCGCACTGGCGGGTGGGCGCACCCGCCCCGCGCTGGAGGACCATCTCATCGCGCGCGACGCCGAGACGATGCTCGGATGGCTGAGCATCGAGACCTCCGATGTCGCCTGGCGCGAGTTCCGGGAGCACGGTCGGACGCTGCTGGTCGCCAACGCCAACCGGACACCTGCGGAGACCCTGCTGGGCTGCGACATCGTCTACTACAACGTGACCCGCGAATCGCTCGTCCTGGTCCAGTACAAGAAGCTCGACGCGGCACGCAAGGGCTTCTACTACCCGAGCAGCGACAGGCAGTTCGGCAAGGAACTGCGGCGCATGAAGGCACTGGACCGTTACGCCGCCCGGGTTGCGGGCGAGGAGGACGAACAGCGTCTTGACCCCAGCCCGAGCTGGGTGAAGCTCTGCCACCCGCAGTCGACGATGCGCCACACGAACGAAATGATCCACGGCATGTACTTCTCCCGGCGGCAGTTCGAGTCGCTGCGCCGCGACGCGCGGCTGCGGGACGGTCGGGGCGGCGCCGTGCGGTTCGGCTACCAGAATGTGCCCGGCTACCTGGACAACACCCTGTTTTCCCGGCTGGTGGAGTCGGGACAGATCGGAACCTCGGGGACCAGTACCGAGCTGGTGCGCCAGCAGGTGATCCGCACCTTCCGCGGGCAGCGCAACCTCGTGCTGGCGGCGCTCAGCGACGACACCCTGCCGCAGGCGGAGCGAAACCGCCGCCGCCGTGGCGGCGGCTGACTGCTGGGTGTCGGTGCCAGATTTCCCGGAGCCGGGGAGTCGAACTCCCCGCTCAGCGTTCCGCCGCTGAACCGGACGAGCGGAGGGCGGCCGGCGCGAGTGGGTCCGGGGGGAGGCCGACGACCACGTCGGCGCAGGGCCCCTTTGACGGCTTTGACGGCGCGGCGCCATTCCACGCGACCGCAGCCGGCGAGGAACTGCCTCGGCAGCCGCCCGGTGAGCGCCGCGAGGGCTGAACTGCTGCGTAACCGTGCCCCGCCCCCCGCGGAGGCGGCCGGTGTCCTCACGGGTCACCGGCACCGAACGTGCGGACCGTAGTCCTCGCCGGTTGGTGCGTTCTCTGCGGGAGAGTGACGGTGCGGAGACCCGGCGAGGGGGCGCTGCGGCGTCGCCGGAACTCAAGCTTCGGCATCAAGGCTGACGCAGTGTCATTTCCTGCTAATCTCAGCCTCTGTGTACCCGGTTCACAGTTGATCTTGGGGTGCGCAGTGCTTGTCATCAGTGGGTTTGGGGGCGGGGACCGCGCTGTCACGGCGCGATGTGCCCTCGGGAGAAGTGGGGTGGCCAATGGGCCATGACGGGGACAGCGACGTGCCGAAGCCGGGGATCGACAGCAGGCGAGTCCAACAGATCTTCCGTTTCCTGGCGGACGCGGAGGAGTCCAAGGCCCGCCCGAAGAGGACGCTCGACGGCGTGGCGGGGATCGTCTGGTTCGACGATCTTCCGTCCGACCCTGCGGTGTCCGTGGTGCTCGACGCGCCGCTGACGGAGGGGGCACCGGCGTGGCTGCGGGTCGAACGCCCGGCACGGGAGGAGGCGCCGGCCCTGCCCGAGCTCATCGAGCTCTGGGTGGAAGAGACGGGGTTGCGCGATTTCCGCCGGAAGCAGGCGCCCGTGCTGCTGCGGCGGATCGAACCGCAGTTCCCCGACTGGTCGGAGGGGGTGCCGCTGGAGAAGAACTACGACGTTCTGGACGACCACCCGCAGCGCGAGCGCATCGAGAAGACGTACGAGGCCTGGCGGTTGGAGTGGCTCGGGTGGGCGGAGCGGCGCCGCGCGATGGACCCCCAGATCGAGCTGTACGACCGACTCCACAAGATGCACGAGGACGCCGCGGAGCTCGGTGAGGCGTACGAACTCGTCCTCGGGCTGGGGCGGCTCACCTGGCAGACCGAGGCGGGGCACCGCGTCGAGCGCCACCTCGTCACGCACCGTGCGGTCCTGGCCCTGGACAGCGCGAGCGGGGCGCTGTCCGCGGGGCCCGCCCCGCTCGCCATGGGGCCGGAGCTCGAAGAGGGCATGCTCGACGGCGGGCAGCACGTGGCGGGCAGCGTACGTGAGGAAATCGTCGCCCGCCTGGCGGACGCCGGTGATCTCACGGCTGCCACGCACCTCACCGCGGTGCACGACGCCCTGCGGGTCTGGGTCAACGCCGCACACGCGGCCGGCGCCTACCACCAGGGAATCTCGCGGGCACGTCCCGCGACGCTGGAGAGCCCGCAGGTCGGCCTCACCCCCGCACTGGTCCTGCGAGAACGCGATCGTAGTTCCACGCTGGACGCGCTCAAGACCATCGCGCGAGCCGTCGACGAAGGGGTGGAACCCACCGAGCTGCTCGCCCACATCGCCGGCCGCGGCGGCTCACTCACCGCGGCGGACCACGCCGCCGGCGAAGAAGACCCCACCGGTGGTGAGGTCTTCTTCGCCCTGCCCGCCAACGACGAACAGCGGACCATCGCCCGACGGCTCCGGGCCAACCGTCTGGTCGTGGTCCAGGGACCGCCCGGTACCGGCAAGACGCACACCATCGCCAACCTCGTTACCGACCTGCTGGCGCAGGGTAAGCGTGTCCTGATCACCAGCCACACCGCTCGCGCGCTGCGTGTTCTGCGGGACAAACTCCCCGACACCGTCCGCGACCTGTGCGTCAGCCGTACCGAGGACGGGTCGGCCGCGCAGCGGGAACTCGAGGCATCGGTCCAGCGCATCCTCCGTGAGTACGCCACCTACGATCCTGGGGCGGCGGAGCGGGAGATCAGCTCACTCCGCACGCGCCTCGACCGTGCGCGGGACGCCCAACGCGTCCGCCTCGCAGACCTGGCCGTGCTGAGGAATCAGGAGACCCACCGCTTCGAGCCTGACATCGGTGACTATGCCGGCAGTCTGCAGGAGATCGCGCAACGTCTCGTCGCCGAGACCGACGCCCACAGGTGGCTCGGGCCGGTTCCGGGCGAGCAGCCTTCGCTCACTGCTGAGGAAGCGCTCGAACTGCTGCGCGCGACGCGCGCGTTCACCGCGGAACGACAGGCGCTGGCGGCGGAGGTCCCCGGCCCGGCCGAGTTGCCGGGGCCGGGCGACTTCGACCGTGCGGTGGCCACCACCCGGCAGGCGTTCGACGCACTGGAACGTGCCCGCGCCAACGAGGCGTGTCGCCCCTACGACGAGGCCGTGCGGGGACTCACCT
Organism: Streptomyces spiramenti; assembly: GCF_012034385.1. Classification (GTDB taxonomy): domain Bacteria; phylum Actinomycetota; class Actinomycetes; order Streptomycetales; family Streptomycetaceae; genus Streptomyces; species Streptomyces spiramenti. The sequence continues at coordinate 47,629 of NZ_JAAVJB010000010.1, forward strand.
CGCCGGAGCTGCACCGCATCTCGGAGCGGCTCGACGCCTTCACCACCGCCTGCGCCCGAGCGGCTGATCTCGCGGAGGGCGCCGGCAGCTGGGCGGTCGAACTGGAGAGAGAGGCCCGTCGCGGCCGCGACCGCCGGATCACGGCCCGCCGCGACGGTCTCATGCGGGCACTGGACGACGTGTCGGCGGCGTCCGCCACGATCGGGTCCCGGAGGGTCGCAGGCCTGGAGGCGCACTCACCCCAGGAAGCTCTCGCCCCCGCGACCCTGTTGTCGCAGGGGCTGGCCGAGGGAGGTCGACTGCGGGGCCCGTTCGGGATGCGGACCAGACTTGCGAAGTCCGTCGGCACCTTCGCCGACACGGTGACCGTAGACGGGCGGTCATCGCACGACGCCGAAGCGGCTGCTGTCGTGCACGCCCGCGTCCTGGCCGAGCTGAGCCTCTGCGAGGCCGAGACGGAGTGGTACGGCGAGAGTCGTCCCTGGCAGGGGCTTGCGTCGCGGGTGGCGCGCATCCAGCAGGACCTTGAGGTGCTCGACGCGTTGTGTGCCGTGGTGCGTGCCCGGATCGACCTCGGGGCGGTGGGCGCCGCCGCTCCCGGCCTGACCGACGCGCCGTGGCAGGAGAAGGTGACCCGCGAAGCGGTCCGGGACCTCCTGCGTGCCGTGGTGGGGGTGCAGCAGGCCGAGAGCGCCGAGCAGCTGCTCAACTCCGCTGAGAAGCTGCTCTCCGAATGGACCGATCGCCCCGGTTGCGCCGCGGCGGTGACCGAGGCCCATGCCGCCGTGCGCGACCGCGACACCGAGCGGTACCGGCAGCACTGCGAGACGCTGTCCGAGGTCCGCGAGGCGGCGCGCTCCAGGGCCGAACAGTACGCCGCTCACGCTCGGGTGGATGCGGCCTTCCCCCGCCTTGCCGAACGTATCGTCACATCGCCGGCCGACCCCGCCTGGGACCAGCAGCTGCCGCGGCTGGCACAGGCCTGGGCGTGGACGGCCTGGCGTGAGCGTCTGGAACGCCTCACCGACCCGCAGACGGAGGAGAAGCTCCTCCGGCAGCTCACCGAAGCCGATGACGAGGCCCGCATCACCCTCGGCCGCCTGGCCGCGCGGCAGGCCTGGCACCAGTGCCTCCGGTTGCTGACCGATGACCAGTCCCGGGCGCTGAAGGCGTACCAGCAGGCAGCGGGCCGGATCCGTGGCAAGTACCAGCAGCGCTACCGGAAGGACGCGCAGCTGGCACTGGCCAAGGCGCAGAGCGCCGTCCCGGCCTGGATCATGCCCCTCCACCAGGTGGCGGAGACCGTGCCGATGGACCGCCCCGGGCTCTTCGACGTCGTCATCGTCGACGAGGCGAGCCAGTCCGGGCTGGAGGCGATGCTGTTGAGTTGGCTCGCGGACCGGATGGTCGTGGTCGGCGACAGCAAGCAGGTCAGTCCGGAGAACGTGGGCCTCAAACGGGAGGACTACTTCCAGCTGCGTGACCGGCTCCTCACCGCCCTGGAGCCGGACATCCGGAGTCTCTTCGGGCCGGACTCCAGCTTCTTCGACCTGACCGAGGCGCTGTCGTCGGGCCGGGGAACGCTCATGCTCAAGGAGCACTTCCGGTGCATGCCGGAGATCATCTCCTTCTCCAACGAGCTGTGCTACAGCGGTGACCTGCTTCCGCTGCGCCAGTTCGGGGCCGACCGGCTGCCACCGGTGAGGACGGTCCAGGTACCGGACGGAGAAGCGACGGGCGTCGACAAGCGCCTGGTCAACCACGCGGAGGCCGAAGCTCTTGTCGACGCGGTCGCCCGCAGCTGTGCCGACCCGGCCTACACGGGGCTGACGATGGGTGTCATCGTTCTGCGGAGTGCCGTGGGTCACGCCACGGAGTTGGAGAACCTGCTGGTCGAGCGGATCGGCTACGAACAACGGGAGCAGCGGCGCCTTCGCGTCGGCGCTGCGGCGGCGTTCCAGGGGGATGAGCGCGATGTCGTCTTCATCTCCTGCGTGAACTCGGCGAGCACCGCCGCCGGAACGGTGCCGGGCAGCTTCAACGGCCCCACGTTCGAGCGGCGCCTCAACGTCGCTGCTTCCCGCGCCCGGGACCAGGTCTGGGTGTTCCACAGCGCACGCGCCGACCAGTTCCACGCGGGCGACCTGCGGCGACACTGGCTGGACCACCTGAGCCGCCCGATCGAGGCCGCCCCCGAGCAGATTGTCGATGGCGAGGTCCGACCGGACGTGCGGCACCCGGCATTCGACAACCTGTTCCAGCAGCTGGTCTACCGAGAAATCACCGCTCGGGGGTTCCGGGTACGGCCCGGGTACCGCGTCGGCGGACACACACTCGACCTGGTGGTCGAAGGCGGCAGCCGGCGGCTGGCGGTCTGCTGCGACGGTGACTCGTTCGCGGAGGGGGAGGACGCCGAGACCGCCGCGCGTCGTCAGCGCGACCTGGAACGCGTGGACTGGGTCTTCGTGCGGATCCGGGCCAGTCGCTTCCACCTGGACCGCGAGCGAGCGCTGGCGCCGTTGTGGGGACGCCTGGGGGACCTCGGCATCGAACCGGTCCCGTCCGAACCGGCCCTGGCCGAACCGGATGGCGTCGGAGTGTCCGCCGGAACGGAATCGGCGGAGACGGTGGCCGACCTCAGGCCGCAGGACTCTGCCGTCGCCGGTACACCCGGCCGGGAAGCCCTGTCCGCAGCAACGAGGGGCGAGGCCGCCGCCGAGGGCGAGGCACCGGCCGCCGAGGAGTCCTCGCCCGATCCCACGCGGGAGCCAGTTCCGTATGCGGTGCTGCGAAGGGTGATGGACGAGATGCGCCACCTGGAGGCAGCGCTCGGCGCCACCGACGACCCCCTCGAAGGCGAGACCGATGCCGCGCGTGTGGTGTTCCTCCGGCGCACTCTGCGGGAACAGCGTGAGCGCAGGGCCCGCCATCTGGGGGTACTGCGCTCCTTCTCGGACACCGCGACGGTCGACCCGTCGCTGCAGGCGCCCGCAGCAGTCGTCCCCGGTGCGCTCGTCTCCCTGGAGTTCGACGGCCGCTGGGACCGCGAGGTCCTGTACACCGTCGCGGAACTGCCGTGTGAGGACGCCGAGACCATCTCGCCGTCCTCACCACTGGGCTCCCGCTTGCTGTGGCAGGCGGTGGGCACCGAGCTGGCCTACGAGGCGACCCCGGGCAAGCCGTCCACGGTACGGGTCCGCGAGGTGAGTTGCTGACGGCGGACGTGCCGGTGGTGCGTGCCCGTTCGGGCGCGCACCACCGGGTGTCGCCGGCAGGCGCTCAGCGCACGGTCGGATCGAGGAGCGACGACGGTTGGCCGCTCCACGACACTGCCAGGGCGTCACGTGCCCGCGTCGCGGCGACGAACAAGAGACAGCGCTCGGCCAGCAGATCGTGGCGGTGCTGTGCGGGATCCTCGTCCGCGGCGGAGACCTGTTGCAGATACGGCAGGGCGCTGGAGGTCAGGCCCACCAGGGCCACGCACCGGAACTCCAGTCCCTTGAGGCCGTGCATGGTCGACACCCGCACACCTGCCGACCCCGGCGCGGGATCCGCTCGTACCCCGACGGCTGCCAGGCCGTCACGCCGCAGCCTGGCCACCACCGCGTCCACCGTCGAGTTGAGACGCGCGCCCACCGCGATCTCGGCAAGAGGCACGCCGTCACGCTCCGACCAGTGGCGTACCTGGGCGACGAGGGCGGCCAGTTCCTCGCGCGGGGAGGCGAACGACCGCTGCGTCGGTACCGGCCCCCGGAGGACCGAACGGCAGCCGGCCAGGGAATCCGTACCCCCGTCCGCCTCGTCGTCCGCGCCCAGCTCGTTGAACGCGTGGTCGGAGAGGAGTCGGACCGACCAGGACAAGATCTCTTCGGTGCTGCGGTAGTTCACGCGCAGCCCCGAGGACCGCCCCCGGACGTGGACGCCGACAGAGCGAAGCGACACCCTGTTGTCGTAGATCCGCTGATGCGGGTCGCCCACGAGGAAGATGTCGTCCGGCGCAGGCGCCACCGCGGCCCGCAGCACGCGCCACTGGGCCGGGTGGAGGTCCTGGGCCTCGTCGACGACCACGTGCCGGTACTGCGGGCCGTGCGTGGCCAACCACGCTGCGGCGCGTGCTGCGAGATGCGCGAACGTAGCCGTGCCCCGCGAGGCGGTCTCCTCGCGGAACCGCTCCATGATCTTCCAGAGCCGGGCCCGTTGGACCCGCCCGAGCTGCGACCCACGGCCGTGCCTGGTGCACGACAGGTATTCCGCCGCGGTCCGGAGATCCTGCGCAAGCACCACGTTCCGATACTCCTGCGCCAGGAACCGCTCCGACCACTCGCCCCGCTCGTCACGCAGCGCACGCGTCCACGCGGTGCGTTCGGAAGCTTCCGTCAGCGGTCGTGGTGTTCCCCCTGGCGTGGCTTTGAGCACCTTGGCCGCGAACGCGTCCACCGTTGTCACCTCGACCCGCGTCAGCAGATGGGCATCAGCTTCTCCCAGGAGCAGTGCCAGCTGGTCCCGAAGAGTGGAGGCCATCGCCGTCGTGAAGGTGGTCAGCAGCAGGCGGTCCTCCGGAAGCCCGGTACGAAGGAGGTGCCGTACGCGGTGGAGCGCGACCACCGTCTTGCCGGTGCCGGGGCCGCCTGTGACCTGAGCCGGGCCGCGGTACCGGGGGTGGTAGGCATGCCGATGCTGGGTCGGGTGGAGGAAGATCCGCCAGCGGTCGAAGTCGCCCGAGAGGACGCGATCGAGCTCGCCGGGCCCGGTCACCTCGACGATCCGATCCGACGTGCGCGACACGGCCTCGGACATCGTGACCGTCTCGCGGCTGTCGGCCGAGCGGACCGTCTGCCCTCGGGGCACGATCAGCTGTTCCCACACCTCGTCCGCGGAGTGCCCGGCGGCGAGGTACTCCAGTGCTTCGAACTGGTCGGCCGGGAGCAGCGGCGGTCGCATCGCCGCAAGGTCCGATTCCTCGACACAGATCCGAGCCAACCGCAGCACCTGCTCGTCGATGCCCAGGTCGCGGAGGACGGTGTTGGAGTGCGCGGCGAACAACCGGGTCGGCGCCTGTGCGGCGCGATCTTCGTAGTAGGTCTCCAGATGTTCCAACTGAGTGACGTTCCGCACCTCCAGCGCGCCGGTGGCGCTGTTCACCGAGTATGCGCGGCTGACGGCCCAGGAATTCGCCTCGTCGTGGGCACGGACTCGGAGCAGTGTGAAGAGTTCGCTGCTGTCATCCGGCGCCAGCAGGACCCCGCGGAGGGAGCGCGACACCCGGATGGTGCGAATCCGTGGGTCTCTGGCGCCCTGCAGCTTCTCGAGGTGGAGGCCTTTGTGCGCGCGCAGCTCCGATACGGAGAAGTTCCCGAAAGCCTTGATGCTCTCCGTGACCTGCTTGCGTTCATGGGAGCCCAGCAAGCTGAAATCTGAGAGGAAACCCTCCGTGAGCGCCAGTCGTGGCATGGATGCGCCCCCTGATCGTCTGTGGAACGTTGCTCGGCGCGTGTTTTTCGTCCCGGCCGGCCACGGCGTGGACCGCGTTGGTCCTCGGAGCCCTTTACCGGAAGCGATTCTACGGAGTTCGGCGCCCACCGGCCCGAGTTCGGACAGGTGGCCGGCCCGAAGCGGACCAGCCGGCCGCGGACCGCCCGGCAGCGGCACCGGGGCAGGGGAGGAACGGCGGGCGAGTGCGGCGTTCACGGCTGCCCGTTTGTCTCTACGGCCGGTCCGCCCGTCACGGCACGCTCGTGCGGAGCGCCGGTGGCCGTCCGGCGACCGACGTCACCGAGGAGGGACGGACATGTCCGAACACCCCGAGACCGTGTTCCGCGTGGTGCTCAACGACGAGGAGCAGTACTCGATCTGGCAGGCCGACCGGGACCTGCCCGCCGGTTGGTACGCGGAGGGCACGGAGGGCACGCGGCAGGAGTGCCTGGACCACATCGGGCGGGTGTGGACGGACCTGCGGCCCGCCAGCCTGCGCCGCCGGTCCGACAGCGGCGCCGTGGGCGCGGCGACCGGGGCGGTGGCGGAGCAGGGCCGAGAGAGCACCCCGGTCTGAGCAGCGTCGCCAACCCGAGGAGAAGCCCCGCGATGACCATCATCTCCCAGACCATGCCCCGCCCCACCGCCGTGGGGGCCGTGGCCGCCGCCGACGAGAACGCCCCGGTCGCCGCCGGTTACGGCGACGACCGCACGGGGGTCCTCACCGCGGTCGGGTCGACACCGCTGGTGCGGCTCACCCGGCTGCTGCCCGGCGCCCGGTTCCGGATCTGGGCCAAGCTCGAGTCGTCCAACCCCGGCGGCAGCATCAAGGACCGCTCCGCGTACGTGATGCTGAGCCACGCGATCGCCACCGGCGCGGTCGTCCCCGGCAGCGGAACGGTGGTCGAGTCGAGTTCGGGCAACCTCGGGATCGGCATGGCCCAGGCGTGCCGCGCGCTCGGGCTGCGTTTCGTCTGCGTGGTCGACCCCCGCACCAACCCCCAGAACATCGCGATCATGCGGGCGCTCGGCGCCGCCGTGCACCTGGTGACCGCACGCGACTCCGCCACCGGCGAGTACCAGCCGGTGCGGATCGCACGGGTCCGGGAGCTGGTGGCCTCCCTGCCCGGCGCGTACTGGCCCAACCAGTACGCCAACCCCCGCAACGGCTGGGCCCACCGGGTCACCATGCGCGAGATCGAGGACGAACTCGGCCGCGCCCCCGACCACCTGCTGTGCACCATCAGCTCCTCCGGCACGCTGCGCGGCTGCGCCGACTGGATCCGCGAGCGGGGCCACGCGACGCGGGTCGTGACGGTCGACGCGGAGGGCAGCGCCATCTTCGGACCGCCGACCGGCCGACGGCTGCTCCCCGGTCACGGCGCCGCCGTCCGCCCGCCGTTGTTCCGCAGCGGGCTCGCCGACGAGGTGATGCACGTCAGCGACCTGGACAGCGTCGTCGGCTGCCGCCGCCTCGCGCTCTCGGAGGGGCTGCTGCTCGGCGGGTCCTCCGGCGCGCTGGCGACCGCGCTCGACCGGATGAGCGACCGGGTGCCGGACGGCTCGGACTGCGTTCTGGTGATGCCCGACCGCGGTGAGCGGTACCTGGACACGATCTACGACGACGCCTGGGTCAAGGCCCAGTTCGGAGAGGTGACGCACCTGTGGAAGGACGAGATGGCGGGGGCGGGTCGATGCTGACGCTCGGCAACGCGGACGTGAGGCGGGTCCTCGACGGCCGGGAGAAGGAACTCCTGGGCGCCGTGCGCGACGCCTACCTGCACCACGAGGCGGGGCGCAGCGCGCTGCCGCACTCCGTCTTCCTGCGGTTCCCCGGCGACGACCGCAACCGGATCATCGCGCTCCCCGCCCACCTCGGGGGCGAGGAGCCGAAGGCCGGCATCAAGTGGATCTCCTCGTTCCCCGGCAACGTCGCGCGGGGCCGGGAACGGGCCTCGGCCGCCATCATCCTGAACTCGATGGAGACGGGCGTCCCCGAGGCGCTGGTCGAGGGATCGACCATCTCGGCCCGCCGCACCGCGGCGAGCGCGGCGCTGGCCGCCGGAGCCCTGCCGCCGGGGGGCGGCACGGAGACCGGGGTGACCCTCGTGGGGTGCGGCGTCATCAACTACGAGGTGCTGCGATTCCTGCTGGTGGTACGACCGGAGATCACCGAGATCACGGTCTTCGACCTGGACGCCGAACGTGCCGGGGGGTTCCGTGACCGCTGTGCGGCGGAGCTGGCCGGCGAGGGGCGGACGGTGCGGGTCGCCTCCGACGTGGAGGAGGCGCTGGGCGCGCACCGCCTGGTCTCGCTCGCCACGACGGCGACCGTCCCCCATCAGGACCTGGCCGCGTGCGCCCCGGGCACGCTGGTGCTCCACGTCTCGCTGCGGGACGTGACCGTTCCCGCGGTGCTGGCGGCGGTGAACATCGTGGACGACCCCGACCACGTCTGCCGCGCGGAGACCTCCGTGCACCTGGCGGAGCAGGCCACCGGCGGCAGGGGGTTCGTCTCCGCGACGCTCGGCGGACTGCTCTCGGCCGGTGCCCCGCTGCCGCGCGACCCGGAACGCGTCACGCTGTTCTCGCCGTTCGGTCTGGGCGTCCTCGACCTCGCCGTCGCCGACCTGGTGCTGCGTGCGGCGCGGGCGGAGGGCGTGGGCACGCGCGTCGAGGGCTTCCTCCCGCCGCCGTTCCCGTCCGCCGGAGGGGACTGACGGGGACGGACGGCCCGGGACCGTCCGTGACCGGCGTCGGCCGGCTCCGGGTCAGGCGGGCGCGGGGCCGGGCGGCTCGGC
>NZ_JAAVJB010000110.1 GCF_012034385.1 Streptomyces spiramenti
TCGGTGTGCCGGTCCGGGTGACGGCCCGCGGCGCTCGGTGCGAACGGCGGCGCACAGGCCGGACCGACGCCGCGCCGGGGTTCACCGGCGGGCAGCAGGCGACGGCCGCCGCGGCCCGCCCGTGGGCCACCCCGGCGTGACCGTCCAGTCGAGTGCAGGGTCTACGGTCGCCGGTATGAGCGTGTACCGGATTCCGCAGCTCGCCGACGGCACCGGCGTCCCCGCCGGCACGCCGCGGCACCACGAGGGGCTGCCGGCGGGCCGCACCGCGGGTGGACACCGGGTCCGGCACGAGGACGGCCCCGTCCACCTGGACGTCCTCGGCCGTCCCGGGCCCGGCCGCCCGCTGGGCGCTCCCGCCGCCCGCTGAAGGCCCCACCCGGCCCACCCGGCCCGACCGGCGCCCACCCGCCGCCCCGTCCCGAACCACGCCCCGCCCCGCATCACGTCCGCCCGAACCACGCCCCCCCCGAAGCTCCCGGAGTCGCACCGTGCCCCGCACCCTCGTCGCGCGGATGGAACACCACCAGGTCGCCGTCTACGTCGCCGCCATCGCCGTGGGGCTGCTGTGCGGCCTGGCCGTCCCCGCAGCGGGACCGGCGCTGGAGGTCGGGATCACGCCGGTGCTGGTCGCGCTGCTCTACGCCACCTTCCTCCAGGTGCCGGCGTCGCGGCTACTCGCCTCGCTGCGCGCCGGCCGCTTCCTGGTGGCCGTCCTCGTCGTCGACTTCGTCCTCGTCCCCCTGGTCGTGGCCGCCGCGTTCCCGCTGCTGCCCGCGGACGACGCGGTCCGCCTGGGGTTCCTGCTGGTGATGCTCAGCCCCTGCATCGACTACGTGATCGCCTTCACCCGGCTCGCCGGTGGCAGCGACCGGCGGCTGCTGGCGGCGACCCCGCTGCTGCTGGTGGTGCAGATGCTGCTGCTGCCGGTGTTCCTGCTGCTCTTCCTGGGGGACGGGCTGGCCGATGTGGTGGAGACCCGGCCGTTCGTCGAGGCGTTCGTCGTCTTCATCGTCGTTCCGCTGGCGCTGGCCTGGGCCACGCAGGCATGGTCCGCCCGCCGCAGGGCGGGCGCCGTCGTCACCGAGCGCGTGGAGGCGGCGATGGTGCCCCTGATGGCGGCCACGCTGCTGCTGGTGGTCGGGTCGCAGGTTCCGCAGCTCGACGGCGGGCTGGGGGAGGTGGCCGTGCTCGTGCCGTTCTTCGTCGGGTTCCTCGTCGTCATGCCGCTGCTCGCAGCCGTCGTCGCACGGCTGCTGCGACTGGAGCCCGCCGACGGGCGGGCCCTGGCCTTCACCGGGGCGACCCGCAACGGCCTGGTCCTGCTCCCGCTGGCGCTGGCGCTTCCCGACGCCTTCGCCGTCGCGGCGGTGGTGATGGTGCTCCAGACGCTGGTCGAGGTGACGGGCATGGTGGTCTACGTCCGGGTCATCCCGCGACTCTTCCCCGGTCGGTGACGAGGCCGCCGGCCCGTCCCCGCCCCTGGCCCGGCCCGGTCACCGCTCCCCGTCGTCCGGCCGGGCGGGTGCGGGCGGCCCGGTCCGGCCGCCGAAGGGCCACCACCAGTTGGCCCGTCCCATCGCGGCGACCAGCGCCGGAGCCAGCACGCCCCGCACCACGGTCGCGTCGATGACGATGCCCAGCGCCAGGCCCGTGGCAAGGATCTTCACGTCGGTCCCCGGCGCCCGGGACAGCGCCACGAAGGCGAGGAAGAGGATGAGGGCGGCGGAGGTGATGAGCCGCCCCGTCCGCGCCACGCCCCGCACCACCGCGGTGTCGGTGTCGCGCCCGGCCTCGTGCTCCTCACGGATCCGGGAGAGGAGGAAGACCTCGTAGTCCATCGACAGGCCGAAGAGGAAGGCGAAGACCGCGACGGGCACCCACACCGTCAGCGAGTCCGAGGCGGTCTGGCCGAAGAGCAGCTCCGTACCGAACCCGTGCTGCCAGATCAGCACCGTCACCCCGTAGGCCGCGCCGATCGACAGGACGTTCAGGACCAGCGCCTTCAGCGGCAGCAGCACCGAGCGCAGGGCCCGCGCCAGCAGCACGTACGTCACCAGCACGATCATGATCGCGATCCACCAGGCGTTGCCGTAGACCGCGTCCACGAAGTCCGCGTTCTGCGGCCCGATGCCGCCCACCCGATCGCCGCGGGCCTCCAGTCGGTCACGTACCTCGGCCACGACCCGCTCACCGTCGCCCGAGGCGGGATCGGCCGCCGTCCAGACGTCCACCGCCCACAGCCCGTCGGCCCGCCACGTCCCGGGGGCGACCCCGCCGGCCACACCGGCCACCTCGGTGGCGGCACGCAGCGCGCCCGCCGGGTCGTCGGTCAGGATCTCCACCGGCGCGGTGACGCCGTCCCCGATGCCGGACCGCTCCACCTGCTCCAGCGCCGCGGCGGCGGGCCCACCGGCCGAGACCAGCGAGTCGTTGCTGGGCTGCCCCAGCCGCAGCCCGAGCACCGGTGCCGCCAGCGCCAGCAGCACCGCGGCGCTCAGGGCGACGGCGATCCAGCGGTGCCGCACCACCGTGGACGCCACCCCGTGCCAGAGCCGGCTGTCGGGGGAGGAGCGGCGCCGGTGCGGCCAGGAGAGCCGGGGACCGGCCACCGCCAGCAGCGCCGGGAGAAGGGTGACCGCTGCCACGACGCTCACCACCGGGATCAGCAGGCCCGTGTAGCCGACGCTCCGCAGGAACGGCACCGGGAGCGCGATCAGTGCCGCCAGGCTGACGGCCACCGTCACCCCGGAGAACACCACGGACCGGCCCGCGGTGGCCAGCGCGCGGCTGACGGCCGCGTCGTTCGGCAGACCGTTGCCCCGCTCCTCCCGCCAACGCGTCACAATCAGCAGCGCGTAGTCGATGGCGACGCCGAGGCCGATCAGCGCCAGCAGGTACTGCACGATGAACGACACGTCGGTCAGCGCCGTCAGCCCCCACAGCAGCAGGAACGTGGTCAGGATGGACGCCGCTGCCACGACCAGCGGTGTCAGCGCCAGGAACGAGCCGAAGACCACGGTGAGGACGATGAGTGCGCCCGCCGCGCCCAGCACCGTCTCGGCGAGGGCGCCCGAGCCGCCGCCCCCGCTGTCGTCGACCAGCGCGTCCTGGCCGGTGACGGTGACGGTCAGCCCGGTGCGGTCGGCGGCGGTGTCGGCGGCCCGCTGCAGGGCGGGGAGCGCCGCCGCGTACGCCTGCTCCCCGGGTACCGGGGCGGGGTAGACCAGCACGACCCCGAGGCGGCCGTCGTCCGAGCGGAGCGCGGGCTGGTCACCGAAGCCGACGACACGACCGCCGACCTGTCCGCCCGCCGCCGCCACGGCGGCCTCCACCGCTGCCGATGCCTCCCGGGGCACCGGCTCGCCGCCGCCGTCGACCACCAGCAGCACCGGCGCCGACTCGCCGCCGGAGCCGAAGAGCCGCAGCAGTTCCTCGTCGGTCTCCGAGGCGCTGCGGCCCGGGAGCGAGAAGTCGTAGCCGAGGGCGGAGGTGGCCTTCGGGGCGGCGGTCGCGCCCAGCACCGTCAGCAGTACCCATCCGGCCAGCACCCACCAGCGGTGCCGTACCACCCAGCGGGCCAGTGAGGTCACCGAGTCCTCCGTACACGTCGCGGCCCGACGTGCCCGGAAACGGGCAGAAGGCGGGCGGGTTCCGGAACAGTGCCGCGACAGCAGACCACGACGGGCGCCTCTCCTGCCGCGACACGCCTGGCGAACAGGCACTGCCACCCCAGAACGCACCCCGGTGGGCGGACCGGTCGGCGCTCTCCCGGCGCATCGGCGGAGCGGTCGTGGACCCCCGGAGAGCCGAACGGCCCGGGGTGCGGGCCCGGATGGTGCCCGCACCGCCGGTCCCGGTGTGCCCGGCGGCCGGCCACCGGGCACACCGGAACCGGTCACCGGCGGTGCCGACCTCCGGTGACCCGGGGGTGACGGCTGTCAACCCGAGGTGCACCGCAGGGCGCGCACGCCGACCGGGCAGGCGTGCGACTGTCGACACACCCCGGTCGAACGTCACGGAGGGTCACCGATGCGCGTGGGCCGGGACCGTGGCCGAACGGGCCCGCCGCTGTGCGACGCGCCGTCATGTCGGGCCCGTGACGAGGGGCGACGTGCCCGTTCGCTGCCCGCACCCGTCTCTTTACAGGTATTCGCCACGCAGTATCATCCGCGCACGGTGCAACTCCTCGTGTCAATCGTATGGTTACCGGAGTGACATTCGAGCGATCGAGGCTTGGCGCGTACACAGCCTTCGGCTGTCACCTCAGGACGGAGCCCGATCCCAGATGCGCACGCCCCCCACCACCGCAGCCGCCGAGGTCCGGCTGCACGACGCCTTCGACCACCGGTCGCGGTTGGTCCAGTACGTCCAGCGGCTCACGGGCGACCGGCACCGCGCGGAGGACATAGCCCAGGAGGCCCTCTTCCGGTTCTGGCGGCTCTCTCCCGACGCGGCGCCCTCCGACGCCCACCTCGCCCCCTGGCTCTACCGGGTGGCGCGGAACCTCGCGGTGGACGCGCACCGCCGCGACCGGGCGGTCCCCATGGGTGAGTTCCCGCCGGAGCTGGTCCTCCGCCCCGACGAGACGGACGTCGCCGAGTCGGTCGCCACCCGACAGGCCGTCGCGCGGGCCCTGGCCGGGCTCAGCCCCGACCACCGCCGCGCCGTGGCCGCCGTCATGCTCTGCGACCTGTCGTGCGCCGACGCCGCGCGGGAACTGGGCGTACCGCCCGGCACCGTGAAGTCACGTGTCCACTACGCGGTACGCGCCCTGCGCCGCGAGCTGGTCGTGAGCGACGATGACCACCCCACCCGCCCGGTCGCGGCCCGCCGCGCCGCCGGTCGGCCCACCCACCGTGCCCCGGAGAAGAACGCCGCATGAGAAGGACCGTCGACCCGTTCGCCTTCTTCGCCGAGCACCGCGACACCATCTTCCGCTGGTGCGGGATCCTCGGCACCCTGCTCATCCTCTTCCTGCTGCTGCGCTGGCAGGTCAAGAAGCGAGGCGGCTGGCGCGTCGTCGGCCGCCGTATCAAGCGTGAGTTCCAGGCCACGGTGCTGGCCTTCGCCGCGCCGCCCCGCGCCTGGTTGCGCTACCGGAGGGCGCTGCGGCGACTGACGGGGCTCCTCGGCGCCCCGACCACCTGGCGCGACGCCGAACTCGCCGTCCTCACCGCACGCGAGGCCGCCGCCGGTGGCTCCGTCCCCTACGCGGTGCGCGTCGACGCGCACTGGGTCCGCGTCATGCTCGCCGGCCACGCGGCGGCCCCCGGCGCCCCTGAGCCGCCCGGCCCCTGGTACCCCGACCCCGACGCGCCGGGGGAGTGGGTCGCGCAACGCGCCGACCTCCCCGCCATCGCCCCCGCCGGTGGCGGCCCGTGCCCCGTCCTGGCGGCCGTCGGCGAACGCCACCGCGGCTGCGTCTTCGTCGACCTCGCCACCGGACCGGCGGTCACCTCCGTCACCGGTGACGCCCGCAACGCCTCCGTGCTCGTCCAGGTCCTCGGCGCGCAGCTCGACGCCCGCATGCCGCGCGGCATGGTGACCGTCGCCGGCGACGTCCACCCCCGCTTCCCCGGCGAGCCGGTCCGCGATGCGTACCGCGCCGCCCTGGCGGCCCTCGGCGCACCCACCACCCCCAGGGACGACGTCACCGGCATGCCGGTGCTGCCGTCGGTGCTCATCGCCGCCACCCTCCCCGACCCGCTTCCCCCCGAGCTGACCGCCGCGCCCGACGCCGGCCGGCCCCCCATTCGCGTCCTGGTCAACGGCCCGGGCCGCGGCCACGCCCGACGGGTCTTCACCGACCGCCACAGCCGGGTCGCGATCAGCGGCGCGCCGCTGCTCGCCAACGCCGCCGCGCTCAGCCGCGCCGTCGCCCGTACCCTGAGCCTCTTCCCGCCGCTGCCCCCGCCGCCGCCCGCCGGCGCCGGAGCGGACGGGCTCACCGGCAGCGAGCTGTTCCAGGAGGAGGGCGTCGTCACCGGCGTCCCGGCCGCGGGCGCCCCGACCCGGCAGACCGTCACCACCGCGGCCCCGGCGGTCGAGGAGCAGCAGGAGCCCGTGGTCCTCGCGGAGCCCGAGGCGCCGGCCGCGGCGCGCAGCGCCCGTACCCGCCGCAACGCGCCGGTGATCGACCCCCGCCACCGCATCGCGCTGACCAAGACGACGGCGCCCGCCCCGGCCCCCGTGCCGTCGCCGGCAGCCCCGCCCGGCGGCACCGCCGACGACGAGGGCTCCCTGCCGCCCGGCCGCAGCTCCCGCTCCACGCACCGCCCCTGACCGCTCCGGGCCCCGCCCGACCCACTGGAAGCAACCGTGGACCTCACCCTCACCACCGCCGACCCCCAGGGTCGGCACACCGACCACCTGCTGGACCTGCCGACCGACGCCACCGTCGGCGGCCTGGCCACCGCACTCGCCGGTGAGACCCGGGCCGAGGACGGCCCGCCGCCCGTCCTGTACCTCGACGGCCGCGCGCTGCGCCCCGAACTCCCCGTCGCCCGCAGCGGCATCCGCGAGGGCGCCGTGCTCGGCCTCGGCGCACCCCTCCCGGCCGACAACCGCCTCCCCGCCTGGAACCCGCCGGAGGCCGAACCGGCGCTCGTGGAGATCCGCCACGTCTCCGGCCCCGGCTCCGGCACCGTGTGGCGGCTGGGCCCCGGCAGCCACGAGGCCGGCACCGACCGGGGCTGCGTCCTGCGGCTGCCCGACGGCGGCGCGCCCGAGGGCGGGGTGTGGATCACCGTGCGCACCGACGGCACCCTCACCTTCCTGCTGCCTCCGGACGCCAACCCCGCCCGGTGCGGCCTGCGCTCGCTGACCCCGCCGCCGCCGGTCGACCCCGAGACCGGCACCCCGCTCACCGACGAGGAGCCCGCCGGCCCGCACGACGGCGGTCCCGGCGGGCACACCGAGCCGCCGGACGCGCCCGGCCCCGACGGACTGCCCGTCCCCGAGGAGCCCCCGCCGCCGGGGGTGCTGCCCCCGCCGGGGGACGACTCCGAGGAGTGGCCGCCCTACGCGGACCTTGCCCTCGGCGACCACCTGCTGCGGTTCGGACCGGTCAGCGAACCGGACGCGGCCGTCAACCCGGCCGCCGACGGCATCGGCCTGGAGTACAACCGCCCGCCGCGGATCGCGCCGCACCTGGACGCCGACTCCCTGCGGATGCCCGGCCCGCCCACCAAACCGCGCGACCGTGCGTTCCCGCTGCTCATGGTCCTCATGCCGCTGATCATGGGCATGGTCATGGTCAGCCTCTTCCGCAGCTTCTACTTCCTCATCTTCATCTTCTTCACCCCGCTGATGGCGCTCGGCAACTGGATAGCCGGCCGGCGCAACGGCCGCCGCGCCCACGCCGACGCGCTGCGGCTGTTCCGCCTGCGCCGTGCCTCCCTGGAGCGCGAGGTCCGGCAGGCCAGCGTCGAGGAACGCGCCCTGCGCAACGTCACCTTCCCCGACCCCGCCACCGTGCTGCTGACGGCCACCGGCCCCGGCGCGCTGCTCTGGCAGCGAAGGCGCCACGACCCGGACCACCTCGCCCTGCGGTTCGGCACCATCACCCGGGCCTCGCTGCGCCGCATCACCGACTCCGCGCGCGAGAGCAACCACCAGACCGTCCACTGGCGACTCGCCGACGTTCCCTTCGCGCTGGAGATGACCGACCGAGGCGTCCTCGGTCTGACCGGCCCCGACGACAGCCACCGCGCCGTCGCCCGCTGGGCGGTCGCGCAGAGCGCCGTCCTCCACAGCCCCCGTGACCTGCGGATCGTCGTCCTCACCTCCGACGGCCACCGCGAGGACTGGGCGTGGGTCCGCTGGTTGCCGCACCTGCGCAACCGCCGCGGCGGCTCGGAGGACGGGCCCGTCATCCACCTCGGCAACGACCCCGAGTCCACCGCGCACCGCGTCAGCGAACTCCTCGCCGACATCAAGGCACGCACCGACGCGGCCCGTTCCCCGATGGGTGCCGCACTGCACCGCGACGCCGACGTCCTCGTCGTCCTCGACGGGGCGCGGCGGCTGCGGGACGTGCCCGGTGTCATCGACATCCTCACCACCGGTCCCGCCGTCCGCGTCTTCAGCCTCTGCGTCGACGAACGGGAACGGCTCCTCCCCGAGGAGTGCACCGGCGTCGTCACCGCGACCGGCGGCCGGATATCGGTGCGCGTCACCGGCGCCCCGCCCCTGGACGACCTCCGCGCCGACCTCGTGACCCGCGACTGGTGCGAGCAGGTCGCGCGGGCGCTCTCCCCGGTCCGCGACGTCACCCCGGACGGCTCCTCCGGCCTCCCCGACGAGGTGCGGCTGCTGCCGCTGCTCGACCAGGAGCCGCCCGACGCCGAGGCGCTGCTCCGGCGCTGGAACCGGCGCCCCGCCGACACCGCCTTCGTCCTCGGCGCCGGCTACGAGGGGCCGTTCCGGCTCGACCTGGTGCGCGACGGGCCGCACGGCCTGGTCGGCGGCACCACCGGCGCCGGCAAGTCCGAACTCCTCCAGACGATGATCGGTTCCCTCGCGGCGGTCAACCGCCCCGACGAACTCACCTTCGTCCTGGTCGACTACAAGGGCGGTAGCGCCTTCCGCGAGTGCTCCCGGCTGCCCCACACCCTCGGCATGATCACCGACCTCGACGGGCACCTCGTCGAGCGCGCCCTGGCCTCCCTGGCGGCCGAACTCCGCCGCCGCGAACGGGTACTGGCGGCGGCAGAGGCGAAGGACCACGCCGAGTACCGCGCCCGCCGCGCCCGGGACCCGCAACTGCCGCCGCTGCCGCGCCTGCTCATCGTCATCGACGAGTTCGCGACCCTCGTGCGCGAACTGCCCGACTTCGTGCCCGGCATGGTCAACCTGGCGCAGCGGGGCCGCTCGCTCGGGCTCCACCTGATCCTCGCGACCCAGCGGCCCGGCGGCTCGGTCAACAACGAGATCAAGGCCAACACCAACCTGCGGATCTCGCTGCGGGTCACCGACCGCGCCGAGAGCCAGGACATCATCGACGCGCCCGACGCCGCCAACATCTCCGCGGCCACCCCCGGCCGTGCCCTGGTCCGCCGCGGCGCCACCGCCGCCGTTCCGGTGCAGTCGGCGTGGGCCGGCGCGGAGCGCCCCATGGACGGCGCCTCCGCCGCCGCCCCCGTGGAGACCACCGACTCCCGACCGGTGCGCGGCACCCGCCTCACCTGGCAGGGGCTCGGGCGCGCCCCGCAGCACAACGGCGACGACCACGACGACACCCTGCTGCCGACCTCAGGGGAAGAACCCCCCACCGACCTGCGGGCCCTGGTCACCGCCATCACCGAGGCGACGAGCCGGCTGCCGGACTTCGCGCAGCAGCCCAGCCCCTGGCTGCCCGCCCTGCCCCGCCTCATCGACCTCGACGACCTGCCGCCGGCGCCCCCGCCGCGCGCCGGGGCGCTCCCGGTCGTGCCGTACGCCCTGCTGGACCTGCCGGACCTCCAGGAGCGCCGCCTGGGCACCATGGACCTGGAGAACTTCGGGCACCTCTACGTCGTGGGGTCGCCCCGCTCCGGCCGCACCCAGACGCTGCGGTCCATGGCCGGTGCCGCAGCCGCCATCCTCAGCAGCGCCGACCTCCACGTCCACGGCATCGACGCCGCCGGTGGCGGCCTGCTGGCGCTGGAGGAGCTGCCCCACACCGGCGCGATCGTGCCCCGGCACGACTCGGAGCGGCTGGAGCGGCTGCTGCTGCGGCTCGCCGCCGAACTCACCGAACGCCAGCGGGAGCTCTCCTCCCGCGGCTGCGCCGGCATCGCCGAGCTGCGGGCCGCGCTCCCCGAGGCCGAGCGCCCCGCGCACATCCTGTTCCTCATCGACGGCTGGGACGCCCTCAGCGCCATGCTCGACGACTACGACGGCGGGCGGCTCTACGGCGAGATCGTCCGACTCCTCCGCGAGGGCGCCGCGGCCGGCATCCACGTCGTCGCCACCTCCGAGCGCATCCTGCTCGGCGGCCGTCTCGCCGCCCACAACGACCGGCGGCTGCTGCTGCGTCAGGCGGAGAAGACCGACTACCAGCTGGCCGGGATGAACCGCAACCAGGTGCCGGACCACGTCCCGCCGGGCCGCGGCTGGCACGCCCCGGGCGGTGTCGAGGCGCAGATCGCGCTGCTGCCCGGCCCGCCGGTCACCACCGAGGGTGCCGAGGGGACCGACGCGGCGGCCGAGATCGAGCAGGCCGTCCTCGCGGGGGACCGCCCCGCGCCCGACCAGGCCGAGGCGCTGCGGCGCATCGCCCGCAAGGCACGGGACCGCGACAACAAGGTGCCCGCCGCGCGCCGCCCGTTCCGGGTCGCCGAACTCCCCACCCTCATCGGCTACCAGGAGGTCGCCGACCGCATCCCCGAGAAGCTGCGCCGCCCGCTGTGGGCGCTGGTCGGGGTCGGCGGTGACGGCGCCACGCCGCTCGGGCAGGACCTGGCGGCCGGCGGCGGCAGCTACCTGGTCGTCGGTCCCGCCCGCTCCGGCCGCTCCACCACCCTGGCGACCATGTGCGTCTCGCTGCTGGTCGGTGGTACCTCGCTGGTCGTGATCACGCCCCGCGACTCGCCGCTGCGGCGGCTCGGCGTGCACGACCTCGCGCGGGTCCTGCCGGACCCCGACCCCACCGTGGACGAGCTCCAGGCGGCGCTGGACGAGCAGAAGGGCCGCCCGACGGTGGTCGTCGTCGACGACGCCGATCTGCTGATCAACGCCCGGGCCGACAAGCTGCTGCGACGCCTCGCCGTATCCGGCCGCGACGCGGGCCAGGGACTGGTCCTGGCCGGCTCCGCCGACTCCTTCGGCGCGCTCGGCTGGGTGTCCGCCGCCCGGCGGTCCCGGCAGGCGATCCTGCTGGGCCCGAAGTCCATCACCGAGGGCGACTTCATCGGCGCCCGGCTCTCCGCGGACCAGGTCCGGATGCCGCTGGTGCCGGGACGGGGGTGGACCGCCGGGCCGGGCGGCCTCGCGGTGGCGGTGCAGGTCCCGCTCACCGTGTTCGAGGGCTGACGCCCGGCGGGGCGCCCGGCCGCACCGGCCGGGCACCCCGCACGAACGCACCGGGGCCGGTGCGGCTTCCCGCCGCACCGCCCCCGGTCCCGTCCCCCGAAGGGGGAGCGGTCACGACATGTTGGCGCGCACCGCCTGGGCGATGTCGGAGTCGGAGTCCTGCATGCCCTTCGACAGGCTCTCGAAGGTCTCCGCGTACTGCTTGATCGCACCGGCCGACTCGGTCAGCTGCTGCGTGAACTGGGTGTAGGCCTCGGTGAGCGCGGGGCTCGCCTGGTCGAAGACCATGCCGTTCTTCAGCAGGGCGTCGACCTCGTCGCGCAGGTTGCTCAGCTCGTCGCTGATGTCGTCGAGCTTGGTACCCATGACCGAGGTGGCACGGGTGATCTCGGCGTAATCAAATTTGACATCGGCTGCGTCCGACACGGTTCCTCCGTCGGATAGGTGACGTGCCGGTCTTCACCGGGTCCACGTCGGTTCGGGCAAAAGGGGAAGCGGGGGAGGGGTGGCCGGCGCCGCCGGCACCGCCGGTCAGGCGCTGCGGACCTTGTCGGCGACTTCCTTGTCCATGTTCTCGACCTGCCGCTTGATCTCCCTGAACTGCTCGGCGTACTGGGTGATCGCGTCGGTGGCCTTGGTCAGCTCGGTGGTGAAGCGGTCGTACTGCTGCTGCAGTGCCGGGCTGGCCTCGACCAGCACCAGCGCGCTGGCCAGCAGGTTGTCCACCTCGGTCTTCGCCTCGGTCATGCGGGGGACGAGTGTCTCCTCCACCGCGCTGTCCAGCTTGTTGGAGACCCTTTCGATCTCCGCGTAGCTGAGGCTGATGTTCGCCGCCATGGCAAGTGCTCCTCGTCGTGCGGTGCCTGTATCGGGATGTCCGCCCCGCGCCCGAGGGGCGCGGGGCGGCAGATCAGTCTTCCTCTTCCCACTTGTCGTCCGGACCGGCGCCGGCCCGGGTGTAGCGGGTGACCTCGCCGTCGCCGTCGGTCGAGACCATCACACCGGACCCGTCCTCCTCGATGGTGACCTCGGACGTGATCGTGGTGCCGTCGGCGTAGGTCGTGGTGGTGGTGAAGTCGCGCGCGTCGAAGGTGATGCCGTCCTTCGTCACGTACTGCGGGGACGTCTCGTAGACGGTCTCCGAGGTGAACGACTGCCCGTCGGTGGTCGTGACCTCGGTCGTCTCCTTCATGATGTTGTAGTCGTCGTCGAGTTCGACCTTGACGTTGGTCAGGCCGTTCTCGTCCTCGAAGGAGAACTCCGTCGGCGGCTCGTCCGAGGGGCGCTCGCCGTCCGGCTTGTCCCCCGGCGGGGACGGCGCGTCGGTGTCCTCGCGCCAGGTCTCGCAGAACTCCGGCGGGGAGTCGGCGCGGCAGACCTGGCCGATGTCCGCGTCGGGATTGGCGTCGAAGTACTCCTTGGCGCCGATCTCGTCCAGGTAGTCGTTCCACTCCTCGGTGGCCGCGTCCCACGCGTCCCACTGCGCCTTGGAGGTGCGCCAGTTGCTGATGCCCAGCGCCTGGCTGGTCACCCCGCTGCCGCCGGCCAGCTGCGCGTCCGCCTCGAAGAAGACGTTGGAGACGCTGGCGAAGATCTCCGCCAGCTCGTTGAGGCCGTCCTTCGCCTCCTTGGCGCGCTTCGCGGAGTTCTCGTAGAAGCGGTTGAACGCCGTGCCCAGCTCGGTGCTGCCGAACACCGCGCGGCGCTCCGAGGGCGTGGACTCGCCCACCGTCTTGAACTCGCCGGACGCGCCACCGCTGTCCGCCGTGTTGGCCAGTGACTTCATCTGCTCCTGGGCACGGTGCAGGGCGGAGTAGTCGATGGAGAAGTCCGCCACGGTCGGCCTCCCGCCGGTGTCGTACGAGTCCTGGCGCACCGCGTGAGAGACGCGCCCGGCCCGCCCGTCGGCGGGCCCGTTCCACCCTCTCTACGCACCGGGGTGCCCACCGGTTCAATTCCCGGCGCGGATCACTCCCCGCACCCGACCGACCCCGCTGCGGCGCGGTGCGGCGCGGCTCGTGAATCTTTTCGTGATCTCCGTTGAACCGGCGGGCGCTCCCGTGCGTAGAGGAGACGGAAGCGGTCGCAGACGGTGCGGAGGAGGGACCCGGCACGATGCCCAGGCCCGACGACTGGAGCGCTCTCGGCCGCAGCAGCGACCCCACCCCCGGCGACGCCGACCGCATCGACCAGCTGATCACCGATCAGGAACAGCTGATCGACATGGCCAAGACCATCGACCAGGGCTTCACCGACGTCCTCCAGACCACCAACGGCGCCTTCATCGGTGAGACCGCCGACGCGCTGCGCGACGCCATCGACGGCAAGCTCCGCAACTACGTCGCCTCCTTCCGCAGTGCACAGGAGGCCACCCAGGGCGCGCTGCGCACCTACGCCGAGGTGCTGCGGACCGAGCAGCGGCGGGCCGACGACGCTCTGTCGGAGGCCGCCGGGCTGGAGGAGGACGACGAGTCCGGCCGCTCCACCCAGCAGGGCATCGCCGAGGACGCCGAGAGCAACGTGGACGCCGCCGCGGCGGTGGCCGCCGCCGCGATCCGCGAGGCCGCGAGCAGTATCCAGACCGTCATCGACCCGTGCGACGAGTTCTGGAAGGCGCTCCAGTGGATCGCCATCATCCTCATCATCCCGGCGATCCTGCTGGGCGGGCCGGTCGCGCTGCTCGCCATCGGCCTCAACATCGCCCTGCTCATCAAGACCGCGGTCGACTTCTCCCGCGGTGACGCCAGTGTGACCGAACTGGTCCTGGCGATCGTCGGTGTCATCGCCCCCACCACCAAGGGGTTGAACATCGGCAAGCTGTGGACCGGTCTCCGCGGTCTCGGCAGCTCGGGCATCAACGGTATGCGGACGTTCTTCGGCCTCGGCGCCAACGGCTTCGGCCTGGGCACCCGCCTGATGTACGGCCTGGGCAACTCCTTCCGGGGCGCCGCGACGTGGATCCGCGGTTCCAACGGCATCTTCACCATGGGGCCGATCGCGCCGTTCCGGTACATGCACCAGGCGGCGAACTTCTCGGTCATCACCAACATGGGCGGCTTCACCTTCGCGGCGATCCGCGGTGTCATGACCATCGGCCGGTTCGGCGCCAACATGGGCCGTTCCATGGTCAGCGGTATGGCCGGCTGGAACTGGCTGCGGCTCGTCACCCCCGTTGCCGCGGACGAGATCGCGGTGCTGGGGCTGCGGGGCGCCGCGCGGGTCGGGCTCATCGACCGCGGTCTCCTCGGCCGGTTCCGCTACGGCTACGACGGCGGCCAGTTCCTCGGCGCGGCGAGCAAGGTCTCCGGGGTGAGCGCCGGCGCGATGGACCTGTTCCGGGTGGGGCCGGGGACCTCCGGTATCCGCACCGACCTGGCGTTCGGCTCGATCCTCGTCCCCTCCGGTGTGACGACGATGCCCCCCGGACTCGGCGGCTTCGGCGGCCTCGGCCAGGTCGGCCGGCCCACCGTCCCGCAGTTCGGCGGCGGCGTCGGCTCGTTCACGCCCCCGGCGGTGCCGGGGGCCGGGGGCATCGGCGGTGCCATCACCCCGCCCGCGCCCGGCTCGTTCACCCCCGGGTCCATCGGCGCGATGCCGCAGATCGGCAGCATCGCCCCCGGGTCGGTGACCGTCCCGTCGATCGGGATGAACATGAACGGCACGCCGATCATGGCGCCGCCGCCGGGCACCTCCATCGTGGACGTCAGCATCGGCGGCACCCGGGTCCCGCCGACGCTCGGCAACTTCTCGCCGGTCGCGCCGAACGGCAACTTCGTCGTCGCCCCGGCGGCCGGCTCCATCGGGATCGGCCCCACCACCACGCCGGTGACGATCAACACCGCCGACCTCGGGGGCACCGTCGGCGCCGGCCGCATCGAGATGCCCTCGGTCTCCACCGCCATCGTGGACATGCCCTCGACGGTCCGTCCGGCGACCGGCGGCGTGGACAACCCCGCGCTGTCCGGCATCGGCCAGGTCTCGGTGCCGGCCCCGGGGGGAGCGCTCGGCTCCCCGGTCCAGGTGCCCGCCGCCGGGGTCACCACCCCGGCCATCAACATGCCTGCGGTCGACATCGGCGTGGGGCTGAACGGTTCCGCGGTCGGCGTCGGCCAGATCAACGTCGGTGCGGCAGGGGCGGTGCAGATCCCCGTTGGGCAGATCGAGATGCCCTCGGTCGGCGCGCGGATCGTCGACGCGCCGCCCGCCGCGGCGGGCGTCTCCTTCACCCCCGCGATGCCGGCGCCCGGCGCGATGGGCGTCGGTGGGATCGGTGCCGGCGGCATCGGTGTCGGCGGGATCGCCCCCGGGGGGCTGGCTCCCGGCGCGATCACCCCCGGCGCGGTGGTGCCCGGCACCTTCAGCCCCGGCGCGGTGACCCCCGGCACCTTCACCCCGGGTGCGGTGACGACCGGCACGTTCGCCCCGGGCGGGGTGGCGCCCGGCACGTTCGCCCCCGGCAGCTTCGCCCCCGGCGCCGTCGCCCCGGGTGCGCTCGCCCCCGGCGGTCTCGGCATGACGACCCCGCCGGTCGTCGGCATCACCCCCGCCACGGTGACGGTCGGTGCCATGAGCCTGGGCATCTCGCCCGGCGCGTTCACCCCGGGGGCCGTCACCCCCGGAGCGGTGGCGCCGGGGGCCGTAGGCACCGGAGCGCTGCCGCCCGGCGCGATCACCCCCGGTGCGGTGACGCCCGGCGGCGTCACCCCCGGCGGGCTGTCCGGCGCGATCACCCCGGGCTCGGTGCCCTCGGGAGCCGTCACCCCCG
This sequence comes from Streptomyces spiramenti, assembly GCF_012034385.1. Classification (GTDB taxonomy): domain Bacteria; phylum Actinomycetota; class Actinomycetes; order Streptomycetales; family Streptomycetaceae; genus Streptomyces; species Streptomyces spiramenti. The sequence goes on from NZ_JAAVJB010000110.1 coordinate 15,782, forward strand.
GTGTGATCGCCGCGCCCCACGTCACGCCCGCCGGTGTGCCGCAGGCGGTGGCCGACCTCGGTGTCCCGACACCGGGCGCGGTCGGCGTCGGCGGCGTCCCGCCCGGGCAGTTGACGCCGGGCGCGGTGACCCCCGGCGCGGTGACCCCCGGCGCGGTGACCCCCGGCGCGGTGACCCCCGGCGCGGTGGCACCGCCGGTCGTCGCCCCGGGCGCGGTGACCCCGGGTGCGGTGACCCCTGGGGCCGTGGCACCGGGCGCCGTGACCCCCGGTGCCGTCGCCCCGGGCGCGATCGCCCCCGGTGGCGTCGCCCCGGGAGCTGCCCTCGGCTCCGTCACGGTCACCCCGGGCTCCGTCACGCCCGGCACGGCGACGCCCGGCTCGATCAGCGGATCGGGCAGCACGACGCCCGGCCTCACCAACGCGTCCACGCCGGGTTCCGTCACCCCCGGCGCGGTCACCCCGGGGTCGATCACCTCCGGCTCCCTCACCCCCGGTGCCGTCAGCCCCGACTGGCTCAACCAGGTCAACCAGAAGCTCACCATCGTCGACGTCGGATCGGTCGGCCACGCGGGGGCGCGGGCAGGCGACGACATCTCCGTCGCCGCACCGGGCGTCACCAAGCCGCTCGGCGACGGCTCCGCCCTCGGCGTCCCCGGCGTCCGGGGCCCGGACGCCGCGGTCGTCCCCACCCCCGCGCCGGAACTCCCCGCGGTGCGCGCCGCCGACGGCGTCCCGACCCCCGCGGCGCCCGGCGGCTCCCTCACGAGCGACGTCACGC
>NZ_JAAVJB010000111.1 GCF_012034385.1 Streptomyces spiramenti
CGGCGGGGCCCTCCCCGCCGCCGTCCTGCCCCGACCCGCAGCCCGCGAGCAGCAGCGGCGCCAGCACCGCCGCCACGAGGAAGGTACCCCGGACGCGCCGCCGCCTCACGGCGCACCGAAGGTGAGGTGGAGCTGCGGCCGGTTGTCCGTCGCCGCGACCTCACGCGACCAGAACCACAGGTTGTCCGTCCCGGTGCTGGTGACGGCCAGGTCCAACGTGCCGCCGAGCGAGGGACGGACAGCGGAGGTCGTCAGGGTCGTCGAGTAGTGCCCGTTGGGCACCGTCCCCGCGGCGATCGTGCCGAGCACCGTCGATCCGAGGGTCGGCCTGGTGTTCCAGCTGGTCCCGGCCTCCGACCAACTCCCCGTCACCGGAGAGACGGTGTGGCTGTCCTCGGACCCCGCGTACTCCTGGCCGGTGGTCCGCACCCGCAGCGCCGCCGCCTTCAGCACGGTGCCGGGGGGTGCCTGGGGCAGCTCGTACCGCAGGTACGTCTCGTAGCCCGAGCTGCCGCGGACCGCGAGTGAGGTGCTGCCGCCGTGGGTCGCCGACGGCGCGCCCTGGTTGACGTACGTGTCCGCGGTGGGTTGCAGCGCGGTGACCGTGTCGACCGGCGCGCTCGCCGCGTTGTGGTGCGCGGTGATCCGGGCGGCGGAGAGGGTGTGGTGGTAGACGGTCGTCTCGTCGAGCTGCCCCTGGAAGCCGTCGCTGGAGGGCCGGTTGTTCCAGCCGGAGAGGTTGTCGGCCCCGGTGCGCCAGTAGCCGCGGTAGGTCTGGTTGGAGGTGACGTTGGCGTTGGAGGCGACCAGCTGGCCGTCCACGTACAGCCGGAGGCCGTTGGTGCCCTGGGTCGCCGCCAGGTGGTGCCAGCGGCCGTCGTTGTAGGAACGGGGGCTGGTGACGAACTGCCGCCCGCTGCCCTGGGTGCCGAAGACCAACTGGCCGCTGTCCCGCATGTAGACGTGCTTGTCGTAGGTGGTGCTGGTCCGCCAGATGTTCCGGCTGAAGCCGATGATCCGCCCGCCCTGGGTGCTCTCGGTGCGGAACCAGGTCTCCACCGAGAACCGGGCGGGTGAGTCGAAGGCCGTGTCGCTGTAGGTGTAGGTGGTGATGCCGCCCGTGTACCCGATGCCCCGTGCGCCGGGGTAGGGCACGGCGGCGGGGGTCACCCCGCGTGAGGGGTTGCCCCGGTGCACCCCGCCGTTGTCGTTGCCGGAGACGTCGGAGGCGTAGAAGCCGCCGGTCTCGTCGTGGCGCCAGTACAGCACCGGGTCGTCGGCGAGTACCGCGTCCGCGTAGGGCTGCGTTCCGGCAGCCGCGGTCACGGTCGCCGGCAGCGACTGGACGCTGGTGTTGCCCGCCGCGTCTGATGCCGTCACGCGGTAGCTGTGCGACTGGCCCGGGGTGAGGCCGGTGTCGGTGTAGGAGAGCTGCGGTCGCTGCCACGGGAGCGAGGAACCCTGCACGGTGTGGATCGGGGCGGTGCCGTTGTCGCGGTAGACCCGGTAGGTCAGCAGGCTGTCGTCCAGGTCCAGGCTGGACCGCCAGGTGACCGTCGCCTCGCCGGCGGCCAGGCTGTGCGCGGAGACCTCCGGGCGGTCCGGCGCCCCGGTGTCGGGTCCGGAGGCGAATCGTGTCAGCCCCCACTGCGGAGTGCCGTTGACGGTGGTGAAGCCGCCGCCGACCCAGATGAAGTCCCGGTCGTCCTGCGGCAGCTCCTCCGCCGTGATCACGACGCGCGGTCCGATGGCCTCACCGAGGCCGTCGTTGGTGTCGGGGAACCAGCCCAGCAGCGTCGGGTCGTCGACCGACTGCGCGAACAGGTGGAAGCGCGGCCCGTCGGGGAAGGACCCCATGCTGGAGCAGTCGTGCGCGTGGTGGCCGCTGTACAGCACACCCTGGTGGACGGTGACGTCCTGGGTCGCGCCCAGGCAGGTGTCCCGCCACCGCTGGTCGAAGGTGGCCAGCTCCAGTGCGATCCGGCCGTCGAAGGCGCCGCCGCCCGTGCCCTCGTTGGCGGTGTAGAACCCGCTGTCGTCGGTGGTCAGCCCCTTGACCACCGAGCGCTGCTCGATGAACGGCAGCGGATAGTCACGGGTGTTGGCGCCGGTGACCGCGTCCACGACCGCCAGGGCGTGGGAGTCGCGCCCGTTGAGGCGGAAGAAGTCGCCGCCGAGGATCACGTGGCGCCCGTCGGGCGTCACCTCGATCGCGCGTCCCGGCTCGTCGGCGTCGGCGACCCAGCCCTCCAGCGCCCCCGAGGTGGTCACCGCGGCGAACCGCTGCCGCGGCTGACCGGCGACGGTGTTGAAGTCGCCGCCCAGATAGACTCGTTGGTCCGTCGCGGCCAGGGCGCGGACCGTGGCAGGTACCGCGACGGGGAACGCGCGGCGCTCACAGGTCGTCGTGTCGAACGCCGCCACGTTGGAGGCGCCCACCCCGTTCACCGACCCGAAGGTCCCGCCGACGTACAGCGTGGCACCGTCCGGGGAGACGGCCAGCGATCGCACGGCCGCGGCGACCGACCCGGCGGTGAACCGCAGGTCGCAATCGGCGACCGGCTCCCCGGAGGCCGCGTCCAGCGCGACGAAGTTGGCGACCGGCTCCTCCTGCGTACCCGCCGCCGCACCCGGCGGTCGGACGGTGGAGAACGTGCCGCCGACGAACACCGTCCCGCCGGCCTCCGCCAGCGCCCAGACGATGCCGTTGGTCTGCCAGGTCGGCAGCTCGTCGGCGGTGATGCCCACCGGGGGCGTCAGCGCCGGAGCGGGCGCCGCGGGCTGCGCCGCGGCCGGGCCCGGCAGGGCGGCGAAGAGCGCGAGGACCCCGCTGTACACGACGGCGCGGCGCCACAGTCCGCCTCGGATCGGTCTCATGCTGTCCCTCTGTTCTGGATGAGTGGGGGGTGGACGGGTGACGGGGCGACGGGGTGCGGGGGAGGGGAGGCTTTCCGGCGGCTGCCGTCACGCGGACTCAGCGGTCCACGCGCACCCGGGCGCCGGCCAGTTCCGCGTCCAGCGCCTCGATGTCGGCCCGGACCATGAGCGCCGCCAGTTCCCGCCAGCCGACGGTCGGCTCCCAGCCCAGCTTCTCGCGCGCCTTCGAGGCGTCACCGATGAGCGCGTCCACCTCGCTGGGACGCTCGTACTTGGGGTCGTACCGCACGTACCGCGACTGCTCCAGCCCCCCGGCCTCGAAGGCGGCGTCGAGGAACTCCCGCACGGAGACCGCCTGCCCGGTCGCCACCACGTAGTCGTCCGGCTCGTCCTGCTGGAGCATCCGCCACATCGCCTCCACGTACTCCGGCGCGTAGCCCCAGTCGCGTACCGCGTCGAGGTTGCCCAGGTACAGCCGGTCCTGGAGCCCCGCCCGGATACGGGCCACCGCGCGGGTGATCTTGCGCGTCACGAAGGTCTCCCCCCGGCGCGGCGACTCGTGGTTGAACAGGATGCCGTTGCAGGCGAACAGGCCGTACGCCTCCCGGTAGTTGACCGTCGACCAGTAGCTGAACACCTTGGCGCAGCCGTAGGGGCTGCGCGGGTGGAACGCCGTCCGCTCGTTCTGCGGCGGCGGAGCCGCGCCGAACATCTCCGAGGACGAGGCCTGGTAGATCCGGGTGGCCACCCCCGAGGCGCGGATCGCCTCCAGCAGGCGCAGCGCGCCGAGACCGGTGACGTCCCCGGTGTACAGCGGGGCGTCGAAGGAGACCCGCACGTGCGACTGAGCGCCGAGGTTGTACACCTCGTCGGGGCGGATCTCCCGCAACAGGTTGACCAGGGCGACCCCGTCCGCGAGGTCGGCGTGGTGCAGCACGAGCGTGCGGGCGGGCTCCTGCGGGCCCTGGTAGATGTGGTCGATCCGCTCGGTGTTGAAGGACGACGAACGACGCACCAGGCCGTGCACCGTGTACCCCTTGTCGAGGAGGAGTTCCGCGAGGTACGAGCCGTCCTGCCCGGTGACCCCGGTGATCAGTGCGGAGCGGCCCGCGCCGCTGGTGGTCTCGGTACTCATCGGTGGCCCCCGGAGGTCAGCGCCCGCGTCCGCGGGCGGTGGTGAACGGTGGAGCGCCGGCGGGCATTCTGCCCCAGCGGCGCGGTCGTCGCGGGCGGAACGGCGAAATCGGGCCCGCCGACGGCGGTCGGTCCGCCGTTCCGCCCGCGGCTGGCAGAATCCGCGGCATGACAACAGCTCCCGCACTGCTGCCGGCCACGGCCCGCGTCTACGTCGCCGGGCACCGCGGCCTGGTGGGCTCGGCGGTCGCCCGGCACCTGGCGGCCGAGGGGCACGAGGTGATCACCCGCACCCGCGCCGAACTCGACCTGCGCGAACCGGGGCCGACCGCCCGGATGCTGCGCGACACCCGGCCGGACGTGCTGGTGCTGGCGGCGGCGAAGGTCGGCGGCATCATGGCCAACTCCACCTACCCGGTGGAGTTCCTGGAGGACAACCTCCGCATCCAGCTCAGCGTCCTGGCCGGCGCGCACGCCGCGGACGTGGACCGGCTGCTGTTCCTGGGGTCCTCCTGCATCTACCCCAAACACGCCGACCAGCCCATCCGTGAGGACGCCCTGCTCACCGGCGCGCTGGAGCCCACCAACGAGCCGTACGCGCTGGCGAAGATCGCCGGCATCGGCCAGGTCCGCTCCTACCGGCGGCAGTACGGCCGCCGCTGGATCTCCGCCATGCCGACCAACCTCTACGGCCCCGGCGACAACTTCGACCCGGAGACCTCGCACGTCCTCCCCGGTCTGCTGCGCCGGTTCCACGAAGCGGTCGCCGCGGGGAGCGAGGAGGTGCTGCTCTGGGGCAGCGGGACCCCGCGCCGGGAGTTCCTCCACAGCGACGACCTGGCGCGCGCCTGCGTGGCGCTGCTGCGCGCCTACGACGGGCCGGACCCGGTGAACGTCGGTTGCGGGGAGGACGTCACCATCGCCGAACTGGCGGCGCTCGTCGCGGAGGTGACGGGGTTCACCGGACGCGTCGTGTGGGACACCTCGCGGCCGGACGGCACCCCCCGCAAGCTGCTCGACGTGGGACGGCTGCGCAAGCTGGGGTTCGAACCCTCGGTTGCGCTCGCCGACGGTGTCCGGGACACCTATCGGTGGTGGCTGGGGCACAAGGACTCCTAGAGCGTGGTGCGGCGGCCCTGCCCGGCCCGCCGCAGCGGGGCCCGACACGGTCGCGGGAGCGCCGTCCGCGGGCGGCGCTCCCGGCCGGTGGCGCGGCGCGCACCCGGGTGCGGGGCGCGATCAGTAGGCTCCGCGACCGCCGGTGACGGCGCGGGCGGTGCGGGCGAGGATGTCGAGGTCCTGGGTGAGCGACCAGTTGTCGGTGTAGGAGAGGTCCAGCGCGATGCCCTCGTCCCACGAGAGGTCGGATCGGCCGCCCACCTGCCAGGGCCCGGTCATCCCCGGCCGGACCCGCAGCCGCCGGGCCTCGGTCGGTGTGTACTGCGCCGCCTCGTCCGGCAGCGGCGGTCGCGGCCCGACCAGCGACATGCTTCCCACCAGCACGTTCAGCAGCTGCGGCAGTTCGTCGAGCGAACTGCGGCGCAGCAACCGGCCGACACGCGTGACCCGGGGGTCGCGGCGGAGCTTGAACAGCGGGCCCCCGTGCGCGTCGTTGGACTCCTCCAGCTGCGGGCGGAGCCGTTCGGCGCCGCGGACCATCGTGCGGAACTTCCACATGGTGAACGGGACGCCATGCCGACCCACCCGGCGCTGGCGGTAGAGCGCCGGACCGCGCGAGTCGAGGCGCACGGCGAGGGCCACCAGGGCGAACAGCGGTGCCAGCAGCAGCAGTCCGAGGCCCGCGCCCGTCCGGTCCAGCGCGGTCTTCAGCGCGGTGGCGCCGCCCCGGCGGGTCGGCGGGGCGAGGTGGAGCAGGCCGAGTCCGGCGGCACCGCCCACCGCGAGACGGCGGGGGGCGACGTCGGTGAGGCCGGAGGAGACCGTCAGGGGGAGCCCGGCGTCCTGGAGCGCCCAGCCGACGCGGCGCAACCGCTCCCCGCACAGGTGGGCGCCGGGCACGGCCAGCACCAGGTCCGCGCTGAGCCGAGTCGCCGCCTCCAGGAGCAGCGGGCCGTCGTGGGGCTCGGTGGCCGGCGCGTCGGCGGCGAGCCGGCCGCAGACCGGTACGCCGAACGCGGGGGAGCCGCTGCCCACCGGCACGACGCCCACCACGACGTAGGGGTGGTCCGTGCCGGCGGCGAGCCGGGCGGCGACGTCCTCGGCGCCCGGCGTCTCGCCCACGAGGAGGACGCGACGCAGCGCGTGGGCGCGGCGACGCTCGGCGGTGAGGTGGCGGTGGAGGAGTGCGCCGGTGGCCGCGGTGAGTATTAGTCCGGGCAGCAGTGCGAGCAGCGAGGTCAGCGGCGGGGAGGACTCCCCGCCGAGCACGCGGAGGACGGCGAGGAGACCGACCAGCAGGGACCAGTCGTGGAGGGCGGCGAGCAGCCCGCGGGACTCGGCGAGATTGCGGTGGGCGTAGCGGCGGTGGGCGCAGCGGAGGAGGAGCCAGCCGGCTGCGGCGACGGTCGCGGTCACCAGGGGGTGCGGTCGGCCTGTGGCCAGGTGGACCGCTGCCAGGGGTAACAGGACCCCTGCGACGTCAACGCCGACGGTGAGCGGCGCGTACCAGGCGGGTTTGGTGCCGCCGGGGTGTTGCGGCCGGGCGGCGGCCAGTGACGGCTTGTCCCCCGGGGCGTGCCTGGACATTCCCGCGTTCCGCATGAACCCCCCAGACCGAAGTCTCCATTGAGTCACCACACGTCGTCGTGGAACCACGGATCGGGGCGCCGCTGTCATCTCCCCATGGCGGGGCACCCGGACACCCAGATGAGAGTAGGGGATCTCGTGGAGGTTTGGGTTCCGTTGGTGGAAACTTTGCGCGCACGACCACCGGTGTTGGCCGGTTCCCCGTCGCGCCGGGGGTGGCGCGACGGAGAGGGGCGCGCCGGGGGCGCCGTGGTCAGCGCGGGGGGCGCTGCGGGAGGACGATCGGCACCCCGGTGTCGGGATGGGCCAGCACCTCCACCGGGTGCTGGTAGACCTTGCTCAGCAGTTCGGGCGTCAGGGTGGTGTCCGGCGGGCCCTCGCCGGCGACCCGACCCCCGGCGAGCACCGCGACCCGGTCGGCGTGGGCGGCGGCCAGCCCGAGGTCGTGCACCACGACGACGACCGCGTCCCCGGCGCGTGCGCGTTCCCGGCAGACAGTGAGGACGAGTTCCTGATGGCGCAGGTCGAGCGCGGCGGTGGGTTCGTCCAGCAGCAGCACCGCGGTGCGTTGGGCGAGGACGCGGGAGAGCGCGACGCGGGCCTTCTCGCCGCCGGAGAGGGCGGAGAACGGCCGGGGGGCGAAGGCGGTGACCTCGGTGGCCGCCAGGGCGGCGGCGACGACCGCCTCGTCCTCGTCCTCCGCGGCGGTGCCCGCCCAGGGGGCGCGTCCCATGCGGACGACCTCGTCCACCAGGAAGGGGAAGGAGAGCGTGGCGGCCTGCGGCAGCACGGCCCGGCGCAGGGAGAGTTCGCGGGCGTTCCAGGACTCGGCCGGTTTGCCGTCGATGAGGATGGCGCCGCCCTCGACGGCGGTGTCCGCGGCGAGTGCGGCCAACAGGGTTGACTTACCGGCCCCGTTGGGCCCGACGAGGGCGAGGACCTCGCCTGCGCGGACCGTCAGGGAGACCCCGTCGAGGACCGGTCGGCCCCCGAGCTGGAGGGTGACGTCCCGTGCCTCCGCCAGTACGTCGCCGGGCCTGTGCGGTGCGGGCGGCCGGGCCGCGCGGTTGCCCAGCAGCCTGGTGATCACCTGGTCGATCGTCATGCCCAGCCTCCCTGGCGGCGTCGGGTCCGGCGCAGCAGCCAGAAGAAGAAGGGGCTGCCGATCAGCGCGGTGAGTACGCCCAGCGGCAGTTCGGCGGGGGCGGCCAGCGTGCGGGCGGCCAGGTCGGCGGCGAGGAGGACCAGCGCGCCGAGGAGCGCGCTGCCCGGGACGAGGAACCGGTGTCCCGGGCCGGCGACCATGCGGAGCAGGTGGGGCACGAGGAGTCCGACGAAGGTGATGATGCCGGCGACGGCGACGGCGGCGGCGGTGAGCAGCGCCACGACCAGCACCAGGGAGATGCGCAGCCGTTCGACGTCGACGCCGAGGTGGCGCGCGGGCTTCTCGCCCAGGGCGAGCAGGTCGAGCCGTCGCGCGTACCAGGGCGCCGCGATCAGGCCGAGGACGGCGCAGGGCAGCACGGCGAGGACCTTGGGCCAGGTGGCCTGGGAGAGCGACCCCAGCTGCCAGAAGGTGATCTCGGTCAGCTGGGCGTTGTCGGCGAAGAAGATCGACAGGCCGATGAGCGCGCCCGCGAAGGCGTTGACGGCGACACCGGTGAGGATGAGCGTGACGACCTCGGTGCGTCCGCCGGAACGGGAGAGCGCGTAGACCAGCAGCACGGTGGCGAGCCCCGTGATGAACGCGCAGACGGTCACGGTCCAGTTGCCGAAGAGGGTGAGGCCGAAGGCGATGGCGGCGACGGCGCCCACCGCGGCCCCCGCCGAGACCCCGATGACGCCGGGTTCGGCGAGCGGGTTGCCGAAGACGCCCTGCATGAGTGCGCCCGCGCAGCCGAGGGACGCACCGACCAGCAGGGCGAGGACGACGCGCGGCAGACGGACGTTCCACAGCACGGACTCGGCGACGCGGTCGAGTTCGTACCCGCCGAGCCCCGCCCGGTGGGCGACGGAGGCGAGGATGTCGCCGAACGGGATCTGGTAGGCACCGATGGAGGCCGCCGCCATCGCGGTGACCACCAGCGCGGCGAGGAGTCCGACGGTGAGCGCGGCGGCGCGGGCGGCCCGGGTGCGGGGCCGCTCCGGCGCGGGGTCGGGCGCACCGCTGCCGGCGACCGGTGGCCGGCCGGCGCTGGTGCTCCCGGTGGTGGCAGTGGCAGGGGCGGGGGAGGGACTCACCGGGCTTCCGCCGCGCCGGCGTGGATCTGCTCGGTGAGGGAGGCGAGCACCTCGTCGGTCCGCGGACCGTAGTTGAGGAGGACACCGTCGTCGACGGCGGCGACGCGGCGGTCCATGCCTGCCGGGGTCTCGGCGATCCCCGGGATCTCCAGCAGCCCGTCGACGCCGCCGACGGAGGTCAGCCCCTTGGTCATGACGAGGATGACGTCGGGGGCGGCGGCGGCCAGCGCCTCACTGGTGATGGGGGTGAAGTCCTTGTCCAGCCCGGACTCGACACCGGCGTCGATCCCGCCGGCCGCCTCGATCAGGGAGGTCGCGCCGGAGCCCGCGCCGCCCAGCAGGTAGACGCTGGCGGTGCCGCGCAGGTACAGGAAGGCGACACGGGGCGCGTCCCCGGTCGCCGGTATCGACGCGCGTGCGGCGTCGAGGCGTTCCTCGGTGCGGGTGAGGAGCTGTTCGCCCGCCTCCTCCACGCCGAGCGCGGTGGCGACGGCCTCGATCCGGCCCGTGACGGCGTCGAGTTCGCGCGGTGTCTCGAAGACGACGAGGGGGATTCCGGCGGCACGGATCTGGTCGATGGCCTCGGCGGGGCCGGTGCTGTCCTCGACCAGGATCACGTCGGGGCGCAGGGAGAGCACGCTCTCGGCGGAGACCTCGTGGCCGCGGGTGACGACGGGGAGTTCCGCCGCCTCCTCGAAGGTGGCGGTGACGTCGCGGGCGACGACGCGTTCGCCGAGGCCGAGGGTCCAGACGATCTCGGCGAGCGAGCCGGAGAGCGGGACGATCCGGTCGGCGGACGCGACGGTCACCGCGGTGCCGTCCGCGGACTCGACCTCGACGGGCAACGCCGGCTCGGGCGAGGCCCCGTCCAGCGGCTCCAGCCGGTCGGCGGCGGGTTCCGCCGTGGTGCCGGTGGTCGCGGCCCCGTTCCCGTCGCCGGAGTCGGTGCCCCCGGCGCAGCCGGTGGCGGCGACGGTCAGGGCGAGGGTCGCGAGGAGCTTTCCGAGGAGTCTGGGCCGGTGCTGCACCTGGCTCCGCCTTTCTGGGCAACGGGGTCCGGGGTCCGGGCCGGTCGCCCGGGGCCCGGGGTTCCGACACGGCCAACCGTAGTTTAGGTTAGCCTAACCTCAGTCATCGCCCCTGGTTCGGAGGCATCCGATGCTGCCCAATCCCGCCCGTCGCCGGGTGCCCCTCGCGGGGCTCCTCGGCGTGGTCCTGGCGGCCCTCACCCTGGCCCTGCTCCCGGCGCACGCGGCGCACGCGGCCGAACGCACCGTGTCGGGCGGCCGGTTGGACTGGGGGGTCCGTTCGTCCTTCCTGACCTACATCACCGGTCCCATCGCCCAGGGCAGTTGGGGTCTCTCCGGCGGGGCCGGCACCGTCGGCAACAGCCAGTTCCGCTTCCACTCCGCCACCGGCGGCTACGACCCGGAGACCGGTGCCGTCACCGCCGCCTACTCCGGCGGCGTCCGCTTCCAGGGCCACTTCGACGACCAGGGCGTGCCCGAACTCGACCTGACGATCAGCAACCCGTCGGTCCGGGTCGACGGCGCGAGCGGGACGCTCTACGCCGACATCCGCAGCAAGGCCCGCGGCTCCGGCCAGGTCAACGAGGCGAGCGGCGTCGCGCTCGCCTCGTTGAACCTCTCCGGCGTGGACCTCCGCGGCGGCAGCCGGATCTCGGTCACCGGCGCCCCCGCCACACTCACCACGGACGGGGCGACCGCCTTCGCCGGCTACTACGCCGCCGGCGACCCGCTGGACCCCGTCACCTTCACCGCCGACACCCTCGACCCCGCGCCGGACCCGGGCGACGACCCCTCTCCCGACCCGGCGCCGAGCGGCGAAGCCCGCGACGAGGACGGGGCCGAGGACGGGGCGGACGAAGCCGACGAGGCACCCGACTCCGCCGAGATCACCGACGCCGCTCTCGACTGGGGAGTGCGCCGCACCTTCCGTGAGTTCGTCACCGGCGACATCGCGGAGGGCGGCTGGGAACTCGCCGACGGCGCCCAGGACGGCGGCGCGCTGTTCCGGTTCCCCGACGGCACCGGTGAACTCGACGCCGAGACCGGCTCCCTGGCGGCGAATTTTGCGGGCAGCCTCCACTTCACCGGCAACGACCTCGACCTGCTGGTCGAAGCCGTCCGCGTCGAGGTGGCCGACGGCGAGGGCACGATGACCGCCGACGTCACCACCGCCGACGGCACGGCCGAGGCTGCGCGGCTGGTCACCTTCGAGGTACCCGAACTCGACGTGACGGACGGTCTGTTCCACCTCTCCGAGGCGCCGGCGGAGCTGACGGCCGAGGGCGCCGAAGCCTTCGGCAGGCTCTACACCGAGGGCACCGTCATGGACCCGCTCACCCTCGCCGTCGCCGTCAGCGACGACGCCGAACTCCCGCCGCTGCCCGACCTGGGCAGCGAGCCCGTCGAGGAGGCCGAGGCCGAACCGACCGCCGAGGCCGAGCCGGTCGAGGCCGAATCGGCCGCCGACAGCTCCTCCTCAACCCCCGTGCCACTGCTGGCCGCCGCCGCGATCGCCCTGCTGGCGCTCGCCGGGGCCGGATACCTGGTCCGGCGCCGCACCTCCGGTGCCCGCCCGGCCACCACACCCTCCGAAGACACCGACAAGGAGACCACCGAACGATGACCGCCATACGTATGCGCGGCGCCCGTACGGGCCGCCTGCTGCTCGCGGCAGCCACTGCGACGGTGCTGTCCGCGACAGCGTTCGCCGCGCCGGCGGCAGCCGACACCGCGGCACCGGCAGCCACCTACGACCTGGTGGACGGCACCCTCGACTGGGGCGTCCAGGCTTCCTTCCGCAACTACATCAGCGGCCCGATCGCCAAGGGCAGCATCACCCTCGACCAGGGGGCCCAGCGCAACGACGACGGCACCTTCGCCTTCACCGGCGGCACCGGCAGCTACGACCTCGGCACCCACTCCGTGGCGACCGAGTTCAACGGCAGCGTGCACTTCGAGGGCCACGGCGGGGTGCTGGACCTCAAGCTCTCCGACCTCAAGGTCGTCACCGAGGGCACGTCCGGCGGGGCGATCCTCGCCGACGTCACCGTCGGCGCCGACACCACCGAGGACGTCGAGTTCGCCACGCTCGACATGAGCGGCGTCAGTCCCGGCCAGGGCGCCGGCGGCGCGATGGTCTTCGCCGACATCCCCGCCACGCTGACCGCCGAGGGCTCGGTGGCCTTCAGCAACTTCTACCCCGAGGGCACCGCGCTCGACCCGGCCACCCTCACCGTCAGCGCCGTCCCGCCGTCGGAGCCCGGTGACCCGGACGACGGCGACGACGGGGACGACGACACCGAGGAGCCGGGTACCGGCGAGCCGGGCGACGGCGACGACACCGACAACCCCGGTGACGGTGACGGTGACGGCGACGGTGACGGCGACGGCGGCGACGGCGGCGACGGTGGTGACGGCGGCGACGGTGGTGACGGCGGCGACGGTGGTGACGGCGACAACGGCGACAACGGCGACAACGGCGACAACGGCGACGACGGCGACGACACCGACGACCCCGGCAACGGCGACAACGACGGTGACGACGACGGCAAGGACGACGACACCGACAACCCCGACGACGAGCCCGTCTCCGGCACCATCGCCGACGGCACCCTCGACTGGGGCGTGCGGGACTCCTTCCGCACCTACGTGACCGGCCCGATCGCCCGCGGCTCGGTCGAACTGCTGGGCGCGGCAACCGCGAACAGCGACGGGACCTTCCAGTTCCCGGACGCGGTCGGTGAGTTCGACGGCGAGGCCGACGCCCTGGTGGCGGCCTTCGACGGCGGCGTGCAGTTCGTCGGCCACGAGAAGGCCGATGGCGAGTACGAGCTGGACCTCAAGTTCTCCGACCTGGCCGTGGCCTTCGAGGGCACCGAGGGCGTCCTCGTCGCCGACGTGGTCTCCCACACCCTCGGTGGTGACGTCGTCGAGTACGAGGGCGTCGTCGTCGCCGACCTGACCCTGCCGGCCGCCGCGCTCGACCCGGTCGACGACGTGATCCTCCTGGAGAACGTCCCGGCCGTCCTCACCGACGAGGGCGCCGAGGCCTTCGGCGGCTTCTACGAGGCCGGTGCCGACCTCGACCCGCTCACCGTCGCCGTCTCCCTGGACGATGACGCCGAGCTGCCCCCCGGCGGCGGCAACAGCCCCGCCCCGCAGACCGGTGGCACCACCCCGATCGCCGGTGGCGGCGCCTCGGGCGGTGTCTCCGGCGGCCTGGCGGGCGGCGGCTTCGGCTCCGGCTCCCTGGCCTCCACCGGAACCCCGGCCGGTGCCCTCGCGGGCCTCGCCGCGGCCGTGACCGTCGCAGGCGGCGCGGCCTACTGGGTGACCCGTCGCCGCAGCGCCTCCCCGCTGGCCGACTGACACCCGTTCACGCCGCTGCCCGCCCGGTCCCGACAGACCGGGCGGGCAGCGGCACGTCTACGCCCGTGCGGACGCGGGGGAGGCCGAACGGCGGCCTCGGGAGACGGGGACAGCGGAACGCCGGCCCGGTGGGGGAGTGAACCCCCGCCGGGCCGGCGTCGTGACGGACGGTCAGCGCGAGGTGGCCGCGCCCAGGTCCTGGAAGACCGCGGAGTTCAGCGAGAACGCGCGCTTGCACTCCTCCACGATCCGCAGCCGCTCCGCGTCGTCCCCCGGCACCGCGTCCAGCAGCGTGCGGTACTCGCGCTTGAACGCCGCCGGGTTGCCGATCCCCTCGAAGACGTAGAACCGCACCCCGTCGCCCTTGGGCTCGAATCCCCAGGTCTTCTCCGCGATGGAGCGGATCACCTGGCCGCCGGAGAGGTCACCCAGGTAGCGCGTGTAGTGGTGGGCGACGTACCCGCCGGTCCAACCGGTCGCCGTCTCGGTGATCCGCTCGGCGTAGGCGGCGGTGGCCGGCAGCGGCCGGACCTCGTCGCGCCAGGCGGCCGAGCCGTGCATGTGGTCGAGGTCCCGCTCCAGCTCCGCCACCCGGGCGAGCTCGGGCCGCACGAAGGGGCCCGCCACCGGGTCGGCGGCCAGCTGCGCCGTCGGCGCCTCCAGCGCCCGGTACACGAACCACAGCTGCTCGGTGTACAGGCGGAACGCCTCGACACCCAGCCCGCCGCCGAGGAGGTCGCTCATGAAGGAGGAGTTCTCGGCCTCGGTGTGCTGCTGGTGGGAGGCTTCGCGGATCTGTGTGGAAAAGGGTGTCGCGACGGGCGCGGTCACAACGGACCTCCGGGGGCCGGGGACGGGGCGCGGCAGGCAGCCGTGCCCCGTCATCCTCTCGACTTAGGCTTACCTAAGTCAAGGTGTTGCCGACATGGTGTCGGTAAAGATCCGGTCCGCGCCCCGCGGCGGTCGGCTCACGGCAGCGTCAGGATCTCCGCGCCGTCGGCGGTCACCACCAGGGTGTGCTCGAACTGGGCCGTGCGCTTGCGGTCCTTGGTCACGACCGTCCAGTCGTCGGCCCACATGTCCCAGTCGTGGGTGCCCAGCGTCAGCATCGGCTCGATGGTGAACGTCATGCCGGGCGCCATCACCGTGGTGTGCTCCGGCGAGTCGTAGTGGGGGATGATCAGCCCGGAGTGGAACGAGGTGTTGATCCCGTGGCCGGTGAAGTCGCGGACCACCCCGTAGCCGAAGCGCTTGGCGTAGGACTCGATCACCCGCCCGATGACGTTGATCTGACGCCCCGGCCGCACCGCCTTGATCGCCCGGTTCAGCGACTCGCGCGTCCGCTCGACCAGCAGTCGCGACTCCTCGTCCACCGCGTCCTCACCGCCGACGAGGTACGTGGCGTTGTTGTCGCCGTGCACGCCGCCGATGTAGGCGGTGATGTCCAGGTTGACGATGTCGCCGTTCCGCAGCACCGTACTGTCCGGGATGCCGTGGCAGATGACCTCGTTCACCGAGGTGCAGAGCGACTTGGGGAAGCCGCGGTAGCCCAGCGTGGACGGGTATGCCCCGTTGTCGCACAGGAACTCGTGCGCCACCTCGTCCAGCCGGTCGGTGGTGACGCCGTCGGCGATGTGCTGGGAGGTCTCCACCAGCGCCTGGGCGCCCAGCCGGCCGGCGACCCGCATCCGCTCGATCGTCTCCGCGTCCTGCACCTCCGGCCCGGTGTACGGACGGGGTGCCTTTCTCCCCACGTACTCGGGGCGGCGGATGGCGGAGGGGACGGACCGCAGGGGGGAGACGGTCCCGGGGGTGACGAGCGACTGCGCAGACATGCCGTCGAGTCTAAGACCCGCCCCCCGCGGCGCCCCGCCTCCCACCGGCTCCCCTCCCGGCAGGTGGTCGGAGCGGCTCCACGCGGGCAAGATGACGGTATGGCTCTCTTCCGACGAAGCTCCCAGGACCAGCAGGCCAAGGACGGGCAGTGGTACTACTGCCTGCGCCACCGGACGGTCGAGGAGGGAATGCAGTGCCCCGCCACGGACCGCCTCGGCCCGTACGCCACCCGCCAGGACGCGGAGCGTGCCATCGCGACCGCCCAGGAACGGGACGAGGAGTGGCGCAACGACCCCCGCTGGCGCGACGAGGAGGACGAGGACCCCGACGGCGGGACGGGCCGTACCGCCCCCGGCCGGGGCTGACCAACCGCCGCCCGCCCCCGGGGGCGGGCGGGGCGCGCGGTGCGCGGCTCAGCGCCTGGCAGGATCGTGGGCATGACCACATCGGATCAGCCCACCGACCCGTCGACCGCGCCGGCGGCCGACCCCGGCGCCGCCGCCCCCACCGGCAAACCCGCCCCCAAGGACCCCTGGGCGCTCCCGGACGTCTCCGGCTTGACCGTCGGCGTGCTCGGCGGCACCGGCGACCAGGGCCGCGGCCTCGCGTACCGCCTCGCCCGCGCCGGGCAGCGCGTCGTGATCGGCTCCCGCTCCGCCGACCGCGCCCGCCAGGCCGCGGGGGACGAGCTGCTCGGCCCCGTGGGTGTCGAGGGTGCCGACAACGCCGAGTGCGCCCGCCGCAGCGACGTGGTGATCGTCGCCGTGCCGTGGGACGGCCACGCCGCCACCCTCACCGCGCTGCGCGAGGAGCTCGCCGGAAAGCTCGTGGTGGACTGTGTCAACCCGCTCGGCTTCGACAAGAAGGGCGCCTACGCCCTCACCGTGCCCGAGGGCAGCGCCGCCGAGCAGGCCGCCGCGCTGCTGCCGGAATCCCGGGTGACCGCGGCCTTCCACCACCTCTCCGCGGTCCTGCTCCAGGACACCTCGCTGGCGGAGATCCCCACCGACGTCATGGTCCTCGGGGAGGCCCGCGCCGACTGCGAGACCGTCCAGGCCATCGCCTCGCTGATCCCCGGGATGCGCGGCGTCTTCGCCGGCCGGCTGCGCAACGCGCACCAGGTGGAGTCGCTGGTCGCCAACCTCATCTCGGTCAACCGCCGGTACCGCGCCCATGCAGGCGTCCGGCTCACCGACATCTGACGGCGCCCCGTCGTCCGGGCCGCGGCCCACGAGCCGCGGCC
>NZ_JAAVJB010000112.1 GCF_012034385.1 Streptomyces spiramenti
GGCCGACGCCCTCCAGCACGCCGAAGACCACGACGCCCAGGACCGTCACCCCGTACACCGCCACCTCGCGGTGCTGCGTGACGCTCCGGATGTGGGTGATCTTGACCATCTGGATCCCGACGACCATCACCAGCGCGGCGAGCGCAGCCAGCGGGATCAGCTCCAGCAGGCCCACCAGGAGCCCGGTGGCGAGCAGTACCCAACAGCCGTGCAGGATAGTCGAGTTGCGGCTGACCGCTCCGGCGGCGACGTTGGCGGAGCTGCGCACGGCGACCCCGGTGATGGGCAGACCGCCGAGCGCGCCGGAGATCACGTTGCCGGCGCCCTGGCCGCGGAGCTCGCGGTCGAGGTCGGCCTTGGGGACGCGGGGGCCTCCGCCGCGCTGGCGGGCGGTCGCCAGCTTGTCCACCGCGACGGCGGAGAGCAGCGACTCGACGCTGGCCACCAGCGTCACCGTCAGTACACCGGCCAGAATGCCGAGCGCGGGACCCTCCGGGAGCTGGGGCAGTGCGTGACTGCTCCACGAGGGCAGGTCGACCCGGTCGAGCCGGAAGCCGGCGGCGAGCGCCACGACGGTCGCCAGCGTCACGGCGGCCAGTGCGGTGGGTACCGCCTTGCGGACGAGCGCGCCGTAGCGGCCGGGGAGCCGAGGCCACAGCAGCATCACGGCGATGGTGACTCCGCCGATGACGAGTGCGGCCGGGTGCGGGTTCGCCAGCTGGGACGGCAGCTCGGCGAGGTTGCTCAACACCGAGCTCTCGGGGCTGCCGCCGAGGACGATGTGCAGCTGGGCGATGGCGATGGTGACGCCGATACCGGCGAGCATGCCGTGCACGATGGCGGGGCTGACGACCAGTGCGGTCCGGGCGACGCGCAGCGCGGAGAGCGCGAGTTGGGCGAGCCCGGCGAGAACCGTGATGGCGCAGGTGGTGCGCCAGCCGTAGGCCTGGATCAGGTCGGCGGTGACCACGGTGAGGCCGGCGGCGGGGCCACTGACCTGGAGGGGCGCGCCACCGAGTCGGCCGGCGACGATGCCACCCACCGCAGCGGCGACGAGGCCCGCCTGGAGGGGCGCTCCTGTGGCCAGCGCGATACCCAGCGACAGCGGCAGGGCGACGAGGAAAACCGAGATGGAGGCCGAGAAATCGGCCCGGTGGCGGGCGAGTCCTTGGGGTGGGGCGGGGGCGCAGGCGGACATCCGTCTCCGTCCTAGGGCGGCAGGGATCGTGCACACGCAGGGTGAGGGTATGGCTACCCCCAAGCGTTGGTAAATGAAGAGTAATGGGACGTAAAGGCATGCACGAGTACGTAAGCCCTTTCGTGGGTCGCATTGCTCCCAAAGCATGAATAATCATCTGAACTGCTTGTCGTATCAGTATCTCTTCGGATTGTCGGGAGAGTTTGGGTTCGGGTCGGTTCGCGCCACGGCGGCGACCGGCCCGTCCCAGACAGACCTCACGGCGGGAGATCCCGATGACGGGCTCGGTTACCAGGCTTGCGGCGGCGGCTACCGCCCTCGCCATCACGCTCACCATGGCCGCCTGCTCCGGCGGCGCCCCGGCGGGGGACGGCCCCCAGCAGCAGAAGAAGGACGAAGGCGCGGAGCCCGAGGCCGCGCCGCAGGCCCCCCAGCTGATCGGCGACGGTTCCACCGCTTTCACGGGAGCCCAGCCCAACCAGCCGGCGATCGAGGTACTGGAGCCGGGTCAGGCCCCGCCCCAGTTCGTGGTCTTCTCGTGGGACGGCGCGGGCGAGGACGGCAACCGGCTCTTCTCGCGCTTCCGGCAGATCGCCCGGGACAACGACGCCCACATGACGTACTTCCTCTCCGGCGTCTACCTGCTGCCGGAGGACCAGCGCCATGCGTACGAACCCCCGGGCCGCTCCGCCGGCGCCTCCGACATCGGCTACCTCAAGGACGAGAACATCGCCGCGACGCTGGAGCAGCTGCGCGGCGCGTGGCTCGACGGCAGCGAGATCGGCACCCATTTCAACGGCCACTTCTGCGGACCCGGCGGTGTCGGCTCCTGGTCTCCCGAGGACTGGGTCAGCGAGACCGAGCAGGCCAAGTGGATGGTGAAGAACTGGCGCACCACGACCGGCTGGGAGGACGACGAGCCGCTGCCCTTCGACTACGAGGAGGAGCTCATCGGCGGACGCACCCCCTGCCTGGAGGGGCAGGACGCCCTGCTCGCCGCCGCCGGGGAGCTCGGACTCCGCTACGACTCCAGCGGCAACGGTACCCAGGTCTGGCCGAGCCAGCGCGAGGGCGTCTGGGACATCCCGCTCCAGGCGGTACCGATGCCGGGCCGCGCTTTCGAAACGCTCGCCATGGACTACAACTTCATGGTCAACCAGTCGGGGCCCGGCAGCGGCGACCCGTCCCGTTGGGGCGAGTGGGAGACCCAGATGCGCGAAGGGCTGCTCCAGGGCTTCCAGCGGGCCTTCGACGGCAACCGTGCGCCGCTGATCATCGGCAACCACTTCAACGGCTGGAACGGCGGCATCTACATGGACGCCATCGAGGACGTCGTGACGGACGTCTGCCCGCGTGAGGAGGTGCGCTGCGTCTCGTTCCGCCAGCTGGTCGACTGGCTGGACGCGCAGGACCCGGCCGTCCTGGAGGAACTGCGTGGACTCGGCGTCGGCGAGGCACCGGCCGGTGGCTGGGGCGCCTTCCCGGCGGGCCCGGCCCCGGCGGAGGGCGCGGAGGTCGCCGAACCCGTCCGCGAGGAGGACGCCGAGACCGGGGTCTGACCGCCCCCCCCGCGGGGGCACGGTGGGGGCGTGGCGCCGCGGCGGTCGGGGCGGCGCGCCCGCTGCGTGGTCGTCGGGAGCGGTGCCGGTCGGGTGCGGGTGGGGGCGGCGGTGCCGCTGGGAGTGGGCGCGACGGTTCGGGTACCGGCCCGGTCGCGCCGCCCCCCCGCGGTGACCGACCGGGCCGGCGGGCGTCGGCGGCGCCTCGCGTGGGTCAGCCCGAGGCCGCGTCCTCGCGCAGGACGAAGCCCGGGTCGACCTGCGCGGCGAGGTCGACACCGGTCCGCTCGTTGCCCCAGCTCGCCGCGTTGCGCAGGTGGAAGTGGACCATCTGCTGCGTGTAGCGCTCCCAGTCCCTCGCGCCGTACGCGGCGTCGGCGGCCTCGTGCACCGTCTTCAGCGCGAGCAGGTTCTCCTGCTCCAGCTCCCTGAACGGGCGGGGCCCGCCACGCTCCATGGCACGCACCCAGGGCGAGTTGCCGAAGGTGACGAGCAGGTCCTCGCCGATCTCCTCCCGGAGGAACGCCAGATCCTCGGGCCCGTGCACCTTGTTGCCGATCACGCGCAGAGCCACGTCGAAGTCCCGCGCGTAGTCGCGGTACTGGCGGTAGACGGACACGCCCTTGCGGGTCGGCTCGGCGACGAGGAAGGTCATGTCGAAGCGGGTGAACATCCCCGAGGCGAAGGAGTCGCTCCCGGCGGTCATGTCGACGACGACGTAGGCGTCCCGACCGTCCACCAGATGGTTCAGGCAGAGTTCCACGGCGCCGGTCTTGGAGTGGTAGCAGGCGACACCGAGGTCGCTCTCCGAGAAGGGGCCCGTCGCGAGCAGC
This sequence comes from Streptomyces spiramenti, assembly GCF_012034385.1. Classification (GTDB taxonomy): domain Bacteria; phylum Actinomycetota; class Actinomycetes; order Streptomycetales; family Streptomycetaceae; genus Streptomyces; species Streptomyces spiramenti. The sequence continues at coordinate 3,591 of NZ_JAAVJB010000112.1, forward strand.
CGCACCCGGCCCTCCGACTCCCCGTCGACCGCCGAGACCAACTCGACGTCGCGCGCGCACGCGTCGAAGACGGGGTTGGTGCCTTCCAGCCGCAGCAACCGGGAACCACTGCCGGGCGGGGTCGTCTTGATCATGGAGGCGGCGGACGTGATGCGAGGGTTGCTGCCTCGCAGGTGGTCCTTGATCAGCGGCAGGTGTGCTCCCAGCGGTGGCAGCGAGGCTGCGCCCTCCTCGTCGAGGCCGAGGGCGGCCCCCAAGTGCTGGTTGATGTCCGCGTCCACGGCCGTGACCGGCACGCGCTGCGAGGCGAGCGAGCGGATGAAGAGCGAGGACAGCGTGGTCTTGCCACTGCCACCCTTGCCGACGAAAGCGATCTTCATGTTCAGCAAACCTAGCCGTGGTCGTCCGCGGTGCGGTGCCGCCGCGGCCAGGACCACTCGAAGGCGGGACACCGGGCGCCACCACGGAACAGACGTGCCACCGCATAGGCTGCCGCCATGACGGCGAACACTCCCCAGAGCAGCGGTGGCGCGGCCACCTCGGGCGGCGGACGCACCCCCGGCGGTGGCGGACCGTCGTCCCGCGCCACGACCGATCCGCTGCTCCCGCTGGCGGACCTTCCCGGAGTGGCCGAGGCCGTCGCCGGCATGCGGGTGGCGGTGGACCGGGTCTACGGCCACCGGGTCATGCGGCGTCGGAGCGCCGAAGTCTCCTCGGAGGCCGCGCTCCGGGGCGCCCGCGCCTCGGCGGCGCTCGCGGGCGCCGACTGGGCGCTGGAGGAGGTGCGGCGCCGCGGCGACTTCTCTGCCGACCCGGAGGCACGGGTGATGGGCGCGGCCCTGCGGGTGTCGGCGGAGGCCGGACAGCTGCTGGACATCTGGCGCGCCTCCCCGATGCGGGTTTTGGCGCGACTTCATCTCGTCGCAGCCGGGGGTGCCCCCCTGCGGCCCGGTGCCGGGGCCGACGGCCGGTCCCACTCGTCGGGCCCTCCGGCGGTCGGGCGTCCCCGGCTCGACGGGGAGAGCGTCGTGGACGCGGAGGTGCCGGTGCTGCCTCCGCCGCCCGTCGACGAGATGGCGGCGCGGCTGGAGGCGCTCTCCCAGCTGGTGGTGGCCGGGTCCGGGGCGCCGGCGCTGGTGACCGCCGCCGTGGTCCACGGCGAGCTGATGTCGCTGCGCCCGTTCACCTCGCACAACGGTGTGGTCGCCCGGGCCGCCGAGCGGATCGTCCTCGTCGGTGGCGGACTCGACCCCAAGGGCGTCGCGCCCTGCGAGGTCGGCCACGCCGAACTGGGCGGGGCCGCGTACTGCGAGGCGCTCGGCGACTACGCCTCGGGGACTGCCACCGGTATGGCGCGGTGGATCGCGCACTGCGGTCGCGCGGCGGAGCTGGGCGCGCGCGAGTCGGTCGCGGTCTGCGAGGCGTTGCAGCGGGGCGCGGCCTGAGCCGGCGGTTCTGTCGACCGGTTCCGGCGCGTGCGCCCACGCCCGAGGTGTGCGCGATCTCCTGGCGGGGCCGGGTGAGTTCCTCCGGGTTGCGGCGTCGAGCCGAATGGGCTGACGGGTGCGGGGCGACGTGGACCGACCGGCGCGACTGCGCGGGTGCGGGGTGGGCCACGTGAGTGGCGTGGGTTCGGGGTCGGGCTCCGGGCGGTGGTGGTCATGGGCGGGCGTGGTCGTGGTCGGTCGTGGTCGTGGTCGGTCGGGTGCCTGCGCGGGAGCGTCGGCCCCGAACGGGATGGTTGAAGGGGAAAGTAAAATCTCGTCCGCCGGCTTTCTCTCGTGCGGCGCCGGGCGTACAAAGGAAGCAGAGGCTCTTCCGGGCGGTTGTCCCGAGCAGGTCACCGGTCGGAGGTACCTCGGAATCGGTACACATGGAAACCAGGTACCCACGCGTCGCCAGCCCACGATTTGGGCCAGCCGCACCAGGAAGCGGGCACAGACCCCGTCCTGATCGGTACTCATCGAGCACGCTTGATCGCCCGGTGGACATGTAGCCGGCGGCGACGCGGCCCTTGGCGGCGTCGCCGCTTTTCTGCCGGTGCCGGCACCGGCGTCCGTGCCCGTGTGGGGACGTACGAGGGCCTGTCGGCGTCCCGTAGCCGTCGGCGTGCGGGCCGGGCCGCCGTGATTCGCCCGCCCGCCACCGAGGCACCGGGGGCCTGCCCGGACGCCGACGTCGGGGGATGATCCGACACCCGACTCACCCCGCCGTCGGGACCCCGCGAAGAGCCGGACGCCCCGTCAAGCGCGGTCCATCGCCCCGGACGCCGCCACACGGTCCGGAATCGCCCTCCGCCGCCCGCCGTCGTGAATCTCAGCGGTGGCGCCGTCCGCCCGGCGTCCTGCCCACGCGGCTGCGGCGCCCCACGTACCAGACCACGCCGCCCGCCACCGCCGCGGCGGTGAGGAGCACCCCCGCCGTCACGGCGGGCCGTGGAGCCGACAGCCGCTTCTTCAGTCGGACCGGGCGGTTGAAGTTGAGCACGGGCCATTCCCGCGCCACCGCCTCGCGGCGCAGGGAACGGCCCGGGTTGACCGCGTGCGGGTGCCCGACGGCCTCCAGCATCGGGATGTCCGTGGCCGAGTCGCTGTACGCGTAGCAGCGCTCCAGGTCGTAGCCCTCGGAGTCCGCGAGTTCACGGACGGCCTCCGCCTTCGCCGGCCCGTAGGCGTAGTAGGCGACCTCGCCGGTGTACCGGCCCTCCTCCACGACCATGCGCGTCGCGACCACCCGGTCGGCCCCGAGCAGCCGTCCGATCGGCTCGACCACCTCCGACCCGGAGGTGCTGACGATGACCACGTCCCGCCCCGCTGCGTGGTGCCGCTCGATGAGCGACGCCGCCTCGTCGTAGATGATCGGGTCGATGACCTGGTGCAGCGTCTCCGCGACGATCTCCTGCACCTGTCGGACGTTCCACCCCTTGCACAGCTCCGACAGGTAGTGGCGCATCCGTTCGACCTGCTCGTGGTCGGCGCCGCCGACCATGTACACGAACTGCGCGTAGGCACTGCGCAGCACGGCTCGGCGGTTCATCAGGCCGCCCTGGTAGAAGGACCTACCGAACGTGAGGGTGCTCGACTTCGCGATGACGGTCTTGTCGAGGTCGAAGAACGCGGCGGTACGTGGCTGCGGCAGATTTTCCACGTGGTCGAGCATAAACGCCCACCATTCGGCGTAGGCGGCGGCGCGTGGGTTTGCCTGGGAGGGCTCTCGGGTACACCATGGAAGTCACGGATCGTTCGCGACCGTGCTATCCCGGTCCGGCTCATCCCCCCCCGAGTCGGTCCGTGGAAGACGACCCCCGCTCTCCCCCCCGGCGGGGGTCGTCGCATGTCCGGACGCGGTCGCCTCTCGCTGAGCCCTGCGCGACCGGCTCGTCCGCCGTCCGGGCTCGCGGTGCGGTCCCCGGGTGGCGGTGCTCGACGCCCTCCGTGCGACCCGCGGTCGTCCTCCGCTGTGCGGGACCTGCGGCCGTCGGATTTCCGAGTCGGCCGGTTCCTCGTGTCGTTGTGCGGCGGGCCCAATGCCCTTTCGTCCGTGGGCCGGTGGGCGGCTTCTTGTCGGCTCCTACCGATAGTGGGCGGTCTTTTCGCCTGTGGGGAGGGGTGTGCGGTGAGATCACCCGTTCGTGTGTCGAAGTTATCCACATCTTCCGCGTTATCCACAGATTCTGCTCAAGATCATCGCGATTCGTCGAATTCCGCCACGGTGGCGTCCGAGCCGTCGACCACGTCGGCCCGGACGAACCACGGAGGAACCCGATGACCTCACCCCCGCCGGTGCTCGTGCTCACCGAGGACGAAGCCCTGCTGGACGACCTGCTCCGCCTCTGTGCGGCGGCCAACGCACCGGCCGAGGTGGTCCACGGCCACGAACCCGCCGCCACCGCCTGGACCACCGCCCGCCTCGTCCTCGTCGGCGACGACTGGGCACTCGCGCGGGAACAGCCACCGGTACGACGCCCCGGCGTCGTCCTCGTCGGCCACAACCTCGACGACCACACCATCTGGCAGCGCGGTGTCGCCATCGGCGCGGAGGCGGTGCTGCACCTCCCCGACGCGGAGAAGGTCCTGGCCGACCGCATCGCCGACGCCGTCGAGACCGCCGGCGACCCGGCCCTGACGATCGGTGTCATCCCCGGCCGAGGTGGCGCGGGCGCCTCCACCCTCGCCGCCGCGCTCGCTCTCGCCGCCGCCCGGGCCGGACACCCCACGACCCTCGTCGACGGCGACCCCGGCAGCGGGGGCATCGATCTGCTCCTGGGCGCCGAGCGGACCGACGGGCCGCGCTGGCCCGACTTCGTCACCACCCGCGGCCGGATGTCCTGGGCGGCTGTCGCCGAGGCCCTGCCACGGGTGCACGGCGTCAGCATGCTCAGCTGGACACGCGCGGCCGGACGCCACCCCACCGGGGAGGCCATGGCCTCCGTCCTCGCCGCTGCACGCCGAGGGGGAGGTGCCGTCGTCGTGGACCTGCCCCGCGGCACGGACGAGGCCACGACCACCGCGCTCTCCCGGCTCGACCTCGGCCTGCTCGTCGTCCCCGGCGACCTCCGCTCGGTGGCCGCCGCCCGCATCACCGCGACCACCGCGGGCCGACTCGTGCGTGACCTCCGGCTCGTCGTCCGCCCCGGCGCCGCCCTACCCGCGACGGAGGTCTCCCGGCTCCTCGGCCTGCCGCTCGCCGGAGAGATCCCCGACCAGCGCCGTCTCTGCCCGGCCGCGGACGCGGGCGAACCACCCGGTCGTGACGCGACGGCACCGTTCGGCAGGTTCTGCGAGGCGCTCGTCCACCGCACGCTTCCCGCCCCCGCCGGCCGGGCCGGGAACCCGTCCGCGCCCCGAGCGGCCAGGAGCGGGGAAGCCGGCCCCGCCGCCGCGCCCGCCCCCTTCCTTCCCACCCAGCGGCGGCGCGCATGACCACCATCGGGCACCCCGCGAACCTCCTGGAGAAGGTCCGTTCCCAGCTCGCCGAACACGGCGACGAACCCACCCCCTACCGCGTCGCCGCCGTCCTCCGGGAGCAGAGCCGGCTCCTGGGCGACCACGCCGTGCTCACCGAGGCCCGCGACCTGCGCTCCGAACTCGTCGGAGCCGGCCCGCTGCAACCCCTCCTCGCCGAGGAGAACGTCACCGACGTCCTCGTCAACGGGCCCGACTCCGTGTGGGTCGACCGCGGGGACGGCCTGCGCCGGGCCGGTGTCAGGTTTCGCGACACCATGGCCGTCCGCCGCCTCGCCCAACGCCTCGCCGCAACCGCCGGAAGGCGGCTGGACGACGCACGGCCGTGGGTGGACGCCCGACTCCCCGACGGCACCCGCATGCACGCCGTCCTGCCGCCGCTGGCCGTCGGCTCTCCCTGCCTCTCGCTCCGGGTCGTCCGCCCCCGCCCGCTGACGCTCGACGAGCTCACCGCAGCGGGCACGCTCCCGCCGGGAGGCGCCGACCTCCTGCGCCGGCTGGTGGAGGCCCGGCTCTCCTACCTGGTGACCGGCGGCACCGGCAGCGGCAAGAGCACCCTGCTGGCGACGCTCCTCGGCCTGGTGCCCCCGGACGAGCGCATCGTGCTCGTCGAGGACTCCGCGGAGCTACGGCCCACACACCCCCACGTCGTCAGCCTGGAGACGCGCCCCGCCAACCAGGAGGGCGCGGGCGGTATCGCCCTCGACGAACTGCTCCGCCAGGCGTTGCGCATGCGGCCGGACCGGCTCGTGGTCGGCGAGGTCCGCGGACCGGAGGCGGTCACCCTCCTCACCGCTCTCAACACCGGGCACGACGGTGGCTGCGGCACCCTCCACGCCGGCGCAGCCCGCGACCTCCCCGCGCGACTCGAAGCCCTGGGCGCCATGGCGGGACTGCCTCGCGCCGCACTCCACAGCCAACTGGCGGCGGCCCTCTCCGTGGTGCTCCACCTGGTCCGAGTGCGCGGCAGGCGCCGTCTCGCCGAGATGCACGTCCTGGAGCGCGACCCCGACGGACTGGTGCGCACCGTGCCCGCCCTGCGGTGGACGGAACAAGGCTTTCTGCGGGAACGTGGCTGGGACGCCCTGGGGCGGGTGCTGTGAGCCAACTCCCCCACGCCCACGCGCTCGCCGTCGTCCTCTGCGGAGCCGGCGCCCGGATGGCCCTGTCCAGCCGACCGACACACCGTCGAGTCCGGGCGGTACTGCGACCGCACGCTGCCGGAACGGAGCCGGGCCTCGCGGCGCCGCCGAAGCTCACCGCCGCGCCGTTCGGCAGCACGACAGGCCACGGCTCCTCGCGAACGGGACCACCGGCCCTCCGGGCCCTCCTGCGGAACCCACCCGCCAGAGGAGCGGTGGCCTGCCTGATCGGCGGTGTCGTCACCTCCTTCTGGGGCAGTTCCCCGATCCCCCTCGTGGCCGCGCTCGTCGCGGCTCCACTCGTCGCCCGCAGGCTGCTGCGCCGCCGTCAGCGCCAACTCGCCGACCGGCGGAGCGAGGCGGTCATCGCCTTCTGCTCGTCGCTGGCAGCCGAGACACGCGCCGGCCACCGACCGGAGAGCGCGCTGCGCGAGGCGGGCCCCGCGTGCCTCGGCCCGGCCGCTGCGGAGGTCTCCGAGGCAGCGCGCACCGGCGGTGACGTCGCGGCGGCGCTGCGCCGGACGGCGCTTCTTCCCGGTGCCGCGGGCCTCGCCGGGGTGGCCGCCTGCTGGCAGGTCGCCACCGACGGCGGCGCCTCCCTGGCGACCGGCCTCGACCGGGTCGCCCACGCGTTGCGGACGGACCGCGACACCCGCGAGGACCTCCGAGCCCAACTCGCGGGGCCTCGGACCACCGTCGTCGTCCTGGCCTGCCTGCCCGCGGCGGGGCTCCTCCTCGGCACCGCGCTCGGTGCCGCCCCGCTCTCCGTCCTGCTGAACGACCCGGCGGGCCTGGCCTGTCTGCTGATCGGCGGCGCGCTGGAGGTCGCCGGACTGCTGTGGACCTCGGGCATCGTCCGCGCCGCCGAACGGAGCGCGGCATGACACCGGCCCACCGCACACGACCGCTCCGCTCCCGACGCCCGCCCCCCACGGCCACCGCTCCGGTGCCCTCCAGCGCCGGGTGTCCACCCCGCGCCGAGCCTGGTCCGGCCCGGTGCACCGGCAGTCAGGAGCAGCGATGACCACCACCCTCGTGCTGCTCATGTTCGCCTCGGTCGCGCTCGCCGTCGGCGTCCTGCTCCTGCCGCCTAGAGGCCGGCGCCTCAGCCGCGCCCGAGCCGGTGCACTCAGCCAACTGCCGGCGGCACCGCCGAAGCGGGAGGGTGGGGCGGTGATGAGCCGTGTCGGAGCGGCCCTGAAGGGCGAGGGACGGCCCGAAGCTGCGGATCCCACGCTTCCGCTGGCGGCCGACCTGCTCGCAGCCTGCCTCGCGGCCGGTGCGACGCCGGCCGGAGCCGCCGCGGCGGTGGGCGAGGCGGTCGAGGGCGAGTTCGCGACCGCGCTGCGGCGTTGTGCTCGTGAGATCCGGCTCGGTGGCGACCCCGCGAGCGTCTGGCAGCGGCTGGGCCGCTCGCCAGGGGCCCGGACCCTCGCCAGACGGCTGGAGCTCGCCGACACCGGCGGTGCCGGAGCCGTCGAGGCCGTCGCGACCACCGCGGCCGAACAGCGTCGCGCACAGGCCCGCGCGGGGCAGGCCGGTGCCCGGAGAGCGGCGGTCCTGGTCACCGGCCCGCTCGGCCTCTGCTTCCTGCCGGCCTTCCTCTTCATCGGCGTCGCGCCCGTCGTGATCGGACTCGCCGCCGAGCTCCTCTGAGCATCCGCGCCTCCACCGCGAGGCGTCGTTCCCCGTGACTCGGCCTCCACACCCCGCCCCACCGGCGCCTCTTGTCCAGCCACCTCGTCGCACCCGCCGAGCTCCGCACCGACACGGCGAACGGGTCGTCGACACCGTCCGCACCGCGTACATCCGACGGACCGACACGGCCGTCGGGGAGAACTCGTGCCCCCACGCGCCCCGGGCCGACCACGGCACCGGACCCCCTCTCAACGAAGGAGCATCACCGTGAACAAGCACCGGCTCTGTGCAGTCCGCACCCTCCCGCACCGCGCCCGCACCCGGCTCGCCCGGCCTCCCCGGCTGCCTCGAGACGCCGGCATGAGCACCGCCGAGTACGCCATCGGGACGGTCGCCGCAGCCGGCCTCGCGGCGGTGCTCTACCAGGTCGTCACCTCCGACACCGTCTCCTCGGCGCTCCGCGGCCTCGTGGAACGAGCCCTCGATGCTCCGCTGTGACGGCGTGGCGGAAGCTGGGCCTCCCCGTGCCGTCCGCCGCGGCGACCGCGGCTTCGTCACCGCGGAGGCCGCCCTTGCCGTACCTGCGATCGTCGCGGTCCTCGCCATGCTGCTGTGGGGAGTGGGAGTCGGGCTCGCCCGCCAGGAGTGCGCCGACGCCGCGCGCGGCGGAGCGCGTGCCCTCGCCCGGGGGGAGACGCCGGAAGCGGCCCGGGAACTCGCTCTGGCGATCGCGCCCCGCGGGGCGGAGGTCGAGTTCTCCCACGACGGGGAGCTCCATCGGGTGGTGGTGGCCGCACGGTCGCCGGGCCCCGACGGACTGGCGCTCACCGTCGCCGCACGCGCCAGCGCACATGTGGAACCGACGTGAGCCGCGCCAGGGGTGCCCGGTCCACGAGGACGCCCGGCGGCCACTCGACCGGGGCGCCGTGGCCACCGCGGTCGGCCGCAGCCGTGGGCGTCCGGCCCCCGCCGTGGTCGGCGACGGGCGGACCGCCGCCTTCGCGCCCTTCACGACGTCCTGCCCCGCCGTCGGGCTCCGGCAGCAGCTGCCCCACCGGACCGTCGGCCGCGACCGGGGATCGGCGACGGTGGTGGCGGTGGCTTGTGCCGGTGTCCTGGTCATGGTGGCCACCGCCGTGCTGGCGGTCGTCGCGGTCGCCGACACGCGTCAACGAGCCGCGCTCGCAGCCGACCTGGCTGCTCTCGCCGCTGCCGACCGGGCTCTGCTGGGGCCCGGACCGGCGTGTGACTCGGCGGCTGCGGTCGCCGAGGCGAACGGTGCCAGGCTGGCGAGGTGCGACGTGGCGGCGAGCGGCATCGCCGACCTCACGGTGGTGGTGTCCGCCGCTCCTCGGAACGTCCCGCTCACGGTGTCGGCACGATCCCGCGCAGGACCACCGTGAGAAGCCGTACGGCACCACGCTTGTGGAGCGGGTCGTTGCCGTTGCCGCACTTCGGCGACTGCACGCACGAGGGACAGCCGGCCTCGCACTCGCAGGCCGCGATCGCGTCCCGCGTCGCGGTCAGCCACTCCCTGGCCGCGTGGTAGCCGCGCTCGGCGAACCCGGCGCCGCCCGGGTGCCCGTCGTGCACGAAGACCGTCGGCAGCAGGGTGTCGGGATGCAGCGCCGTCGAGACGCCACCGATGTCCCAGCGGTCACAGGTCGCGAACAGCGGCAGCATCCCGATCGCCGCGTGCTCGGCGGCGTGGAGGGCGCCGGGGAGGATCTCCGGCGTCAGTCGCGCCTCGTCGATCTGGTCCTCGGTCAGCGTCCACCAGACAGCGCGGGTGCGCAGCACCCGCGGGGGCATGTCGAGTCTGATCTCACCGAGGATCTCCCCGGTGACGGGGCGTCGTCGGAGGTAGGACACGACCTGGTTGGTCACCTCCACCGAACCGAGGTACATCCGACTCGCGCCCCACTGCTCCGTGAGGTCGGTGTCGAGGACAGCGATCTCACTGGTGTCGCGGGCCGAGGTCGTCCACGGTGGCGCCGCGGCCTCGACCAGCGCGGTGTGGTTCCCGAGGTCCAGGCTCCGCACCACGAAACTGCTTCCGCGATGGAGATGCACGGCGCCCTCGTGCATGGTGGTGTGCGCCGCGGCCGTGTCCACCGTTCCCAGCAGCCGGCCGGTCGACTCCTCGACCACCTGCACCTGCGGGCCGCCCTCGCCGCGGATGTCGGCCAGGTCGCTGGGCCGGTCCCGCCGTGTCCAGTACCAGGCGGCGCCCCGGCGCCGGAGCAGGCCGCGGGCGGCCAGTTTGGGGGTCAGCTCCCGTGCGGAGGCGTCAAACACCGAGAAGTCGTGCTCGGTCAGCGGCAGTTCGTCGGCCGCGGCGCACAGGTGCGGAGCGAGGACGTAGGGGTTGCCCGGGTCCAGCACCGTGGCCTCCACCGGGCGGCGGAACAGCGCCTCGGGGTGGTGCACGAGGTAGGTGTCGAGAGGGTCGTCGCGGGCGACCATGACCGCCAGTGCCCCTTCGCCGCCCCGCCCGGCGCGCCCCGCCTGCTGCCACAGGGAGGCCCGGGTTCCGGGAAAGCCGGCGATCAGCACGGCGTCCAGGCCAGCGACGTCCACGCCCAGTTCCAGCGCGTTCGTCGCCGCGAGGCCGAGCAAATCGCCGCTGTGCAGCGCACGTTCCAGAGACCTTCGTTCCTCCGGGAGGTAACCGCCGCGGTAGGACGACACGGCTTCGCCGCGGCGACGGTCCAGCCGCTCCCGGGCGATCAGCGCGATCAGCTCGGCGGCTCGGCGGGAGCGGACGAACGCGACGGTGCGGGCCTCCTCGTTGACCAGGTCGCAGAGCAGGTCGGCGGCCTCGGCGGTCGCGGACCGCCGCACCGGGGCACCGCGCTCGCCTCTCGCCTCGGTCAGGGGAGGTTCCCACAGCGCGAAGGCGAGTTCGCCGCGGGGCGAGCCGTCCTCGGTGACGGGGTGGACGTCCACCCCGGTGAGCCGGGAGGCTCCCTCGCCCGGTTCCGCCGCGGTCGCCGACGCCAGCAGGAACACCGGCTGCGCACCGTAGTGCGCGCAGAGCCGCCGCAACCGACGGAGGACCTGCGCGACGTGGGAACCGAACACCCCCCGGTAGACATGGCTCTCGTCGATGACCACGTAGCGCAGTCCGCGGAGGAAGGAGGCCCACCGCCGGTGGCCCGGCAGCAGCCCGCGGTGCAGCATGTCCGGGTTGGTGAGCAGCAGGTTGGCGTAGCGCCGGGCCCAGGCACGCGCCTCGGCGGGGGTGTCACCGTCGTACACGGCGTGCCGGACCGCCGTGCCCAGCGGCGCGGCCAACCGCTTCACCGCGCGTGCCTGGTCCGCGGCGAGCGCCTTGGTGGGCGCAAGGTAGAGGGCGGTGGGTGCCCGCCCCTCGAGCGCCGGACCGAGCAGGGCGTGCAGGACCGGCGCGAGATAGCTGAGGGACTTGCCCGAGGCGGTGCCGGTGGCGACGATGACCGACTCCCCGCCGAGCGCCCGCCCCACTGCCTCGGCCTGGTGGCTGTAGGGTCGGTCGACGCCCAGCTCCCGAACGGCGGCGACGACGTCGGGGTGAAGCTCGTGGGGCCAGGGGGAATAACGTGCCGCTCGAGCGGGCAAGTGCTCCGTGTGGGTGACACGACCGGAGCGGTCGCCCGCTGATTCGAGGCGCGCCAGCAGGGCCCGGGGTGTATGACGGGCCGTTGGGGGGTCCGGGGTCGGCGGGGCCGGTTCGTACTGCATCGACATCGAGTCTGTCACCGGTCCGGCGGACAATGACCATAAGTCGTCGTCCCCGGCCCCGTGTAAATGATTGAATGCACTGGCGGCAATCGGTTCGCCGCTCCGCCGAGGGGTGGGGGCGTCCCGGGGCAACCGCCCATGAGCAAGGTGCTGGAGGATCTGTGGACCTGTCCCTGTCGACTCGTACCGTCGGCGACCGCACCGTCGTCGAGGTTGGCGGCGAAATTGACGTCTACACCGCTCCGAAGCTGCGTGAGCAGCTCGTGGAGCTGGTGAACGAGGGCAACCACCACTTGGTGGTGGACATGGAGCGTGTCGACTTCCTCGACTCCACCGGACTGGGTGTGCTGGTCGGTGGCTTGAAGCGTGTCCGGGCTCAGGAGGGTTCGCTGCGACTGGTCTGCAACCAGGAGCGCATCCTCAAGATCTTCCGGATCACGGGTCTGACCAAGGTCTTCCCGATCCATGACTCGGTCGACGAGGCCGTCGCGGCCTCCGACTGATCGGTGTGACCGGCCTCAGGGCCGGTGCGGGCGGACTCGCGCGGTCATTGTCACCGCGCGGGTCCCTCTGCCCGTGCGTCTCCGTAAGCCAACCGAATCACACCAATCACCGTGCTCCCCGCTCGTGGTCGGCGCACCAGCCGGTCGGGGCGCCGTGCGGTGACGAGGGGGACAGCAATGGCCACCGTCGATCTGCGCTTCAGCGCGTCGCCCGAGCACGTTCGCACCGCTCGGCTGGTAGCCGCTGCCGTGGCACGTCGGGCCGGTGTCGACGAGTCGGTGCTCGACGAGCTCCGACTCGCCGTGGGTGAGGCCTGCACGAGGGCCGTCGGACTGCACAAGCTGCACGGCCTCCAGACCCCGGTGCGGGTCAGTCTCACCGAGGGGGAGAAGACCTTCTCCATCGAGGTCGGCGACGACGCACCGGGCTCGGTCCCGCAGCACCGCGACGGCGAGGACGACACCGGTGAGGAGACGGACGAGCTCGGGCTCGCCGTCATCAGCGGCCTCGTGGACGATTTCGAGGTGGCGGCGGATGCGGAGGGTGGCCGCATCCGGATGAGCTGGCCGGCTGCGACCGCCGTGTGACACCACCGCTGGACCCGCTCCGTCAGCCCCTTGCCGCCGAAGGTTCTCGGCGACAGGGGCTGACGTGTCTCTCGGCGCCGGTTTCCCGCCGTTCGGCTCTCACGCCGGGCCGGCGGCCCGCCCCCGTCCGCGCGGCGGCTGCTTGGCAGCGGGCCGCCTGTGGCTCCGAGCCCGCCCGGCCGCGGCGCTCAGCGCTCCGCTCGGAGACCGCCGTGGCGGACCCGGTGCAGGCC
>NZ_JAAVJB010000113.1 GCF_012034385.1 Streptomyces spiramenti
GCCGCCGCGGCGATCCCGGCCGCGAGGTGGCCTGCGTGGTCCGGGGCCTGCTGCCGCAGCCCGACCGGCCACCACTCGGCGGCGCAGTCGCTCTCGCGGTAGAGCCGCAGGGCATGCGTCAGCACCGGCCGCCGCGCAGCCGGGAGCCTGGGCAGCGCCCAGCGGGCGGCGGTGTCCTCGGAGCGGATCCCACCGGTCGCCAGCGTGGTCCACACCCGGGCGAGGGTCAGCACCGCGTTGCGGGGGTCGTCGGCCACCTCGGCGAGCAGTTCCGCCACGGCGGCGACGGTCGCCCGCGCCACGTCGCCGGCCGGCACCGTGGGCAGCTCCCGGTCCGGCGGCGGGGCCCACGCGCACCCGGCCGGCGGAGCGGGCGCCCGTCAGGAGCACCGCCAGGTCGGGTATGTCGGCGGGGCCGGGGCGCGGGGCGCGGGTAGCGGAGCACCGCGCGCCGCAGCCCACTCGCCGAACCGCAGATCGGCGCGCGGCGGGTACCGCCACGGGACGACGTCCCCGCCCACGACGACCAGCAGTTCCGCCGCCGGGCGCGGCCCGGCGGCGGGGCCCGACCGCTCCAGCAGCCCGGTGACGAGCCGGGCGCGCTGCTCCCCGCCGAGGGGCCGGTCGGTCACCGCGAGCAGGTCCAGGCGCCGGCCGGCCGCAGCCCGCCCGCCACCGCCGAGCCGTGCAGGTACAGCGCGCGCAGCCCGGGGCCCACCACCGACTCCACCAGCCGTCGCACCGCGCGATCTGATCGTCCACAGCAGTCATGGGTGGCAGCGGCGGGGCGGCGCCGCAGCCGGTTTCCCGGCGCCGGCGACCGGTCAGCCGGGCCTCTCGGCGGCCTCCCACTCGCGGGCGAGCATCGCGAAGTGCAGCTCGCCGCCCCATTCGCCCTTGAAGATCTCGGACTCCACGAAGTGCGCTTCCTGCCGCATGCCCAGACGGCTCATCAGCTTGGCGGAGGCCTCGTTGCGCGGGTCGCAGCGGCCGATGATCCGGTGCAGCCCCACCTGCTCGAACCCCAGGCGCAGCATCTCTCGCGCCGCCTCGGTGGCGAGACCGCGCCCGCCATGGTCGGGGTGCAGCACGTAGCCGAACTCGCCCTGCCGGTGCCGCTCGCTCAGCCAGGTCAGCAGCGTGTAGCCGATGACCTCGCCGTCCAGCTCGACGGCGAGCAGCAGGGTGTCCCCCTCATCCCGCAGCGCGGTCTGCCCTTGCCGGACGGCGAGCTCGCGGGCGTTGTCCTCCGAGGTCCGCGCTTCGTTGTAGAGGTAGCGCGCCACCTCGGGCCGCGACTCGAAGGCCAGCATCGCGGCTTCGTCCGCCGCGGTGAACGGCCGCAGCACGAGTCGTTCGGTCGTGATCGGCTCGGAGATCTCGATCATGGGTTCCCCTCCACATTCCTGGTACCCGCCGCGTCCGCGGCTCTTCGGAGCCGCGCTCACCGGCCGGGCTGTGGGCCGCTGCAAGCGACACGGGCCAAGACATGGCTCCGGCGTTGTCGTCACCCCCGTCCGGCGCCACCGAGGTTCTCACAGCGGCGACCGGGTGGCACCTGGGTAACGGGGAGATCCGGCCCGCTCCGGTGCGACCCGAGCCACCCGCGCCCCTGCGACCGCGGGCTCACCGCTCCGGCCTCGCGTCCGCGATCCTCCGGCAGGATCGTGACGTGTGCTCCCGTTGGAGTGCCCGGCCGGCTCCTGGCCGGGCCCTGCGCCGACGGGGTGCCTTCGAGCCGGATCCGCACGCCCTCCGAGGGGTGGACCTACCGTCCGCGGTCGGTAGGTGGGTGACCCGCGCGGGCGTGCGTCCACCACCGGAGAGAGCCCCCACCGCACCCACCCCGGCAGCCCTCGTCCTCGACGTGGCGGCCCATCGGGTGGATCGGCGAGGCGTCCTCGCGGTCACTGGGTTCCCACCCGGCCCCTTCGGTCCGCTCGCTCGCGGCGTACTCCGAGTTGCGCGAGGCCCGGGGCGAGGAGGAACGGACCACCGCTGCCCGGACTTCGGCTTCGCCTCCTGGCCCGTGGAACAACCGATGGGGGCCGGGGCGAACCTCGACCCCCATCGGGGTGCCACCAGTGTCCGAGGGGGGACTTGAACCCCCACGCCCGATAAAGGGCACTAGCACCTCAAGCTAGCGCGTCTGCCATTCCGCCACCCGGACAGGGCTGCCGCCTGCGGCCCTGCGGGCTCGGCGACGTGGGAAACCATAGCAAAGCCCGGGCGTGCCGATCACCTCGGCGGGGCGCGGGGGGCGCCGCGCGCCCCGCCGATACGGGACACCCGGCCGCTTCGGCGGCGCGGGGGAGAGGATGGGGGCCACGCGCACCCGCCGTCCGGTGCCGACGCCGGACGGCGAGGACATGGACCCGGCGCCGCGGCGCGCGTGCGACGGCGACGCAACGAGCCAAGGGAGAGGGAACGTTGAGCGAGCAGGATCTCGGCACCGCCGAGCAGGAGGTCGTGGAACTGTGCCGCGACCTGATCCGTATCGACACCAGCAACTACGGCGACGACTCCGGGCCCGGTGAGCGCAAGGCCGCCGAGTACGTGGCCGAACAGCTCGCCGAGGTCGGCCTCGAACCGAAGATCTTCGAGTCCCGCCCCGGCCGCGCCTCCACCGTGGCCCGCATCGAGGGCGAGGACCCCTCACGGCCCGCGCTGCTGATCCACGGTCACACCGACGTCGTCCCGGCCAACGCCGCGGACTGGACGCACGACCCGTTCTCCGGCGAGATCGCCGACGGCTGCGTCTGGGGCCGGGGCGCGGTGGACATGAAGGACATGGACGCCATGACGCTGGCCGTGATCCGCGAGCGGATGCGGTCCGGCCGCAAGCCGCCGCGCGACGTGGTGGTGGCCTTCCTCGCGGACGAGGAGGCCGGCGGCACCCACGGCGCCCGGTACCTGGTGGACCACCACCGCGACCTCTTCGAGGGCGTCACCGAGGCCATCAGCGAGGTCGGCGGCTTCTCCTTCACCGTCAACGAGAACCTCCGCCTCTACCTCATCGAGACCGCCCAGAAGGGCATGCACTGGATGCGGCTGACCGTGGACGGCACCGCCGGCCACGGCTCGATGACCAACACCGACAACGCGATCACCGAGCTGTGTGAGGCGGTCGCCCGCGTCGGACGGCACACCTTCCCGGTGCGGGTCACCCCGACGGTGCGGTCCTTCCTCGACGAGCTCTCGGACGCGCTGGGCGTCGAGCTCGACCCGGAGAACATGGACGAGACCCTCGCCCGGCTCGGGGGCATCGCCAAGCTGATCGGCGCGACCCTGCGCAACACCGCCTCGCCCACCCAGCTCGGCGCCGGCTACAAGGTCAACGTCATCCCCGGGCAGGCCACCGCGCACATCGACGGACGCTTCCTGCCCGGTCACGAGACCGAGTTCCTGGCCGACCTCGACCAGTTGCTGGGCCCCCGGGTCCGCCGGGAGGACGTCCACGCCGACAAGGCGCTGGAGACGAGCTTCGACGGTGACCTGGTCGCCGCCATGCAGTCCTCGCTCCTCGCCGAGGACCCGGTCGCCCGCGCCGTCCCGTACATGCTCTCCGGTGGGACCGACGCCAAGTCCTTCGACGACCTCGGCATCCGCGGCTTCGGCTTCGCGCCGCTGAAGCTGCCGCCCGAGCTGGACTTCGCCGGCATGTTCCACGGTGTGGACGAGCGGGTCCCGGTCGACGGCCTGCAGTTCGGTGTGCGGGTGCTCGACCGCTTCCTCGACGCCAGCTGACGGCACCCCGACGGGTGTGCGGTCGGTGATCCGTCCGCACACCCGCCGATATTCGCCCGGTCGTACGAAACCCTCCGGACGGGTGAAACCCCGCCGGGGTTCGTAGCTTCGTTGGCCTGCCCTCGTTACTGACGATGGCGATCCCTTACCGGGGGTCGCGGCGGTTCCCGCTACCGGGGAATCGCTTGTGTCAATGAGGAGGAAGCATGATCAAGAAGGTTGTCGCCGCCGCGGCTGCCACCGGCGGTCTCGTGCTCGCGGGTGCGGGCGTCGCCGTCGCCGACGCGGGTGCCCAGGGTGCCGCCCTGAACTCCCCCGGTGTCCTCTCCGGCAACGTCGTCCAGGTTCCGGTCCACGTGCCCGTGAACCTGTGTGGCAACACCGTCTCCGTGATCGGGCTGCTGAACCCCACGTTCGGCAACACCTGCATCAACAAGTGACGTTGCGCCTCACTGACATGAGGGCTTGACGCCGGGCGGCTCCGGAGCGCTGTGCGCTCCGGAGTCGCCTGGTTCCCTGAGGCGGAGGGGGGTTTCCGAGTTTTCACCTCCGCCTCTTCCACGAGGTATCTAGGCAGGGGAACAACCACAATGCGTGAGGTCACCAGGAAGGGCCTGATCTCCGTCGCGGCCGCCGGCGGTGTGCTGGTGCTGTCCGGGGGGACGGCGTTCGCCGATTCCGGCGCCGAGGGCGTGGCGGCCAACTCGCCGGGCGTCATCTCCGGCAACAACGTGCAGGTTCCGGTCCATGTGCCGGTCAACCTGTGCGGCAACACGGTCAGCGTGATCGGTCTGCTCAACCCGGCGATCGGCAACAGCTGCGCCAACGTCTCCACGCCGTCGCACGACCACGGCAAGGACGACGGGAAGGGCGGCAGCCACAGCCACGGCGGGGGCGCCGAGGCGGAGAGCGTGGCCTCCAACTCGCCGGGCGTGGGCTCCGGCAACACCGTGCAGGTGCCGGTCGACATCCCGGCGAACGTCTGCGGGAACAGCGTCTCCGTCGTCGGCCTGCTGAACCCGGCCACCGGCAACGACTGCGGCAACGGCGACGTCCCGGAGCACCCCGGCAAGCCCGGCGAGCCGGAGACCCCCGTGACCCCGGAGGAGCCGGAGACCCCCGTCACCCCTGAGACGCCGGAGGAGCCCGAGACTCCCGAGACGCCGGAGGAGCCGGAGACCCCCGTCACCCCCGAGACCCCCGAGGGCCCGGTCACCCCGGTCACCCCGGAGTCGCCCGAGACGCCGAGCACGCCCGAGGGCCCGCGCGGTGAGACGCCCGACCGGGGTGCCCTCGCCGAGACGGGCAGCGACATCGCCCCCGCGGCTGCCCTGCCGCTCGCGGCCGGCCTGCTGGCCGGTGGCGCCGTGCTGTACCGGCGCTCTCGCGCCAACGCCTGACCACCGGGCACCTCAGCCGAACAGGCCGGGACGGCCGCCCTCCGACGAGGCGGTCGCCCGGCCTTCGCCATGCGCGTCGCCGCCCGGCGCGACGCGCCCCCACCCGGAAGGAGCTCCGGACAAGAGCACACGCGCCCACCGGCGCTCAGGTGTGAAGCGCGCCCACCGGCGCGCGGGTGCAGTGCTCGACGCGGCGGACGCGCCCGGCGGTGCCGCCGGTGGGCGGCAGCCCCGCCCGGGTACCCCCGCGACGCGCCCGGCTCACCAGGTGGCGCGCACCTGGCGGATCACTCTGCGCCGCAGTCGCACTCGTCTGCTGCCGTCCGGAAACAGCCGGAGTCTGTCCAGTTCCCAGTGCCCGTACTCGGCGTGTTCGGTCAGGAGGCGGGTAGCGGCGGCGCGGGAGACCCCGCGCGCCACGAAGACATCACGAAACTCGTATTCCGGCATCGAATCCATTGTGCGGGCAGGCCCCGGTTGCCGATACCGTCTGCATCATGTCTGATGCTGCGCAGCCCAGCGCTGCCGAGGTCCGAGCCGCCGCCGAAGCCCTGAAGGAGGCGCTGGACCGCCACCTGGACGCCGTGGAGCGGCGCGCCGCCGGCGGTTCCGGTGCCGCCGCGGACGCCGAGGTGTTCAACGCCTTCAACGAGCTGGCCGCGGCCGGCGAGGTGTACGACGAGATGCTGTACGAGGTCCACGACGAGGTGACCCCCTTCGAGGTGCCGACGACCGACGGGCGGGCCGACTACGACGGCCCCGAGGAGCCGGAGGTGCTGAGCGTCTACATCCGCCGGGACTACACCGTGACCGACCCCCGCAGGCTGCTGGCGCAGGCCGAGCGCGTCGCCGATCTCGACCCGGAGTCGGTGGACGAGGACGAAGCCGTCGGCGTGGGAGCCGGACAGAGCCTGCACGCCGCCGTCGGAGTCCTCTTCGGCGAGTTCGAACCGGACGAGATCGCCACCCGCCACGCCGAGTTCGGGCTGGAGGAGGGCGACGCGACCACCTGGGTCGCCGCCGGCGAGGAAGCGACGGAGCCGGGGGAGTGGCTGCCCGCACCGTTCGACAACGTGGACCCGGAGCGGGTGATCTGCCGCTTCGACATCAGCGAGGCGTTCGACGAGGACGACATCGAGAGCCTCTGAGCGCCCGGCGGGCCCGCAGTCGCGGGACCCGCCCGACCGGCGGTCCGGACCGGCGGCACCGACCCGGACCGCCGTCGCGCAAGGGGCGGTCAGTCCAGGCAGAACTCGTTGCCTTCGGGGTCGGTCATCACGATGAATCCCGCGCTCATCGGGGGCTCCGGCTCGTCACGGCGCACCCGGCTCGCGCCGAGGGCGACGAGCCGGGCGCACTCGGCCTCCAGCGCGTCCATCCGCTCCCCGCCCCGGAGCCCGGGGGCGGCACGGACGTCCAGGTGGACCCGGTTCTTGATCGTCTTCTCCTCGGGCACCTGCTGGAAAAACAGTCGCGGCCCCCGTCCGGCCGGGTCCTCGATCGCCGATCTCGCGTTGCGCTCCGCCTCCGGAACGCCGATCCCCGCGAGGAACTCGTCCCACGCCGCCAGCGGGTCGGCGCCCTCCGGCAGGTCCACACCCGGTGGCGCGGGGTGGACGTAACCCAGCACGTCCCGCCAGAAGGACGACAGCGCTCTGGGATCGCGCGCGTCGAAGGTGACCTGGACCTCGTTGCTCATCGCCTCGCTCCTCTCGTGCCGCGGACCACGGCGCTCAGTCTTCCTCCGCCGCGGCCTCCGCCGCGGCCTCCGCCGCGCCCTGGTGCAACAGCTCTGCCAGACGGGTGGCCCGGGGGCGGGGTGCCGCCGCGACCGCAGCCGCCAACGCGGGTCCGGCGCCCTGCACCACCGAGAGGTGGCGGCGCGCCCGGCTGAAGGCCGTGTGGACCCATGCCCGGTCGAGCAGCGCACCGGCGTCGCCGGGGACCACCACGACCACCGCGGGCCAGGACCGCCCGGCCGCCTGGTGGGCGGTGAGCACCCAGCCGTGCCGCAGCGACACCTCGTCGGCGGGCACCGTGACCCGCCCCTCCAGGGTCTCGCAGACCAGGCTCCGTGTCGTGGAGTCGGCCTCCAGGACCGTCCCCGACACCGTGTGCCCGACACCGGCGGACCAGACGGCGCGGTCGCCGGGGTCGAACCCGCCGAACCTGCCCGGCCCCGGGTTCACCCGCTCCTTCACGGCGGCGTTCAGCGCACGCGTGCCGCAGGGGCCGCCGTGGGCGGTGGTCAGCACCACCACGTCGGCCGGGCCCGCGCCGAACGCTCGCGGAATGGACTCGGTGACCAGCTGCACGGTGCGGTGCACCGCCTCGCCCGGGTCCTGCGCGGGGACGACGACCACCTCGTTGCCGGGGGCGTCGACCCGCGCGAGTTCGCCGGTGGCGACCAACGACACCAGCTCGCCGACCGGCCCCTCGTCGGGGGTGCGGGAGGCGACCCGGGGGCAGACCCGGGAGGTGAGGAGGTCCGCGAGGAGCTGGCCCGGCCCGGCCGGGCCGAGGAGCCCCGGCTCGCCGCTCAGTACCAGCCGCGCACCGTCGGGCAGCGCCTCGACCACCGCGGCGGCCGACTCGGTGTCCAGCTGCTCGGCGTCGAGGACCGCGAGCAGGTCCAGCGCCAGCGCGCCCTCCTCGTCCCGCGGGACCGCTTCGGCGCCGGTCAGCAGCGCCGCGAGTGCCCGCGGGACGACGTCCCCCGCGCCCTCCTCGTCACCGGGGGCGTGGGCCACCAGCTCGGCCCGCAGCCCCGCGCGACGCGCGGCCCGGACCAACTCCACGGGTTCGGCGCGCGCTGTTCGGCCTCCGGTGTGCACCACGACGCCGTGACCCGCAGTCGCGGTGGCCAGTTCCCGGGCGGCTCGGGGGAGCTCGGCGCCCGCCAGCCGCCCCCAACCGGCTGTGCGGTCCACCGGGACGTCCGGCGCCGGAGAGCCGTCCCCGGCGCCCTCCGTCGCGCCCGGGTCCTCGGTCGCTGGCGCGTCGCCCCCGGTGCCCTCGGCGCCGTCGGTGTCCCCGGCGGCGCGGTCGTCATGACCGTCAGGGACCGTCGCCCCCGGGGGCGGGCAGGTGGCGCGAAGCCGCAGCAGGCCGTCCGCGAGCCCCTCCTCGGCGACGGCGCAGCGGTCCAGCCCGAAGAGGGTGCGCGAGGGGAGCTCGCCCTCCTCGTCCGGTTCGGCTCCCGGCACCGGCTCCTGGAAGGCGAGCACCGCGCCCGCCTCCACGGCGTCCTCCAGCGCCGCGTCGCCGTCCGTGACGGCGTGGGCCGCGAGGTCGCGGTGGAGTTCCTCGGGGGTGCGGACCGTGTGGCCCCGCCGGGCGGCGCCCTCCAGCAGCCACACCGCCAGACTGCGGGTGCGCCGCTCGTCGTCCGGGCCGCAGCCGTCGCCCAGCAGGGCTCGGGCGAACTCGTCCGCCTGCGCCGGTCGGACGCCCGGAGCCGCCAGCAGCGTCCACGGGTCGGCACGCAGCACCTCGGCGGCGCGGGGCCCGAGAGCGCCGGTGACCGGGCCCGCCAGCGAGCCGGGCGCGCCGCTCTCGGCGAGCAGCGCGGCGAGCCCCTCGGCGGGCGTGCCCGGGGCCACCGGGCCCGTCGCCCGGGGTACCGCGGGGCCGGTGGCGGGGGAAGCGCCCGCCGGGGGCCGCCGCGCGGAACCGGTCGCGGGCCCTGTCCGCTGTCGGGTCCGGGGTGCGGGCGCCGCGAAGAACTCCGTCGCCGGCCGCTCGCCCTTCTCCACCGCGCGGACCGCGGCCATCAGCTCCTCGGCCTTCGCCGCGGGCCGCTGCCCGTCGTCCGCCGCCGGGCTGCCATCGGTCACAGCGTGCTCCAGTCCTGATCGGGGTAATGGTGCACCGGCGCCGACACATCGTCCAGCGCGCGGCGGATCTCCTGGGGAAGCGTAAGGTCCACCACCGACAGGGCGGCGTCGAGCTGCGCGGCGGTTCGCGCGCCGACCAGCGGCGCGACGACCCCCGGGCGGTCGCGCACCCACGCCAGCGCCACCTGGAGCGGTGTCGCCCCGAGCCCGTCGGCCGCGGTGCGGACCGCGTCGACCACCCGGCCCGCCTTCTGGTCCAGGTAGGGCGCCACGAACGCGGACAGCTGGTCGGAGGCGGCGCGCGAGCCGGCAGGGCGTGCGCCACCGCGGTACTTGGCGGTGAGGACGCCGCGCCCGAGCGGTGAGGACGGCAACAGCCCGATCCCCAGGTCCAGGGCGGCGGGCAGGACCTCCCGCTCGACACCTCGCTGGAGCAGCGAGTACTCCATCTGGGTGGTGCTCAGCCGGCAGCGGCGCCCCGCGTCGGCCAGCTGCCAGGTGCCGGCCTTCGCCAGCTGCCAGCCGCAGTAACCGGTGACCCCGGCGTACCGCACCCGACCGCTGCGCACCGCGTCGTCGACCGCCTGGAGCGTCTCCTCCAGGGGCGTGGTGGTGTCGTAGGCGTGCAGCTGCCACAGGTCCACGTAGTCGGTCCCGAGCCGCGCCAGCGAGGCGTCCAGCGAGTTCAGGAGGTGGCTGCGCGAGCCGTCGACGCGGCGGTGCGGGTCGGCGACGCTGCCCGCCTTGGTGGCGATCACCAGGTCGCGGCGGGGGACGAACCCGCCGAGCATCCGACCGAGCATGTACTCCGCGCCGCCGTCGGCGTAGACGTCGGCGGTGTCCACGAGGGTGCCGCCCGCTCGCCAGAAGGTGCGCAGCAGCTCCGCGGCGTCGCGTTCGCCGACCTCGCGTCCCCATGTCAGCGTGCCGAGGCCCAACGGGGGAACGCGCAGGCCGGTGCGGCCCAAATGCCGTGGCTCCATGGGCGTTGAGCGTACTTGCGGGACAGGCTACAGTCCGGAGTGCCTACAGGTTACCCACCGGTAGCACCGGGGGAGGCCGCCCACCGCGACGAAGGAGAACGGATGCGCCTCGGTATCAACCTCGGCTACTGGGGAGCCGGTATGGACGCGGACAACCTCGCGGTCGCCCGCGAGGCGGACCGGCTGGGCTACGCGGTCTGCTGGGCCGCCGAGGCCTACGGCTCGGACGTGCCGACCGTGCTCTCGTGGGTCGCCGCCCACACCGAGCGGATCGACGTCGGGTCCGCCATCCTCCAGATCCCCGCGCGCGCTCCCGCGATGACGGCCATGACCGCCGCGACCCTGGACTCCCTCTCCGGCGGCCGGTTCCGGCTCGGGCTCGGCGTCTCCGGGCCCCAGGTCTCCGAGGGCTGGTACGGCGTCCGCTTCGACAAGCCGCTGGGCCGCACCCGCGAGTACGTCGAGATCGTGCGGACGGCCATGGCCCGCGAGCGACTCAGCCACGAGGGCGAGCACTGGACCCTCCCGCTGCCCGACGGACCCGGCAAGCCGCTCAAGCTCACCGTCCACCCGGTGCGGGAGCACATCCCGCTCTACATCGCCGCGATCGGCCCCAAGAACCTGGAGCAGACCGGTGAGATCGCGGACGGCGCGCTGCTCGTCTTCTTCGCACCCGAGCACGCGGAGCAGACCACCCTCGCGCCGCTGCGCGCCGGCCGCACCGCCGCGGGCCGCACCCTCGACGGCTTCGACATCGTGCCCTCCGTACCCATGGCCGTCGGCGACGACGTGACCTCCCTCGCCGACCAGTTCCGCTCCTACACCGCGCTCTACGTGGGTGGCATGGGCAGCCGCAAGCAGAACTTCTACAA
Source organism: Streptomyces spiramenti (assembly GCF_012034385.1). Classification (GTDB taxonomy): domain Bacteria; phylum Actinomycetota; class Actinomycetes; order Streptomycetales; family Streptomycetaceae; genus Streptomyces; species Streptomyces spiramenti. The sequence goes on from NZ_JAAVJB010000113.1 coordinate 10,839, forward strand.
CCGCCTCGCACAGCGGATGGGGTACGAGAAGGCCGCCGCCGAGATCCAGGAGCGCTACCTCGCCGGGGACAAGGAGGGCGCCGCCGCGGCGGTACCGCACGACCTGATCGACTCCACCACGCTGCTCGGCCCCGTGGAGCGTATCGCCGACCGGATGCAGGCGTACGCGGACGCCGGCGTGACCACGCTGTCGCTGGTGCCCGCGGGTGTCGCTTTGGAGGAGCGGCTGGACGCGCTGCGCACCGGTGTCCCCCAGGCGCAGCAGGAACGGGCGCTCGGCGGTGTACCGGATCGCGGTGAGCGAACCGGGGCCGACGTTGATCCGCTGGAAGAGGTCCAGGTGGAGACCGAGGGCGTCGGCGACGACGGCCTTGATGATGTCGCCGTGGGTGCAGGCGAGCCAGACCGCCTCCGCGCCGTGCTCGGCCTCGACGGCCGCGTCGCCCTCCCGTGCCGCGGCGACCGCCCGGTGCGCCATGGCGCGCAGGGACTCGCCCCCGGGGAAGACGGCGGCCGAGGGCTGCCGCTGCACGGTCTCCATCAGGGGGTGTTCGCCCAACTCCCGCAGCCTGCCGCCGGTCCAGCTGCCGTAGTCGCACTCGACGAACCGCTCCTCGGCCCGCGCGGGCGTCTCCGGGCGGGCGGCCAGCAGCGGGGCGACGGTCTCCCGGCAGCGCTGGAGCGGGCTGTGGACCACGGCTGCCAGCGGCACTCCCGCCAGCCGCCCGGGGACGGCGGCGGCCTGCTCGCTGCCGTGTGCGTCGAGCCCCACCCCGGGAGTGCGACCGGCGAGGATCCCGTCGGAGTTGGCGGCGGTGCGACCGTGGCGGAGGAGGAGCAGGGTAGCCATGCGGAGAGCTTACGGCTGAGGTGGCCCGCGGGAGCCCGGCGCGTCGCCCGTAACCCCCGGGGCCGCGGCGCGTTATCCAGTCGACGGCCGACCGGCGAGCCCCGTGAGCGTCGGCCCCAGCGGGAGGGCGACCCGGGCCCGGGCGTGCCGGTCGCCCCGGGTCGGCGCGAGGTTGATCAGCACCACCGGCTTCCCCGCGTCGGCGGCCTGCCGGACGAACCGCAGCCCGGACATCACCGTCAGGGAGGAGCCCAGGACCAGCAGCGACTCCGCCCGCCGCACCAGGTTCCGGCAGTGCTCCACCCGCTCGGCCGGTACGTTCTCCCCGAAGAACACCACGTCCGGCTTCAACAGTCCGCCGCATCCGGTGCAGTCGACGACCCTGAAGTCCCCGACCTGCTCGTCGGTCAGGTCGGCGTCGCCGTCGGGATTGATCGCGGCGGCCACCGGGTCGAAACCGGGGTTGGCCGCCGTCAGTCGTGCCGCCAGCTCGCCGCGAGGGGTGCGGGCTCCGCAGGCCAGGCAGACGACCCGGTCGAGCCCGCCGTGGAGCTCGACGGTCCCCGCGCTGCCGGCGGCCTGGTGGAGCCCGTCCACGTTCTGGGTGACGACCCCGGACAGCAGCCCGTGGCGCTCGAAAGCCGCAACGGCCAGGTGCCCCGCGTTCGGGCGGGCCCTGCCGAAGGTGCGCAGGCCGAGGTGACTCCTGGCCCAGTAGCGGCGGCGGGCCTGCGGGCTGGAGACCAGGTCCTGGTAGGTCATCGGCGTGTGGCGGCTCAGGCTCCCGCCCTCGCCCCGGTAGTCGGGGATGCCCGACTCCGTCGAGAGCCCCGCGCCGCTGAGCACGAGCACGCCGCCGGCGTCCAGCAGCTCGGCGGCCGGAGCGGGGTCGGTGGTGGCGGGCAGCGGGTCCCCGACCGGGGTCCACCTCAGGGTGGGGCGCATGCGCATGCCCCCAGCGTAGAGAAGAGCGGGGCGGATCGGGTCGTCACGGGGTGGAGGAGGGACGAGGACCGGACACCGGGCCTGCCCGCGGAGGGCGCCGCGCCGCCGGGCCGGGCGCGCGGTGATCCCCGCCCGCAGTAGGGTGCCCATGAATCAACCGTCGACCCCACGGAGCGGAACAGGTGTCCCGTCAGGTTTTCCTCTACGACCCTCCGGACCGCTTCGTCGCCGGCACCGTGGGACTGCCCGGTCGCCGCACCTTCTTCCTCCAGGCCACCGACGGCAGCCGCACCACCAGCGTCGCCCTGGAGAAGGCGCAGGTCGAAGCATTGGCCGAGCGGGTCGACGAGCTGCTCGACGAGGTGGTCCGCCGATCCGGGGGCAAGACCGCCGTACCGGCCGTCGCCCCCTCCGACATCGCCGACACCGACCCCCTTCGCACCCCCGTGGACGAGGAGTTCCGGGTCGGCACCATGGCCCTGGCCTGGGACGGCGACGCCGAGCGGCTGGTCGTGGAGGCGCAGGCGCTGGTGGAGCTGGAGGCCGACTCCGACGAGGAGTTCGCCGAGGCCGAGGAGCGCCTGCTGCGTGACGACGAGAACGGCCCGCCGATGCTGCGGGTCCTCCTCAGCGGCGGCATGGCCCGCGCTTTCGCCAAGCGCGCGTTGGACGTCGTCAACGCCGGGCGTCCGCCCTGCCCGCTCTGCAACCTGCCGCTGGACCCCGAGGGCCACGTCTGCCCGCGCCAGAACGGCTACCGGCGGCGGCTGTGACTCCCCAGGAGGTCGAGCAACTCCTCACCACGGGTTCCCTGGCCGTACGCGGCCGGCTCACCGGAGCCTCGAACGCGGTCTTCTACGCCACGGTGACCGCCGAGGGGCGGAGCACGGGGTGCGTCTACAAGCCGGTCGCCGGGGAGCAGCCGCTGTGGGACTTCCCCGACGGCACGCTCGCCGCCCGCGAGGTCGCGGCGGGCGAGGTGTGCCGGGCGATGGGCTGGGAGCTGGTGCCGCCCACGGTGCTGCGTGAGGGCCCGCACGGACCCGGCATGTGCCAGCAGTGGGTCGGACCCCCGCCCCCCGGCGCGGAGGGCCCCGGGGGCGAGGACCGCGCGGGGAGCGCGGACGATGCGGACGACGGCACCGCCGTACCCGTCACCGCCCCCGCCGGTCACCTCCCCTCCGGGACGACCGCGACCGCCGACCCCGGCGCGGCGACGGCGGAGGCCGGCGGGCCCGCCGTGCAGTCGCTGCTGGCGCTGGTCGACGGGGACGAGCCCGGCCCCGGCTGGCGGGCCGTGGGGTATGCCCAGGTGGCGCCCGACCGCACTGCGCTGCTGGTCCACGCCGACGACCCCGACCTGCGCCGGCTGGCCGTGCTGGACGCGGTGATCAACAACGCGGACCGCAAGGGGGGCCATCTGCTGACCGCTGCCGGCGGCGGGCTGCGCGCCATCGACCACGGGGTGACCTTCCACACGGAGAACAAGCTCCGGACCCTGCTCTGGGGCTGGGCGGGGGAGCCGCTCGACGCCGAGGCGCACGAAGCCCTGGCCGCGCTCGACGCGCGGCTGGCCGACGGCGAACCCACCGCCGCCCGGCTCGCCCGGCTCGTCTCCCCGCGCGAACTGGCGGCGCTGCGCGCTCGGGTCGCGGCGCTCCGTGCAGACGGCGTGCACCCGCTCCCCGGCGGAGACTGGCCCGCCGTGCCCTGGCCCCCCGTCTAGGCCCTGTCTGGTCAATCCCGCCCGGCCCGCGGCGCCTCGCGCGGCATCTCGCCGCATCGGAGCATCGCGCGAGCGCAACCGGTTCGAGCTGCGATGCTCCGCCTCGCGATCCACCGCACCACAGACTGCGGGCCTCACCGGCGCGATTCACCAGACAGGAGCTGGCGACGGCCGCGCCCCGGCCCGTCCGGCCGGTGCCTCCCCCCGGCCGGTGCCTCCCCGGCCGGGTACCGATAGTGCCGGCCGGGGGCCGCCGGTTAGGCTCTTCCCATGCATGCCTGGCCCGCCTCCGAAGTCCCCGCCCTGCCAGGTCAGGGCTCTGACCTGCGGCTCCACGACACCGCGACGGGCGGGCCCGACCGGCCCGTTCCCGGGCCCGTCGCCCGGATCTACGTCTGCGGCATCACCCCCTACGACGCGACCCACATGGGCCACGCGGCCACCTACACCGCGTTCGACCTCGTGCAGCGGGTCTGGCTCGATTCCGGCCGCCAAGTCGTCTACGTCCAGAACGTCACCGACATCGACGACCCGCTGCTGGAGCGCGCCCGAGCCACCGGCGAGGAGTGGACCGCGCTCGCCGAGCGCGAGACCACCCTCTTCCGCGACGACATGTCCGCCCTGCGCATGCTGCCCCCCGACCACTTCGTCGGTGCCGTCGAGGCCATACCGCGCATCGTCCCGCTGGTGGAACGGCTCCGCGAGCAGGGGGCCGCGTACGAGTTGGAGGGCGACATCTACTTCTCCGTCGCCGCCGACCCCCGGTTCGGGGAGGTCTCCCACTACGATCAGGCCACCATGCGGGCGCTGTCGGCCGAGCGCGGGGGCGACCCCGACCGGTCCGGCAAGAAGAACCCGCTGGACCCCATGCTCTGGAGCGCCGCCCGCCCGGGCGAGCCCTCCTGGGACGGCGGCTCGCTCGGCCGGGGACGCCCCGGCTGGCACATCGAGTGCGTGGCGATCGCCCTGGAGACCCTCGGCATGGGCTTCGACGTCCAGGGCGGCGGGTCCGACCTGGTCTTCCCCCACCACGAGATGGGCGCCTCCCACGCACAGGCGCTCACCGGCAGCCACCCCTACGCCCACACCTACGCGCACGCGGGGATGGTGGGCTACCAGGGCGAGAAGATGTCGAAGTCGAGGGGCAACCTGGTGCTTGTCTCGCAGCTGCGCCGGGACGGTGTCGAACCGGCCGCCATCCGGCTCGCGCTGCTCGCCCACCACTACCGGTCCGACTGGGAGTGGACCGACGAGGTGCTGGTGACCGCGACGGAACGGCTGGCGCGCTGGCGCGCCGCGGTGTCGCGGCCCGACGGGCCCTCGGCGCTGCCGCTCCTCGCCGAGATGCGGCAGGCACTCGCCGACGACCTCGACGCGCCGACCGCGCTGGCCGCGTTCGACCGCTGGGCCGCGGCGCAGGCTGCCCACGGCGGGGACGACGAGGGGGCCCCCGGCGTCGCCGCACGGGCGGTGGACGCACTGCTGGGCGTGGCGCTCTAGCCACCGCGACCGTGGGGGGGGGGG